>NZ_JAYLLH010000016.1:0-99902 GCF_035818635.1 Mesobacterium hydrothermale | reverse complement strand
TTTGGCGGGCAGACCCCAACGACATCATCGCCGCAAGAAATCGAGGGTTCCAAATGTTGGATTCAATCCACTAGACCCGGTCAGCCGTCGTCTTGCAGGCTTTGCAGGTAAACAACCAGATCGCGCACCGGGCGCGACGTCAGAATCGGCTGGCCACTGGCAGTTTTCATTGGCACGTCGAACATGCCTTCGAAGAAGTCACCGTAAACCGGCATGGGTGACCCGTGGCTGACCAGCGGGTCACGCCCGTCGATCCGCTTCACCACCCGGAACAGGGGAAATTCGCCACCATTCTGCGCAGCCAGTTCCCGCAGGTTCACCGGCTGAACCGTCAGAACCCCGGCCATCGGCCCGTCGCCGCGTGCTTCGATCCCATGGCAGGTGGCGCAGTGCTTGCGGTACAAGGCCGCGCCATCTTCGATATCCTGCGCCAGAACTGGCGAGGCGATGATCAGTGTCAGGGCAAGTGCCAACCGCATGGCGATCCTCCAAGCTTTGCATCCCCCGTTTATTATCGTGGCACGAGGCAACACTTGAGTCCATGACAGGGATCAAGCGGCCCAGAGTGGCGTTAATCCCCGGTAAGGACGGTAAAATAAGGAAAGGCGGGGCAATCGCAGCCCCGCCCATCCTGGCGTCATGATTGGGAACCGGCGTCAGCCCGCCAGATCGCCCGCCAGCGCCTTGTCGATCAGCGCCACGGTTTCCTCGACCCCGTACAATGCGATGAACCCGCCGAACCGCGGGCCCTGGCTGGCACCCAGCAGCACCTCGTAGATTGCCTTGAACCAGTCGCGCAACGGGTCGAAACGGTCGCGGCCACAGGCATAGACCACCGATTGCAGCGCCTCGTCGGTGCGTTCGCCTTCATAAGCGGCCAACTGGTCACGCAGGTCGGTCAGCGCCTCGCGCTCCAGCTCGGTGGGCAGTCGATAGGTCTTGGCTGGCGCCACGAAATCTTCGTAGTATTTGACCGCGAACCCGGCGGCCGCATCCAGATCTTTGTGGGTTTCCGGCGTCGCGTCGGGCGCATATCGGCGGATGAAGCCCCAAAGTGTTTCCTTGTCATGGGCCGAGGCGACAGAAGCCAGGTTCAGCAACATGGCAAAGGGCACCACCATGGTCGACACCGGCACATCGCCAGAATGGATGTGATAGACCGGGTTGTTGACCTGCGCCTTGACGTCTTGGGTGTGATAGGCCTTCAGCTGCTGATGATATTCGTCCACCGCCTTCGGGATCACGTCCCACCACAGCCGCTTGGCGGTCTTGGGCTTCTGGAACATGAAATAGGACAGCGATTCCGTGCTGGCGTAGGTCAGCCATTCGTCGATCGACAGACCATTGCCCTTGGATTTGGAAATCTTCTGGCCCTGATCGTCGAGGAACAGTTCATAGGTAAAATGTTCGGGTGCAGGCGCACCCAGGATCTCGCAGATCCGGTCATAGATCGGCGTATTGGTGGAATGGTCCTTGCCGTACATCTCGAAATCGACACCAAGAGCCGCCCAACGGGCACCGAAATCCGGCTTCCACTGCAATTTCACGTTGCCGCCAGTGACCGGCAGGGTCCATTCACGGCCATCTTCGTCGTCAAAGGTGATGGTGCCGTCGGTGGCGTTCACCTCTTTCATCGGGACATAAAGGACCCGGTCGGTTTCCGGATGGATCGGCAAGAAGATCGAATAGGTCTGCTGGCGTTCTTCGCGCAGGGATTTCAGCATCACCTTCATCAGGTCGTCATAGCGTTCGCAGGCGCGCAGCAACACCTCGTCGAACTGACCCGACTTGTAGAACTCTGTCGCCGAATAGAACTCGTACTCGAACCCGAAAGTATCGAGGAAACGGCGCAACATGGCGTTATTGTGATGGCCGAAGCTTTCGTATTCTTCGAACGGATCCGGCACGCTGGTCAGCGGCTTCTGGATGTTTGCATGCAGCAATTCCTGGTTCGGCACGTTTTCCGGAACCTTCCGCATCCCGTCCAGATCGTCGGAAAAACAGATCAGTCGGGTCGGAATGTCGGAAATCACGTGGAACGCGTGACGGATCATCGTTGTGCGCGCAACCTCGCCAAAGGTTCCGATGTGCGGCAAGCCCGAGGGGCCGTAACCGGTTTCGAACAGGACATAGCCCTTTTCCGGCGGCGCTTTTTCATAGCGTTTCGCGATACGACGTGCTTCTTCGAAAGGCCAGGCTTTAGAAGCGAGGGCGGCATCGCGCAGCTCGGACATCGGGCAAACTCCTATTGATCCCACGGGCCCCTTGCCCGTCGGTCATGTCGGCGCTTCCTATTGCGGGGCGGACGCGGGGTCAATATTCTGCGGTGCAACGAAGCAGACAAAGGACGCCCAGACATGAGCGACGCCAACACCCATCCTCTAAGCCCGCAAGATTGCCTGGTCGGGCTGATGATTGCCGTTTCGGCATCGGATGAGGATATCCGCACCGCTGAACTGGTCAAGATCCAGTCCGCTGTGAACCACCTTCCGGTTTTCGCCACTTATGATGCAGACCGAATGAACGTGGTGGCCCAGGTGATTTTCGATCTTTTCGAACAGGAAGACGGGCTTGACGCCCTGTTTGGCCTGATCCGTGACAACCTGCCAGAGCAGCTTTTCGAAACCGCATACGCGCTGGCCTGCGACGTGGCCGCCGCCGACGGTACCCTGAACGAGGCTGAACTGCGCCTGCTGGAAGAAGTCCGGCACGAGTTGAACATCGACCGCCTGCACGCCGCAGCCATCGAGCGCGGTGCACGGGCGCGACATATGACGCTCTGAGCCCGTTCACAACTTGGAAACAACCCGCGCGGGCGTCAGAACTGTTGCCGCCCGCGAAACAATTCCACGCACGAGGTCAGGAATCCCGGACTGACGCTCCGTTAACGTTTTGGCTTATCTGGAAGACAGGCAACACCTGCCGGATTTTTCAAAACGTGTTTTCGGAGGGTCATTCGATGAACCGCTTTACCTTTACCCTGCTTGGCGCCGCACTGTTGTGCCTGCTGCCCATTCTTGGTGCCGCGGCTCCTTTGGTGGCCAAGGTGGACATTTCCACCCAGACCATGACGGTGTACGAAAACGGCATGGCGACGTATCAGTGGCCGGTCTCCACCGCACGCCGCGGCAAGTATACCCCGCGCGGCCAGTGGACGGCCAAGTGGTTGTCGAAGAACCACAAATCCAGCCGTTACAACAACGCGCCGATGCCCTATTCGATTTTCTTCAACGGCAACTATGCGATCCACGGCACCAACCAGATCAGCCGCCTTGGCACGCCAGCGTCGGCGGGCTGCGTGCGTCTGCACCCTGAACATGCCGCGGTGCTGTTCGCCAAGACCCGTCAGGTCGGGTTGGAAAACATGCGCGTGGTGATCCAGAACTGATCCAGTTCGAAACCCGCGGAACAGGGGCGGCCCACGCGGGTCGCCTTTGCATGCCAGGTCGCTGAACGCCTCACCAAGGGCGGCAGGCTCAGCTGCCGTACAGCACCGACCAGCGGTCGATCAGATCCTGCTGCAACACCTTGGCGCGGGTGTTCCAGCCCTTAGCGCCGTCAGGGCGTTCACGTTCGGCCAGCGTAAGTTTGTTGCGCCGCGGGATGTCAGCGCAAAAAATCGCGAAAGCCATCTCTGTCCCGTCCGTGGCGTCGATGAACCCCGCCAGACCTGAAACGAAATTCAGCGTTCCGGTCTTCGCATGCACCTTGACCGGGTGATCCTTGATCACCTTGCGCTTCGCGTCACGCATCGGGATATCCTTGAGGATCGCCTTGATCCCCATCCTGCGATGCGCCGAAATCAGTGCCGTTGTCATGTCGGTCGCCGTCATGCGTGACGCATCGCCAAGGCCGGAATGATCGACCAACGCGACATCGTGCATGCCCAGCGTTTCTTTCGCCCAGCGATTCATCTCGTTGGCCGAGGCGCGCAGGGTGGCGGGCCGCCCCGTGCGCTTGATCGTTGCGGTCATGCCAACGGCTTCTGCAGTGATATTGGTGGAATATTTCAGCATATCGCGCAGCACGATGCGCAGCGGCTCGCTTTCGTGACGGGCAAGCTCTGCCCCGTCGGGCAGGGATTGGGCCAGTTTCGGCGCGGGCAACCGGAGTCCCTGCGCTCCGGCAAAGGTCTGGAACACTTCGCCTGCGTAAAGTTCGGGCTTGCGCACGGGCAGCCACCGGGCCCCGCCCTTACCCAGTGCGCCACTGGCAACGGTCCAGTCATCGCGCCCACCGGCGTCCTTGTAGGTATAGATCGGCACGTTGCGGCTGACGATTTCCATCCGCGCCATGCGCACGTCCGGTCGATATTTTTCCGACCGCGCGTCCAGTGTCACGTTCCAGCCGCTGCCTGCCTTGCGCCATTCGAAATGCACACGGTTGTAGTTCAGGTTCAGCCCTGACACCGCGGGGTTATAGCCGACGTGATCGGGTTGTTCCCGGTCGATCCCACGAACAAAGGGCAGTGCCCCGCCCCACACCAGGAACCGGCCCTTGACCCCGGTGACACCTGCCGCCTTCAGCCTGGCGGCCAAACCTGCCAGCGCGTCGGTGTCCAGCGTCGGATCGCCACCGCCCGCCAGAACAAGGTCCCCTTGAACAACGCCACCGCTGACGCCTCCGGTCGCGATCAGGCGGGTGACAAAATGATGCCCGGGCCCCAACACCGTGAGGGCATAGCACGCGGTCAGCGCCTTGGCGACAGACGCGGGCGGCAGGCCGGTCTGCGCCTCTCGCTGTTCCAGGACGAGCCCGGATTGCGCGTCCACCACGCTGAAAGCCACCTTGCCGCCAAGTTCTGCCTTTTCGACCAGCGCCTCGGCCCCGTTGACAGCTTTCTTGTGAAATCCCGCTCCCCGGGCTTCGGGCCGAAGCGACCGGTCAGGGGCATTCGCGCAGGCAGGCAGCGCCGCGAAACTGGCGGCAGAGGTCAGGAAAAAACGGCGGGAAATGCGATAGGTCATGAGGTGATGTAACCGCAGGGAACGTGTCCAGACAAGCGCCCGTTTGCCGCTTTTCCACACGCGAGCCGCGTGCTAGGCGCGGGGCATGGGGTTGGCTCTTATCATCATGTTCGTTGCCATGGCGTTTATCCCGGCGGGGGATGCGGCGGGCAAGCTGTTGACCGCGGAATTTGGTGTGGCACCGGTTTTCGTCGCCTGGGCCCGCTTTGCCGTGGGCGCGGCAGTAACGGTTCCGATCGCCCCGCGCGAAACCTGGCGGCTGTTGCGCGATTGGCGGGTCTGGGGGCGCGGACTGGCGCTGGCCGGTGGCATTCTGTCGATCCTGACGGCACTGTCGACCGCACCGCTGGCCAACGTCTTTGCCGCGCTTTTCATCGGCCCGATCATCAGCTTTGTCCTATCGGCGATCTTGCTGAAAGAACCAGTGACTGTGCTGCGATCGATTCTGGTAGCCTTGGGTTTTGCCGGCGTCCTTCTAGTGGTCCGGCCTGGCCTGAACATGGCTCCGGGCATGGGGTTCGCGGTGCTGGCAGGTTTCTTCTATGGTATCTATCTGACTGCATCGCGGGCGCTGTCGGGGCTGGGGCGACCCCGGTCGCTGCTGACCACGCAACTGATAGCCGGCACCGTCGCGCTTGCGCCGCTGGCGCTGGGATATGCCCCACCCGCGTTGACCTGGGGCATGGCGCTGGCGTTCGTGGCGTCTGGCCTGGCATCGATGCTGGGCAACCTGCTGCTGGTCGTCGCCTACAGCCGCGCATCGGCCACCGTTCTGGCACCGATGGTATATTTTCAGTTACTTGCCGCGACAGGCCTGGGCTGGCTGGTGTTCGGGGACCTTCCCGATGCGCTGACCTGGGCCGGTCTGGCGTTGATCGTGGTGGCCGGGGTTGCCTCAGCGCGGCTTGCCCAGCCGCGCACGGATCGCGGATGAACTAAGCCCGGACATCGGGATATTCACAAAGCACCACGCGGGAGGATCGCTCTGCGGCAACAGGTGCGCAGCACTGTCGGAAAGGCGTGCCCGGGACAACACCTGCGCAGCACGCGATAGCCGCGCCTGTGACCGGCTGCCGGGACGGGCCAGCACACCGATGGGCACGCGGGCCGCGATGTCCCGCCAGTCCTGCCAGCGGTGAAACTGGGCAAGATTGTCCCCGCCCATCAACCAGACAAAGCGTACACCGGGATAGAAACGCTGCAAGGCGCGAAGCGTCTGCGCGGTATAGCGTGTTCCGACCTGTGCCTCGAAATCCGAAATTGCAACACGAGGGTGATCCATCAGTGCGCGCGCTGCCGCCATCCGGTCCGCCAGCGGAGCCGGACCATGCGGTTTCAAGGGATTGCCGGGACTGACCAACCACCACACGCGATCCAGCCCAAACCGGCGCAGCGCCTCTTCGGTGATGCGGACATGGCCCGCGTGCGGCGGATCGAACGATCCGCCCAGCAGACCCACGGACATGCCTGGGCGCAGGTGCGCGCGGCGTATCAATTCGGCCGCTCTGGGCGTTCTTGCAAGGCGCGAAGAGTCTGTTCGATCGCCTCTTCGATGTCCTCGGGGTCGGTGGATGGCACAGAATATCCGGCCCCCAGCCACTTGCCCAGGTCGATATCCGCGCAGCGTTTCGAACAGAACGGGCGATAGTTCGTATCGGTCGCTTTTTGGCAGATCGGGCAGCTCATTTCAGCACCTCAGCCAGTGGAAAGCGGTCGCGCTTGCGATGCAATTCATAGTGGCCCAGAGGGGTCCAACCGACCATCGTCGTATCGACCCCATCGGCCTTGAGCGCGGCGCGCAGCGATCCCTCGACGACGCGGCGGTCCTTCTTGGGCATCGGGGCAAAATCGATCACGATCTGCCCGCCAAGCCCGCGCAGCCGCAATTGGCGCGGCAAATCGCGGGCGCAACCGATATTGGCCTTCAATCCTGCGGCGGGCGAAGTGTCGCCGCCGGTGTTCACATCCACTGCCACCAGTGCGCGGGTGGGTTCCACCCAGAACGACGCCCCGCCGTCCAGCGCCACCGCCGGATGCGACAACGCATCGACCGCGTCCAGAACGCCGTGGTTCTCGAACGCCATGTCGCTGCCATCGACCTCTGCCGGACCTGCCCATTCGCGCCAGGCCAGCAAGTGCGGCCCGTCGCCTTCGACCAGCATCTCGGCCTCTGTGCCCTCGGCGTCCTGCATCACCTGCCCGGCGAGTTCGTACATGGCGCCGATATCTTCGGCCAGTTCGTCATCCTCGGCGGCAATCGCAGAGGTGCGCAGGATCAACCCCATGTCATTCCCGCCCATGACCTCATGCGCGATTTCCAGCAGGCGGTCGCGGACGTCGTCATCCTTGACCGAACGCGAGACATTGATGCCGGGTGCGTCTGGGGTGACAATGGCATAGCGGCTCTTGAACAGGACCTTGGTGGTCACCGGGATTGCCTTGCCCGGTTCGGCAAAGCCCGTGACCTGCACCAGCAGCGGCTGGCCCGGCGACAACCCCTTGACCTGCCGCAGAAAGGCGCTGCCGTCAGGGGTGCGCAGGAACATGCCGCCCTGCCCTTTCATCGGGCGTTCTGCAATCGCGCGATAGATCGTGCCCGGGCGTGGTGCGTCGGTATCGACCAGCAGGTCGCTCAACCGTCCGTCCACGATCAGCGCGGCGGCCTCGGCCCCGTTCAACTGGCCCAGCGCAATGGTCCGTCCCTTCATTTTGTCCCCCGATAAAGCGGATAGCACGCCGCCTGCAAAAGGTTCGCCGTTTCCGCCAGCGGCAGGCCGACTACGGCGGTAAAACTGCCCGAGATCCACGGGATCAGCGCCCCCGCCGGCCCCTGAATGCCATAGCCCCCGGCCTTGCCGCGCCAGTCTTCGCTGGCAAGATAGGCTGTGATTTCAACGTCGGACAGGGATTTCATCTTCACCTGGGTGACCACATCACGTTCCCAGACCCGGTCACCCCGACGCACCGCAACCGCGGTAATGACCTTGTGACGACGCCCCGACATCAGGCGCAGGAACGCCTCTGCCTCGCCCGCATCCGCGGGCTTGCCCAGAATGCGGCGGCCCAGCGCGACGGTGGTGTCCGCCGACAGCACGATATCGTCCGGGTCGGACGGGATCGCCAGCGCCTTTTCCCGCGCCAGCCGCACGCAATAGGGGCGCGGCAGTTCGCCCTTGCGGGGGTCTTCGTCGATATCGGGCGGACGAATGTCATCGGCCACCACGCCCAACTGCGCCAACAGCTCTCGGCGGCGCGGGCTGCCAGAACCAAGGATCAGGCGGGGAATGTCTGTCATTGTCAGGTCCATTGCGGGTTTTGACAGGGGGTAGCCGCCCATCGGCCAAGCGCGCAAGGGGTTTGGCACCGAAAAGCGCCCCAAAACAACAACGCCGGGCGATCAGCCCGGCGCGGTCACGTCAAAGACGGTGGTGGGTCACTTGAAGCGATAGTTGATCCGACCCTTGGTCAGGTCATAAGGAGTCATCTCCACCTGAACCTTGTCGCCTGCCAGAACGCGAATACGGTTCTTGCGCATTTTTCCTGCCGTATGTGCAATGATTTCATGGCCGTTTTCCAGCTCGACCCGAAACGTCGCATTGGGCAGGAGTTCCTTCACGACACCGGGAAATTCGAGCGTATCTTCCTTGGCCATGGTCTCTCCTTTGCTACACACCCCGCCCAGTTTTGCGAGGCGCGCAAGTATATGCTCCAAAGGGAGCTGTTTTTCAAGCGGAAATCAGCGGACTTTCTGCACCGCGGCATCACAATTGCGCCCATTCTGGTCGTCCCAGTGACGCCGGTTCAGCACCACGCCGTCGCGGCGGACATGGTCGGTGGCCGCGGGATCGACCTCGGCATAGGTCCAGCCCGGTTGGTTCAAAACGCCTTCGGCCAGCACCCCCGTGGCCGGAAATCCGGTGTCCGGAGGACCGAAAACGCCGCCCATGCCGGTGTTCACGTCAACAGCGGGCGACCATGGGCACTCTCCCACGATGGACGACATGACCGACACGCACTGGTTTTCCAGCGCCCGCGCCATCGCGCCGATGCGCACCCGCCAATAGCCGGCCAAAGCTTCGGTGTTGGACGGCACCAGCAGGGTATCCGCCTGCGACAGGGCACGCCCCAAAAGCGGAAACTCGCTGTCATAGCAGATCAGGATGCCGAAGGTCCCCAACGCGGTGTCGAAGAGGCGGAGCGGACCGCCGGGGACGACATCCCATTCTTCGCGCTCGAAACGGGTCATGATCTGCTTGTCCTGTACCCCGACGCCGCCAGTTGGCGCAAACAACCGGGCACGGTTAACCGGGCGCGGGCCGATGGCGTCGTCGAACACAGGGCCGGACGCCGCAAGGATATGCACACCATATTTCGCTGCCAGATCAGAATGCAGCGCGTCGGCCTGCGGAATATGCTCTGACACAGCGTGCAGGGATCGTTCCAGATCACCCGCCGCCTCTGGCCCTGAAAGCGTCGCCAACTCCATCGCGCCGTATTCGGGAAACACCAACAGCTCGGCGCCCTGCCCGGCGGCCTCGGCCACCCAGTGATCCAGCTTTTCTGCATAGGCGGCCCAGTTCGGCAGGAAGTCCATCTTGTAGGCTGCGGTGGCGATTTTCATGGCACGTATCCTCGTTCCGGGCGAATTCCACGCGGCGCACTTTAGGCAGGGGCACGAACCCTGTATAGAGGCGGAAAGCCCGTCAGGATGCCCCCCCATGTCCTTTGCCTTGCCCGCCTTCTGGAAACGTCACAAGCCGTTGCTTCTGGCCTTTGTCCTTGCCGTCGCGACAACCGGCTTTTTCGCGGTGAAACTGGTGATTGCAACGGTGTATTGGTCCGATCCCGCGCACCGCGATCAACATATCGAGGGCTGGATGACCCCGGGATACATTGCGCATTCCTGGAACGTCCCGCCCGAGGTGATCGGAACCGAACTGGGCCTGCAACCCGGCGGCACCCCCAAACGGATCACCCTTGACGACATCGCACGCGAACGTGGGGTGGCCGTCGATACCTTGATCCAGCAGATCGAGGCCGCAATAGCCGCATCCCGGGGCAGGAATTGACCGATTGGCTGTTCACGCTTGTCCCGATCTATGGGGCGTGGATCATCGCGCTGGCGACATATCTGTCCTGCCTCGCGATCCCGATGCCGTCGTCGTTCCTGATGCTGGCAGGCGGTGCGTTTGTCGCCAGTGGTGACCTGGCCCTATCTTCTGTCGTCCTTGGCGCATTCGGCGGTGCGATACTGGGAGACCAGACGGGCTATGTCCTTGGTCGCAAGGGCGGCAACTTTTTGGCGCGGGGGGCAAAACGGGGCGGCAAGCGGCGGGCGCTGATCGTTCGGGCCCGCGCCTTCCTTGATCGCTGGGGCGTTCTTTCGGTGTTCCTGTCGCGCTGGCTGTTCAGCCCACTGGGGCCCTACATCAACTTTCTTGGCGGTGCTGGCGGGCTGCGCTGGTCAGGCTTCACGCTGGGCAGCCTCACCGGCGAATCGGTTTGGGTCGTGCTTTACGTCGGGCTGGGCTACACGTTTTCTGGGCAGATCGCGCAGGTGGCGGAATTCGCCGGCGACATCGCCGGGCTGTTGGCAGGGCTTGTCGTCACCTTTGGACTTGGCGCCATGTTGCTGCGTGCTGCGCGAAGACATGATCGGCGCGTCAAAGCCAAAAGCGAAACCGCCTGAGGTCAGAGCGCGCGCATCCAGAATTGCAGCGGTTTTTCGGTGCTTTCACCCTGATCTACGTCTTTCCACCGGAAATGCGCCACGACACCCGGCACCGGCGCATAGCCGCGCTTGCGCCAGAACGGGTCGAGCGCTGCATATCCCGCAGGACGCAGCGGGTGATCAACGGGGCGCTGCACGGCGCAAAACGCCGAATGGGTTCGACCCAAGCGGCGGGCATGCGCCTCCCTCAGGTCGAAAAACCGGTGCCCGATCCCCCGCCCGCGATAGTCAGGCAACAACACCGACTCGGCACAATAAAACACTTTGGAAAGGTCGATTTCCGTCCCGGAAAACGCCGCTGCAAAATCGTCGGCGTGATCCTCCATCGGGGTGCCGGTGGCCGCACCGACAAGCCGGTCGCCATCAAAAGCCCCGACCACCACCGCGTCGGCACTGTCGCGGTAGGTTTGCAGATACCCCCGCTCATAGTCGAAACTGCCGTCATAGAGGTAAGGCCAGTCCCGGAAGACCGCGATCCGCAACCTGGCCACCCCGTCAAGCGCCGCATCCAGTGCCGCGCCGGTCAGCACCTCGACCCGCATCAGGAAACCTGCCGGATCCAGTCCGCAAGGTTGTAATAGGTCACGACGCGGGAAATCTTGCCGTCCTTCAACGAAAAGAACGAACCCGCAGGCAGACGATAGGTCTGGCCCGTCGCTTCGGGCAAGCCCGCGTCGGTGGCTTTGTAGATGCCGTTGACGATGTATTCGGCGGCGCCCCGGGTTCCGTCCTCGTTCACGAAGATGACCATGTCGGTCAGTTCCTCGTCATAGCAATGATCCATATGGGCGCAGAAATCGGCGAATTTCACCCGGCCCACGCGGATCTGACCTTCGTTGACGTGGTGTTCGACATCCGAGGTCAGGCATTCGAGCATCCCGTCGATGTGCTTGGAATTGAACGCCTCGAAATAGCGCTGGATCGTGTCGCGGCTCATGCGTTGCCCCATTTTCTTTGAATATGCCCGGCGATCTGGTCGCGGGTCTGGCGATAGGAATTCAACTTGGCCTCACGCGTTTCTCCCAGGCTCGTGGGGTCGAGGATCGGCCAGTATTCGACGGTCAGGTGATAAAACCGCGTCAGTTCCAGCGCGGCACGCTGCGATGCGGGCGACAGTGCCACGATCAGGTCGAACCCTGACAGCGCCTCGCCCATTTCTTCCAGTTCCTCGAAACTGCGCGACCTATGGCGCGACAGTTCGACACCGACCTCGGCGCAGACCGCAATGGCGAACCCGTCGATTTCAAGGTCGTTGCGGACACCCACCGACTGCACATAGGCCTGCATGCCGAACATCTTCTTCATGATGCCCTCGGCCATGGGCGACCGCACCGCGTTGTGATCGCAGCAGAACAGCACCGATTGCGGCAGCTTGTCCGGCACCTTGCTCAGCCTCCGAAATGCAACACGCAGACCAGGGTGAACAGGCGCCGGGCGGTGTCGTCATCGACCTCGGCCTTGCCCTCCAGCCGTTCCTGCAGGATGCGCGCGCCTTCGTTGTGAATGCCACGTCGGGCCATATCTATGGTTTCGATCTGGCTGGGCGGCAGGTTCTTGACTGCATCGAAATAGGATTTGCAGATCATGAAATAGTCTTTGACCACCTGCCGGAACGGCGACAGCGACAGGTGGAATTCCGCGGCCTTTTCATAGTCTTCCGTCGTCACGTCAAAGACCAGCCGTTTTTCACGGATCGACAGGCCGACATTGTAGGGGCCATCCGGCACCTCGCGCCCATCGCGGGCGGGCAGGGAAAAGCTGTTGCTTTCCATCAGGTCGAACATCGCCACCCGGCGTTCCTGTTCGATTTCCGGCGTGGGCGGCGGCAGGTTAGCGTCGTCCAGTTCTATATGCGCAATACGGCTCATCAGGCTCGTCCTTCCCAGGATGCCCCTGCCTAGCCCGTCAGGCGGCACGGTGCAATCACGGATGCCGTCGCTCAATCCCGGTTGAGCCGGTCCAGACGCGCGGTCACGCTCAGCCCATGCGCCTCAAGCGATTCTGAACGCGCCAGAACCTCTGCCGCCGGACCGATCGCACGCAGCGCCTCGGGGGTCATTTTGGACAGCGTCGTGCGCTTGAGGAAATCCAGCACGTTCAGCCCCGACGAAAACCGCGCCGACCGCGCTGTCGGCAGCACGTGGTTCGGCCCCCCGACATAGTCACCGATCGCCTCGGGCGTCCATTGCCCAAGGAAAATCGCGCCCGCATGGGTGCACTTGTCGGCCAGCGCTTCAGGATCGGCCACACACAGTTCCAGGTGCTCGGGCGCGATCCGGTTCGACAGCGCCGCCGCCTCGTCCAGGTCGCGTACGGTGATCACGGCCCCGAAATCGCGCCAACTTGCCCCGGCAATCGCACGGCGTTCCAGCGTCTCAAGCCGCGTCCCGACCGCTTCGGTCACGGCCTGACCAAACCCTGTATCGGTGGTGATCAGCAGCGACTGCGCGCTTTCGTCATGCTCGGCCTGGCTCATCAGGTCCAGCGCGATCCAGTCGGGATCGTTGTCACCATCGGCAATCACCAGGATCTCGGACGGGCCCGCGATCATGTCGATGCCCACCTTGCCAAAAACCCGCCGCTTGGCCGCCGCGACAAAGGCATTGCCCGGCCCGGTGATCTTGTCGACCGGTGCGATTGTCTCGGTCCCATAGGCCAGCGCGGCAATCGCCTGCGCCCCGCCAATGCGATAGATCTCGTCCACACCCGACAGTCTTGCCGCCAGCAGAACCAGCGGGTTGACCACGCCATCAGGCGTCGGACAACAGATTGCCAACCGTTCGACGCCAGCCACCTTGGCCGGGATCGCATTCATCAGGACCGACGATGGATAAGACGCCAGCCCGCCCGGAACATAGAGCCCCGCCGCCGCAACGGCGGTCCAACGCCACCCCAGCGTGGCGCCTTCGGGATCGGTCCACATGTCGTCCGCAGGCATCTGGCGCACGTGATAGGCGCGGATCCGCTCGGCCGCCTGTTCCAGCGCCCGGCGTTCGTCCTCCGGGACGCGGGCGCATTGCGCGGCAATCTCCGCGTCGGAAAACCGCAGGGTTTCGGCGGTCAGTTCCAGCCGGTCGAACCGGGTCGTCAATTCCAGCACTGCCCGATCACCGCGCGCGCGCACATCCGCGATGATGCCGGCAACGATATCGTCAACGTCCGGACTGTCTTCGCGCTTGGCCCCCAGCAGCGCCCGGAACCGAGCCTCGAAATCCGCATCCTGCGTCGAAAGAAAGACCGGCATCGGTGCCTCCACTTCATCAAACTTGCCGCGCGACATAAGGCGATCCCGCGTCAAAGTCCACGTATCCCATGTCTTTGGTTTTCCAAATACCTCGGGGGTTTGGGGGCAGAGCCCCCAACCGGTCCTGTCCCGGCACAGCCGGGGCAGGACAAGACCTGCGCGGCCCCGCAGGGGGCGCACAACATGGGAAAACGACTTGCCAACGGGTGCAAGGGCTGGCCCACTGCGTGCGACCACAAAGGACACCCCATGCCCTCGCGCCTTTTTTCCGACCGCAACCGCCCGGTGCATCTCGGCCCCTATCCGCTGGAAAAACTCCGCCGCGTGGACCGGGCCGATCTGTCCGGCAGTCCGCCCTTCCGCCCGCTTGTCTTTTCCCGACCCGACAGACCGGAAAGCCTGGTCAACGCCATGGCCGATCACCAGGCGATGATGGACGCAATCCGTGACGGGCTGGTCAACCGGGCACGCTCTGCCATCCCCTCGCTGTCCCAGGCCCGCGCCCACCACCTGAAAGGTTTCGGCTATTTCTCAGACGCGACGATGATCGGAATCACCCGCCTGCCAGCGTCCGCGCGGCTGGCGGCTCCGGTGCGCAACCCCGGGATCGACCGGCTGGCCGAGGACCTGCGGACCAAGCAGACCAAGACGCTCGCGTCAGGCATCGACCTGATCATGGCCGACCTGAAAGAGTCGATGGAGGCCCCGCCAAGCTCCATCGACGGCCACAGCCACGCGATTGTCTTCCTCTATGAATTTCCCCGCGATCCCAAACCGGGGGAACCCGGGTTTGACTGGATCGAAGGGGCGCAGGCCCATCGCGCCTGTCTGCGCGCAACCGAAACCGCCGTGGTCATCGCCAATTACATCCGCCTGCTTGGCTGGGACGCCAAGGCGCATACAGCCACCTCGACCGATGTGGAGCTCAATCGCCTGACGGTGGCGGCGGGACTCGCGACCGTGGAAAGTGGTGTCTTGACCGCGCCTTGGGTCGGCAGCAGGTTCGGTGTCGCGGCGATTTCCACAACGCTCGACATGGCCTGCGACGCGCCGCTGGCGCCGCTGTCGGACCAACCGTGGAACCTGCTGCACGGCCCGGCGTGGTGGTTGGGCACCAACAGCGCCAAATCGGCCCGGACACAAGACCCGTTCGCCAACCGCCGCTACGTCGACGGGCCGCACCCGTTCGAAACCCTGAAACGGGTCGATACGCCCACCACCTTCATCGACGAACCCCGCGTGCCGCGCATTCCCAAGCGCACCGACATGTTCGCCCGCGCGCAATTCGGCGACATGGGCAAGCCGCTGCAAGAGGGGGCGAAGGGCGGCTATTACGTACGCAAGGCCCCAGCCTCTGCCGCGCAGCGGCGGGCGCTCGGGGCCTTCGTGCTGTTGCAGGACGGTTTGCCCGACAACGTCCCGCGCCCGACCGACGCCACGAAAAATGCCGCGAACATAAAGGCCGCCAGCTACTTCCTTGGGCTTGACGCGGTCGGAACGTCGCGCTGCCCGGCTTGGGCGTGGTACAGCCACGATGCCACCGGCGCGCCGATCGACCCGCCGCACGATCAGGCGATCAGCATGATCGTCGATCAGGGCTTTGAGACGATGGAAGGCGCAAGCGGCGACGACTGGATCAGCGTCGCGCAATCCATGCGCGCCTACCTGCGGTTTTCCCTGCTGGGCGGTGTCATCGCGAAACAGATCCGCAACCTTGGGTATTCCGCCAAAGCGCATTCCGTAATGGACGGCGAAGTGCTGCAACCTCCGCTTTTGCTGCTGTCGGGGTTGGGAGAGGTCAGTCGCATCGGCGAAGTCATCCTGAACCCGTTTCTCGGGCCTCGCCTGAAATCCGGCGTGGTGACCACCGACATGCCGCTTGCGCATGACAAGCCCATCGATTTCGGCCTGCAGGCGTTTTGCGAGGCATGCAACAAATGCGCGCGCGAATGCCCTTCGGGCGCGATCACCGCCGGGCCAAAACTGATGTTCAACGGCTACGAGATCTGGAAATCCGACAGTCAGAAATGCGCCACCTACCGGATCACCACCCCCGGCGGTGCCATGTGCGGGCGCTGCATGAAGACCTGTCCCTGGAACCTTGAAGGCCTGTTTGCCGAAGCGCCGTTCCGCTGGGCCGCGATGAACATGCCCGCCGCCGCGCCGCTCTTGGCGCGGCTTGACGATGCCGCCGGTCGTGGCGGTCTGAACCCGGTCAAGAAATGGTGGTGGGACATCGAACTGCAGGAAGATGGCAGTTACATCCCCACCGACAAACCGATCAACGCCCGCGGCCTGCAGCGTGATCTGGACCTGAAGTACGAGGATCAGACGCTCGCCGTCTATCCCGCCAACCTTGCGCCGCACCCGCACCCCTACCCTTTCCCGATGGACCGCGAGGCCGGGATCGAAGCCTACCAAGCAATGATTACGGCCGAGGAATATCAGCGCAGGCTGGCGGCGGGGGAAACCGACGGTCTGGCGCATCGCTATACCGCCGATGCCGAAAGCCCGGTGATCCGTCTGCGGTTGAACCGGGTCGAGGTCATGGCCGAAGGTGTGACCAAGTACGAATTCACCGATCCAGACGGGCGCGACCTGCCGGAATGGCAGGCCGGCGCACATCTGGACATCGTCGTGGCGCCGGAATACCTGCGGCAATACTCGATGTCAGGCGACCCCGCCGACCGGTCAAAATACCAGATCGCGGTACTGCGAGAAGACACGGGCCGTGGTGGCTCGGCCCTGCTGCACCGGATCTTTGCCGAGGGGCGTCGAGTTTTCGTGTCGCGGCCGATCAACCATTTCCCGTTGATCGAAGACGCACCCTTTTCCCTGCTGATGGGCGGGGGAATCGGCATCACCCCGATGATTGCCATGGCACATCGTCTGCACGCGCTGGGGCGCCCCTTTGCCTTGCACTATTCCGTACCCAGCCGCGCCAAGGCCGGTTTCCTGCACGACCTGCCCTCGATGCCGTGGGCCAATCGGGTCACCTTGCATGTCAGCGACGAAGGGACCCGCTGCGATCTGGCCCACGTGACGGGCGCGGCCCCGGACGGGACCCATGTCTATACCTGTGGTCCAGAGCGCTACATGCAATCCGTTCTGGACGCGGCAGAGGCCGCGGGCGTACCGGACGAGGCGCGGCATTTCGAGTATTTCTCAGTCCCCGAGATTCCGGACTATGAAAACCACCCGTTCACGCTGAACCTGGCCCGGTCCGGACGCGAGGTGGCCGTGGCCGCGGACGAATCCCCGACAGAGGCCCTGGCGCGCGCGGGGATTCATGTGGATGTGAAATGTTCCGACGGGATTTGCGGCGTGTGCCAGTGCGGGCTGATCTCGGGCGCCGTCGAACACCGCGATTTCGTCTTGTCCAGGGCCCAGCGCGAAAGCCGGATCATCCTGTGCCAATCGCGCGCGGCGGACCCGGGCGGGGTCGTGGAAATCGATCTTTGACACCCATCAGCCCGCAGAACGGCAGCGCGCGCTTCCGCCAGTCAGCGCCGTCAGCGCTGCACCGGGACCAGGTCGATGCATGCGCTCAGGTCCGGTCGTGATCTGGCAATTTGCCCGACGGTGCGACATAAGGCCGGGTCACGTCGCGCAACGAGACATCCAACGCCTCGACCGAGGCTCGGATGGCCCCATCGCCCGCCAGTGTCAGCACGATATGCCCGGTTCCGTCTTCGCCCGGCTCGAAATCGACCGACAACAGTGACAGCACCGTGTCACGATCGCGGCGATCGATTCCCTGGCTGGCCACCGACAGAACCTCGGACACAACTAACAGTGCTTGGACCCGCTCAACCGGACGCCCACGGCGCTGCGCGGCATCGACATCTTCCCAACGCAGCCGGTTGATCAACAGCGCCAGCCGTCGCTGGCTTCGTTGCCACCTGATCTCTGTCACAGGCAGAACCGCATCCTGCACCAATGCCGAAATCACCTGAAGATCTTCGGTGTCTTCGGCCCCCAGGTTCAAGGGACGATCGCCGCCGTCTTCGAAACGCGCGTCTTCGGTCACTGTTCCTTTACCCGCTCGATCTTGGCGCCGACCCCGCGCAGCTTTGTCACAACATGTTCATAGCCACGATCAAGGTGATACACCCGGCTGACCAGGGTCTCGCCCTCGGCCGCCAGACCTGCAAGGATCAGTGACACGCTGGCGCGCAGGTCGGTGGCCATCACCGGTGCGCCTTTCAGCTTTTCGACGCCGTGTACGGTCGCGGTGCCGCCATGCACCTCGACCCGGGCCCCCATGCGCATCAGTTCAGGCGCGTGCATGAAGCGGTTTTCGAAAATCTTTTCTTCCAGAACGCTGGTCCCGTCGGCGGTACACAACAGCGCCATCATCTGTGCCTGCAAGTCCGTCGGGAAACCGGGGAACGGTTCAGTGGTGACATCGACTGCTTTGACCCGCCCGTTCTTGCGCGACACTTTCAGGCCTTGTTCGGTTGCCTCGACTGCGATGCCTGCTGCGTCCAGCTTTTCGCAGAAGGCACCGACAAGGCTCATCCGTCCCCCCAACAGTTCGACCTCGCCACCGCAGATTGCGGGGACCAGCATGTAGGTGCCCAGTTCGATCCGGTCGGTGACGACCGGGTGGGTTGCGCCGGACAGCCGGTCAACCCCCTGCACCTCGATGCGAGAGGTCCCGTCGCCTTCGATCTGTGCGCCCATCTTGCGCAGACAGTCTGCCAGATCGACGATTTCCGGTTCGCGCGCAGCATTGTTGATGACCGTCGTGCCCTTGGCCAGCGTCGCCGCCATCAGCACGTTCTCGGTAGCGCCAACCGATGCAAAGGGGAAATCGATCACCGCCCCTTTCAGCCCGCCCGGCGCCTTGGCGTGAAGGTACCCGTCCTTCAGTTCAATCTCGGCGCCCAGCGCCTCGAGCCCGGTGATGTGAATGTCCATCGGGCGCGCACCGATGGCACAGCCGCCCGGCAACGACACCACCGCGTGGCCCAACCGCGCCAGCATCGGGCCCAGCACAAGGTTCGACGCCCGCATCTTGCGCACGATGTCGTAGTCGGCCACGTGGCTGGTCAGATCATGGCTCGACATGGTCAAGACCTGTCCACCCTGAAGCGACTGCACCTCGGCCCCAAGCGACTGCAGCAACTGGGTCATGGTCTTGATGTCCGACAGGCGCGGTGCATTCGACAGCGTCAGCGGTTCTTCGCTCAGCAAAGTTGCTGGCATGAGGGTAAGACAGGCGTTTTTTGCACCTGCGATGGGAATCGTCCCGCTGAGGGGTCCGTTTCCAGTGACGACGATCGAATCCATGCCTGCCTAGTCCTTTTCCGTGTCCGACCCGGTTTCACCCGGTTCCATGGCGCTGCGCGCCTTCGCTTGTGCTTTACGCCGGGCCAGATTGGCCTTCAACGCTGCTTTCAGCCGATCCTCGCGCGCGGCGGGGGGCTTTTTCCCAGGGTCTTTTTTCCGCTCCATAGGGCCTGTCTACAGTGGATGAAAAAAACCGTCCAGATTGCCCTTGCAACGCATTTCAATTGCCTCTAAAGACCCGCCCACGCCATGACGGCGCACCGGCGCTGCTGTAGCTCAGTGGTAGAGCACTCCCTTGGTAAGGGAGAGGTCGACAGTTCAATCCTGTCCAGCAGCACCATCTTTCTTTCGCATTCTGACGGCTTGCACGAAATGGGCTCAGCGCCTATCGCTGCCCGTGTTTTCTGCCAAACCGGTGTGCCCGTGCTGCTCTATCGTCTGCTGATTTCCATCCTCGCCGCGGTCGTTCTGACCCGCGCCGCCCTGCGTGCTGACGGGCGCGCGCTGCGGGACAGACTGGGGCGCAATGCACCACAAAGCGAAGGGGCCCATATCTGGCTGCATGCGGCCTCGAATGGTGAACTGGCTTCTGCCCGGCCGGTAATTGCGGCGTTGCGGGCCGCATATGCGCAAACACCGCTGCTGATCACCTGCAACAGCGAAAGCGGCGTGGCCCTGGCGCGCAGCTGGGGAATTGACCGGGTGTCCGCACATCTTGCGCCGCTTGATCTGTCCCGCGTATCGCGGCGAATGATGAAGCGTTGGAAGGTTCGCGCCTTCATTGCGATGGAATCAGAGCTTTGGCCGCATCGCATCCTGTCCTGCCAAGGCCCGGTTATCGTCCTGGGCGCACGAATGAGCGCGGGCACAGCGAAAAGCTGGGTTCGGCTTGACCGGCTGGCCCGCCGCGTTTTGGGGCGGGTTGTTTATGCCTCTGCACAGGATGCCGGATCGCGCCAACGGCTTGTCTCACTTGGGCTGCCCGAGGACCGGTTTGGACCTGACCTGAATCTCAAGGCGCTGTATCTGCCAAGCCCGATGCACGATCCGGCACTTGCCGCGGCCTTTGATCGCGCCGAAACCTGGCTGGCCGCCTCGACCCACGAAGGCGAAGAGGACATCCTCGCAAAGGCACATCAGCTGGCATTGCAAAAACGCCCGAATTTGCGCCTGATTCTGGCACCCCGCCACCCTGGGCGCGGCGACGAGGTTGCGGCCATCTTGACCCGTGCCGGCCTGTCCTTTTCCCGCCGCAGCAAGGGACAAAGCCCTGAGGGAGTATCCGTCTATCTGGCTGACACGCTTGGGGAAATGCCACTTTGGTACGATCTCGCCGGGGTCTGCTTCATAGCCGGGTCGCTGACGGATCGGGGCGGGCACACGCCGTTTGAACCCGCTGCCCACGGTCAGGCCATCCTGCATGGGCCGGACGTTGCCAATTTCGCTGACAGCTATGCCGCATTGCAGGCTGCCGGTGTCACGCGCCTGACACCAAGCGCCGATACGATCGCTCGGGCTCTGAACGATCTGGCCGATCCGGCGGTGCAAGCCAGCCTTGGCGCACAGGCCCGCGCTGTTCTGGCCGCGGACGTACCCGCTGAACAAGTGCTGCAAGAGATAATCGCGGCCCTGCGCTGACGCTCCGAGCGTTTATTTGGGGAAATGGGCGGAAATATCCGGTTTCGATTGGAAATCTTCGCTGCGCGCGGTATAAAAGACTCACCGAGCTGATATTTACAAAAAGACCGCATAAGAACCGATGAAAAGCGCCCCTCACCTTCTGCATGACCTGGACGGTTCCAATACCGAAATCGCGACGCAATACGCCGCGCTTTGCCTGCGTGTGCGCAAGAAGAAACTGCAGGTGCTGATGATCACCAGCCGCCGCAACAGGCGCTGGGTGCTGCCCAAAGGCTGGCCGATGGACGGCAAATCCGGCGCTGAAACCGCCGCGCAAGAAGCCTGGGAAGAGGCCGGTGTACGCGGCAAGTGCAGCAACGATAGCATCGGGATGTACACTTACATCAAGGAAGCCGAGAAAAAAGAAGAGGTCGACCAGCCCTGCGCGGTCATGGTCTATCCTCTCAAGGTCAAATCGCTGGCCGGCAAGCACCCGGAAAAGGGCCAGCGCGTCCGAAAATGGATGAGTTGCAAGAAAGCAGCCCGCAAGGTGTGGGAACCGGAGCTGGCTGAATTGCTGCGTGGTTTGAAACAGGACGTGCTAAAGCTTTGAATCAGCTTGATCCGGCTACCGGCGCGCATACATAATGCACCGCCGACGAGCGGAACGGATGAATGATTCAATACGCGCTGAAATGCACAGATGGACACCGGTTCGACAGCTGGTTCAAGTCCGCTGACGCCTTTGACAAGCTGCTTTCGGCCGGAATGGTCAACTGCGCAGTCTGTGGCACGACTCATGTCAGCAAGGCAATCATGGCGCCCCGCGTCAGCACCGGCGGCGCAGAAACCGCGCAGCCACAGACGCCCACCCCGGCGCCCGAGTTGCACAAACAGGTTTTGGCCGAGCTCAAGGCACATATAGAAAAAACATCGGATTATGTCGGTGACCGTTTTGTCCGCGAAGCGCGCGACATGCACGACGGGCTGATCCCAGAACGGCCCATCTATGGCGAGGCGCGGGTCGACGAGGCCCGCAAGCTGTTCGAGGACGGCGTGCCCGTGGCCCCCCTGCCCTTCGTGCCGGGCCGCAAAACAAACTGAGGAGAGTTCAATGCAGGTTCTGATCACCGGCGCAAACCGAGGCATTGGTGCGGCCATGGATGCCGGCTACCGCGCGCGCGGCGCGTCCGTTCTGGCGACCGCCCGGTCTGGAGCGGAATACTTGCCGCTGGATGTAACCGACCCGGCGTCGGTCACGGCGCTGGCGGAACGGCTGGAAAGCCAGCCGCTTGACCTCCTAGTCTGCAATGCCGGGGTCTATCTCGACAAGGGGCACACCCTTGCCGATGGCTATCCGCCCGAGATGTGGGCGCAAAGTTTTGCGGTCAACGTGACCGGCGTTTTCCTGACAATCCAGGCGCTTCTGCCCAACCTGCAAATGACCGCGGCACCCAAGATCGCGATCATCAGTTCGCAGATGGCCTCGGACGAGCGCGCGCCGGGCGGCAGCTATATCTACCGATCTTCAAAAGCAGCGGTCCTGAACCTGGGGCGCAACCTGGCTGTCGATCTCAAGGGGCTGGGAATCGCAGTTGGCATCTATCATCCCGGCTGGGTGCAGACCGATATGGGCGGCTCGGCCGCCGATATCACGGTGGACGAGGCCGCAAGCGGACTGATTGCCCGGTTCGACGATTTGTCTTTGGACACCACCGGCTGCTTCAAGACCTGGGACGGACGCGACCACCCGTTCTGATCCACAAAAACAGCACGCAAAAGCGACCGCAAGACCGCAGGCATTCCCCAACGCCTGCGGACAAAGTACTCTTGCGTGGCGGCCCGGCCCGGCGTATGTCCCGCGCGATCTGACAGGAAGGCTGGCCCATGCCCATTCTCGTGATGAAATTCGGCG
Source organism: Mesobacterium hydrothermale (assembly GCF_035818635.1). Classification (NCBI taxonomy): domain Bacteria; kingdom Pseudomonadati; phylum Pseudomonadota; class Alphaproteobacteria; order Rhodobacterales; family Roseobacteraceae; genus Mesobacterium; species Mesobacterium hydrothermale. The sequence goes on along the minus strand of NZ_JAYLLH010000016.1, from coordinate 77,130 downwards.
GAACCTCGGTTGCCACGCTGGACCGTATCAAGCGGGCCGCGAAACGTGTCGGCGTCGAAGTGGCCAAGGGCTATGACGTCATTGTCATCGTGTCCGCCATGGCAGGCGAAACCAACAAGCTGGTCGGCTTTGTCGAAGAAACCTCTCCGCTTTACGATGCGCGCGAATACGATGCCATCGTCAGCTCGGGCGAAAACGTCACCGCTGGCCTGATGGCCCTGATGCTGCAGGAAATGGACGTGCCCGCGCGCAGTTGGCAGGGCTGGCAAGTGCCGGTCATGACCACCGATGCGCATGCCAGCGCCCGGATCGAGGACATTCCGCCCGCCAATATCCTGAAGAAATTCGAGGAAGGCATGAAGGTGGCCGTGGTCGCAGGCTTCCAGGGTGTCAGCCCCGAAGGCCGGATCACCACGCTGGGCCGGGGTGGCAGCGACACCACCGCCGTGGCTTTCGCCGCGGCCTTCAACGCCGAGCGTTGCGATATCTACACCGACGTGGACGGGGTCTATACCACCGACCCGCGGATCACCGACAAGGCCCGCAAGCTGGACAAGATCGCGTTCGAGGAAATGCTGGAACTGGCCAGCCTCGGCGCTAAGGTCCTGCAAACCCGGTCGGTCGAACTGGCCATGCGTTACAAGGTGAAGCTGCGCGTGCTCAGCAGTTTCGAGGAACAATCCGACGAAGCCGGAACGCTCGTCTGCGATGAGGAGGAAGTCATGGAAAACCGTCCCGTTTCGGGCATTGCCTACAGCCGCGACGAAGCCAAGATGACGCTGGTCAGCGTGGCCGACCGCCCGGGCATCGCCGCCGCCATCTTCGGACCGCTGTCCGAGGCCGGTGTGAATGTCGACATGATCATCCAGAACATCGCCGAAGAAGGTCGCACCGACATGACCTTTTCCTGCCCGATCAACCAGGTGATGCGCGCGGAAAAAGCGCTGAACGACGCCAAGGATCGTGGCGAGATCAACTTTCACGACCTGATCGCAGATACCAATGTCGCCAAGGTTTCAGCGGTCGGCATTGGCATGCGCAGCCAGTCGGGCGTTGCCGCAAAGATGTTCAAGACGTTGTCGGATGAAGGCGTCAACATCAAGGTCATCGCCACCTCTGAAATCAAGATCTCTGTCCTGATTGACCGCAAGTATATGGAACTTGCGGTTCAGGCACTGCACGATGCGTTCGAGCTGGAAAAAGCCTAATCTTCCCAATCGCCTGACCGGAGAGACCGGGCACCTGCTCTGCCCGATTTGGTCCCGGTACACTGCGACCCGATGCCGGCGGCCGCTTTGGTCTGCCCGCATTTTCATTTTTTCAGGCCGAGCAGTTTCTGCCCGGAAAAGTCGCAAATTCACAACACCTTTACGCACGAAACGTGCGTTTCAGAAACTAAATTCGCAATATTCTTGCCTTAATTTCTCGTCCACCTTGTGTTCAACCTTGCCGTGACCGGCCAGCGTGATAGACGAGAACGGCAGACAGCGGCACTTCCGCCGCACAGGTCAGCAGATGAAGGATCGCAATGGCGGATCGCACCGAATCGGAAAGCCGCAAGCTGCTTGGCCGCTTGCGCGACACCATGGCCGAAGACGCGGCAGGCCAGGCGCGCCTGGACAAGATCACCCACCTAACCGCCGATTCCATGGGCACCGAAGTGTGTTCGATCTACCTGTTTCGCGATCCCGAAACGCTGGAACTATGCGCCACGGAAGGCTTGAACAAGGACGCTGTGCACCAGACCCGGATGCGGCTGGGCGAAGGGCTTGTCGGCCGCGTCGCGCGCACCGGCACCATCGTGAACACCGCCGACGCACCGTCTGAACCCGGTTTCCGCTACATGCCCGAAACCGGGGAAGAGATCTTTTCCAGCTTCCTTGGCGTCCCGATTCAGCGGCTGGGCGAAAAGCTGGGCGTGCTCGTGGTCCAAACCAAGGCAAAGCGAGAATTTACCGCCGACGAACTATATGCGCTTGAAGTGGTCGCAATGGTACTGGCGGAAATGACAGAGCTTGGTGCCTTCGTTGGTGAAGGGGCGGCGCTCAAGGCACGCCATACCCAGCCTGCCCTGTTCCGCGGTGGCAGCGGGCAGGAAGGCTCTGCCGAAGGGCACGTCTGGCTGCACGAACCGCGCGTTATGGTGACCAACCTTGTCACTGACGACCCCGGGCGCGAACGCGAACGCCTGCAAAAGGCAGTCGATGAACTGCGGGTCAGCGTCGACCAACTGCTTGTGGGCACGAAGGATTCTGAACAGATCGAGGTGCTGGAAGCATATCGTATGTTCGCCAATTCCAAGGGTTGGATGCGGCGAATGACCGAAGACATAGACCGCGGCCTGTCGGCCGAGGCCGCTGTGGAAAAGGAACAGTCCGCCGCCCGCGCCCGGCTGAGCCAGGCCGCGGACGCCTACCTGCGCGACCGGCTGCACGATCTGGACGACTTGTCGAACCGGCTGCTCCGCATCCTGACCGGCCAGGGCGCAGAAACCGGCGCCACCATGCCCGAGGACCCGGTGCTGATTGCCCGCAACATCGGCCCAGGCGAGTTGCTGGAATATGGTCGCAAGCTAAAGGGCATCGTCCTGGAAGAAGGCTCTGTCGGGTCACATGCCGCGATCGTTGCCCGCGCGCTGGCGATTCCGCTGGTGATCCACGCCGACCGGATCACAAACGAGGCGCTGAACGGCGATCACATCATGGTTGATGGCGATCAGGGTGTTGTGCACCTGCGCCCCGATGACACCATCGTGTCTGCCTTTCGCGACAAGATGGCGATGCAGGCGCAGGCGCAGGAACGCTATGCCTCGATCCGTGACAAGGACTGCGTCACCAGATGCGGCAAGCGCATCACCCTGACGATGAACGCGGGGCTGATGGCCGACCTGCCGTCGCTGGCCAGTTCCGGGGCCGAGGGCGTGGGCCTGTTCCGCACCGAATTGCAGTTTCTGGTACGGAACCAGATGCCAAGCCGTACGGAACTGGCACAGCTCTATTCCCGGGTTCTGGACGCTGCGCAGGGCAAGCGCGTGGTGTTCCGCACGCTCGACATCGGGTCGGACAAGGTGCTGCCCTACATGAAGCCGCAGGAAGAGCCGAACCCGGCACTTGGTTGGCGCGCGATCCGCGTCGGGCTCGACAAGCCGGGCGTGTTGCGCATGCAATTGCAGGCCCTGCTGCGCGCGGCCAAGGGGCGCCCCTTGTCGATCATGTTCCCCTTCGTCGCCCAGTACGACGAATTCCGCGCCGCCCGGGACGAAATGGACAAGGCCATCGCCCGCGAAACCCGGCTTGGCCACGTGTTGCCCGAACGGATCGAGGTTGGCACCATGCTGGAAACCCCGTCATTGGCCTACGCCTCGCGCAGGTTCTTTGCCGAGGTGGAATTCCTGTCCATCGGCGGCAACGATCTGAAGCAGTTCTTCTTTGCTGCAGATCGCGAAAACGAACGGGTCCGGCGCCGGTATGACACCTTGAACGTTTCGTTCCTGACCTTCATCCAGGGTATCGTGGATCGTTGCGCGGAAACCGGGACCGATCTGTCCTTCTGCGGTGAAGACGCGGGGCGCCCGATCGAGGCCTTGTGCCTTGCCGCCATTGGCTTGCGGTCGCTGTCAATGCGCCCGGCGTCGATCGGCCCGGTCAAATCCTTGCTGATGAACACCGATCTGGACGCCCTGCGCGCTGTCATCGAAAACGCCCGCGATCGGGGGGAGCAGTCGGTTCGTCCGGCCGTGATGGATTTCCTTCACAACCGGACGTAGGCAACGTTTCGCACCAAAGGACCATTCTGGCCCGCCTTGCCCACACCTTTTTGCGCGGCCCCCGGAAACACCCTGCCCTTCGGCGAACCTGGAACCCGATACCCGGAGTGGTGCGATGGCCACCCGCGTTGCGCGGCGGCACGCCTGCGACTTTGCCGCATTAACCTTAAGCAAAGGTTAACCGTCGCGTTCAGGACACCCGTGCATGGTTGACCGGCAGATCGGTACGGTGCCGCAGGTCATCGACCAGCACAACAAAGGGCGTGCCGGTTTCTTCCGACAGGCGTCGCAGGCCAAAGACCACATGCGCCATCTGCTGATAGTAATCGCAATAGGCAAAGTTGGTGGCGACAGCCGTAACCGCCCCCAGCACCGGAACGGTCTGCACCGCAAGCTTGCGGCCCAGGACAGCGGCCAGTTTCGGCGCCACAAGACCGATGCCGATTAACACGTTGGCCCCGTTCAGCGTGGCCCGCGACGCCAGAAAATTCAGGTCAAGGTTGGTCGCCGCCCCTGCCAGCGGCCCCTGCGCAGCAAAAACCAGCAGCGCATCCTTTCGGGTTTGATCGTCGTCCGGGTCAAAGCCATAGTCTACTGCCACGGCCTGGATCGACCGCATCAGCAGGGTCACGGTGACGGGCAGTTCGGCCAGCGCCGTTGGCAAGCCACCCACCCCCCCGGCCAGTCCGGCCGCAGCGGTCGTGGCAGTATTGACCCATCCCTTTTGATCCTTGACCAACCCGCGCGTCCCGGAGGCTGCTGTCATTGCCGCCTCCAGCCCCCGGATGGTCAGCCCTTCCAGCCGCACCCGCGCAGCCGGCGGCAACCGGTCCAGCAGCGCATCGGTCGGTCCATTCAGCGAATTCAACAGCTGCACCCCAAGGTTCCCCGCCCGGCGATAGCGCCTTGCAAGTGTCTCCATCACCTCGTCCCGGTCCAGCGGACGCGGGATCAAATCGGTGACCTGAGGGGCCGGTTGGGTGTCGCGACGTGCCATTGCCAAAGGATGGGGCGCGCGCCGCGTTTTTTCAAGCGCCGCTGTCGATGCGGGTCACCTCTCCGGTCACGTCCTGCCACGCACCGTCCACCACCTCATACCCCAGAACCCGGTCCGGGTTGGTGGGGGGCGGCATCTCGACCCCGTGCAACTTGGTGAATCCGAAACGCCGATAATAGGGCTCATCCCCGACCAGAAGCACCCGCTCATGACCCAGTTCCGCAGCCCGTGCCAACGTATCCCGGATCAGCGCAGCCCCCAGCCCTTCGCCCTGCGCTGTCGGGTGCACCGCCACCGGCCCCAACAGCAGCACAGGCACGCGCCCGACGAGCACCGGCCAGTACCGGATCGCCCCCCCAAGGATGCCGGTTTCATCACGCGCGATCCGGCACAACGCCACGACCGGCGACACGTCTTCCCGCAGCCGATAGGACGACAGCGCCGTGCGTCCGGGCGCAAAGCAGGTGTCGTAAAGCGCCTCGACCTCCCACCAGTCCTCGGCTGTTTCGTTTTTGAGCACAAACACGCCCGGCCCCCCGTGCATTCGGTCCGGCTTCGGCCTATCACGGGGGAAAGCACTGTTCAAACAAGAGGAAACCGCGATGTTCTATCGCCCCGAAGACGGCCATGGCCTGCCACACAACCCGTTCAACGCCATCGTGACGCCCCGTCCCATCGGCTGGATCGCCACCCGCGGCGCGGACGGTCAGGACAACCTCGCGCCCTATTCCTTTTTCAACGCTGTGGCTTATGTGCCTCCTCAGGTCATGTTCGCTTCGACCGCCGCGAAAGAAGACCGCGGCGACACCAAGGACAGCGTCGCCAACATCCGGGAAACTGGCGTCTTCTGCGTCAACATCGTATCCTTCGACATGAAGGACATGATGAATCGCACCTCCGGCCCCTGGGGGCGGGACGTGGACGAATTCGCGGATGCGGGGATCGAAAAGGCAACATGTGAAACCATCGCCTGCTCACGCGTGGCTCAGGCGCCCGCCTCCCTCGAATGTAAGCTGACCGAGATCGTGAAACTGCCGGGCGCCGCCAACTTCGCCGTTTTCGGAGAAGTGACCGGCATCCACATGCGCGACGACTGCATGACCGACGGCATGTTCGACGTTACCCGTTTCAACCCTCTGACCCGCCTCGGGTACAAGGACTACTCGGTCATTCGGGATGTATTCAGCCTGACCAGACCCGGCGAGAGCTGACACTTTGCTTTCATCTTTCCGGCAAATACTCCGGGGTCCGGGGCAGCGCCCCGGACAGTCGCCAGACAGGACACGGCGCGTGTCGGCGTTCAATGCCCGCCCAGGATCCCGGTGCGCACTCCGTAGTTGACAGCGATTTCGTAGTCCGGGTCGTCGTCGCTGTCGACCATCACGTGGCCGGCCTTGGTCAACAGCTTGTGGCAATCACGGCTCAGGTGGCGCAACTCGATCCGCTTGCCGGCGGCCTCGTATTTGCCGGCAATTGCCTCGATCGCCTGCAAGGCGGACTGGTCCACGACGCGGCTGTCGGCGAAATCGACGATCACCAGCGACGGGTCACCGCCCACATCGAACATTTCGATGAACCCGTCGGATGACCCGAAGAACAGCGGCCCCTGAACCTGATAGACCTTGGCGCCTTCGGGCGTGGCATAGGTTTTCGCATGGATCCGCTTGGCATTGTTCCAGGCATAGGCCAGCGCCGACACGATCACGCCGACGACCACGGCCACCGCGAGGTCCTTGTAGACCGTCACCACCGTCACCAGCAGGATCACGAACGCATCGGTCAGCGGCACCCGCGTCAGGATCTTCAGCGAGTTCCACGCGAAGGTGCCAATCACCACCATGAACATCACACCGACCAGCGCCGCCAGAGGGATCAGTTCGATCAGCGGCGCGGCAAACAGGATGAAGGTCAGCAGAAACAGCGCCGCGGCGATGCCCGCGATCCGAGTGCGTGCGCCCGATTTAACATTGATCATCGACTGGCCGATCATCGCGCAGCCGCCCATGCCGCCGAAAAAGCCGGTCAACAAGTTGGCGGCCCCCTGCGCGATACATTCCTGGCTGGCCCCTCCGCGCTGGCCGGTCATTTCGCCCACAAGGTTCAACGTCAGCAGCGATTCAATCAGTCCGATGGCCGCCAGGATCACCGCGTAAGGCAGGATGATTTCAAGCGTATCCCAGGTCAATGGCACAGCGGGAACGTGGAAATCCGGCAGTCCGCCCTGGATCGCGGCCATGTCACCCACCCGCGGCACATCCAGACCCAGCCCGATCACCAGCGCCGCGACAACCGCAATGCCCGCCAGCGGCGCCGGGATCACCTTGGTGACTTTCGGCATGACCCAGATGATCGCCATGGTCAGCACGACAAGCCCCAACATCATGTAAAGCGGCATCCCCGACAGCCAGGCGCCACCGATCATGCCATGCCCGGTGTTTTCCATGCTGCCCGGCACCTTGAACTGGCTCATCTGGGCCAGGAAAATCACGATCGCCAAGCCGTTCACGAACCCCAGCATGACCGGATGCGGCACAAGCCGGATAAAACGACCCCAGCCCATTGCCCCGGCAAAAACCTGCAAGATGCCCATCAGGACAACAGTCGCGAACAGGTATTCAACGCCATGCTGCGCCACCAACGCCACCATGACCACCGCCAGCGCGCCTGTCGCACCGGAAATCATCCCCGGCCGCCCGCCGATCAGCGCTGTGACCAGCCCGACCAGAAACGCCGCGTAGAGCCCCACCAGAGGGTGCACGCCGGCGACGAAAGCAAAGGCCACCGCTTCGGGCACCAGCGCAAGCGCCACGGTCAGACCCGCCAACAGTTCGATCCGCAACCGCCCCGGCGTCAGCTTCTCGGTCGGGGAAAGGCTGAAATCGGGCATGTTCATTCGGTTGGCAAAACTTGCCAGTAGGGCACGGCGCATGGGGCAATCCTGTTCATCTGTTCGCGCGAGCGGCATAGGCCATGCACGCGCAAAGGGCCACCCGTCGCGGCGACAGGGGCGGCAATTCGTGCCATGTCTAGGGCTCTGACCCGTTTTTTGCACGGTATTCTTTCGTATGCGCCGACGCGGTGCCCGTCCTGTTGCCGCAAGGCGGCGGCGTGCGTCCGTTTGGCAGCCATTCCGGGCCTTTTCATTGCGCAGGCCCCGGTGCAGTCTGGCGCCAAGGCAACGCAAGCGGAGTGGCAGATGACGGACACGATGATCGGGGTGATCGGCGGATCGGGTATTTACGAGATCGACGGTCTGGAAGGCGCCGAGTGGGTCACGGTCGATACGCCCTGGGGGCCGCCGTCTGACGCGATCCTGACCGGCACGCTGGCGGGCGTGAAGATGGCCTTTTTGCCCCGCCACGGGCGCGGGCATGTGCACACGCCCACCTCTGTCCCCTATCGCGCCAATATCGACGCGCTGAAACGGCTGGGCGTGACCGACGTGGTGTCGGTCTCGGCCGTCGGATCGTTTCGTGAAGAATACGCGCCGGGCGACTTCGTGGTCATCGACCAGTATATCGACCGCAGCTTTGCCCGGGAAAAATCGTTCTTCGGCCCTGGCTGCGTGGCCCATGTCAGCGTGGCGCATCCCACCTGTTCGCGCCTGTCCGCTGCCTGTTTCGCGGCGGCGAAAGATGCGGGCATCACCGTGCATGCAGGTGGTACCTATCTGGTGATGGAAGGGCCGCAATTCAGCACGCTCGCAGAATCGAAGATGTACCGCGAAAGCTGGGGCTGTGACGTGATCGGCATGACCAACATGCCCGAGGCGAAATTGGCCCGCGAGGCCGAGCTGTGTTACACCTCGGTCGCGATGGTCACCGACTATGACAGCTGGCACCCCGACCATGGCGAAGTTGACATCAACGAGATCATCCAGACGCTTCTGGGCAACGCCGACAAGGGCCGAAAGCTGGTCGCGGGCCTGCCTGCCCTGCTGGGCGCTGCACGCAGCGATTGTCCGCACGGCTGCGATCACGCGCTGGATTTCGCCATCCTGACCGCCCCGGAAAAACGCGACCCTGCGCTTGTGGCCAAGCTTGACGCGGTGGCAGGCCGGGTGTTGGGCAATTCGTAAAGGAGCGCAGGATGGCATTTGACCTGTGGCTGACCTTCGTCGCGGCTTCGTTCGTTTTGCTGATCATACCCGGTCCAACGATCCTGCTGGTACTGGCCTATGCGCTGTCCAAGGGACGCAGCGTGGCCGTTTCGTCGGCGCTTGGCGTGGCAACCGGCGATTTCGTGGCGATGAGCCTTTCGCTGGCGGGGTTGGGCGCATTGGTGGCGACCTCTGCCGCGCTGTTCACCGCGCTGAAATGGATTGGGGCGGTTTACCTTGTCTGGCTGGGAGTAAAGCTGATCCGATCGGCACCGACAAGGGGCCTGTCGATCCCCCAGACCGAAATCAGCGCGCGCGGGATCTATTGGCATAACGCCGCCGTGACCGCGCTGAACCCGAAATCCATTGCCTTTTTCATCGCGTTCGTGCCGCAGTTCATCCGGACCGAACAGCCGCTGCTTCCGCAATTCGCGGTGCTCGTCGCGACTTTTGTGACGCTTGCGGCATTCAACGCGTTGGCCTATGCGCTGGCCGCTGACCGGCTGCGACAGGTGATAGGACGGGCGTCCGTCATCGCCTGGATCACCCGTGCGGGCGGGGCGACGCTGATCGCCATGGGCGTACTGACCGCCACGCTACGCCGCGCAACCTGACCCAAGGAGACACAAGATGCCCCCCGTCAAGACCGTCAAGGACTACATCCGCACCATCGTCGATTTCCCGCATGAGGGGATCATGTTCCGCGATGTGACCACACTGTTTGCCGACCCGCGCGGGTTTCGCATGGCGGTCGACCAGCTGCTTCACCCCTATTCCGGCCTGCATTTTGACAAGGTCGTGGGACTGGAAGCGCGCGGCTTTATCCTGGGCGGTGCGGTGGCGCACCAGTTGTCGGCGGGCTTTGTCCCGATCCGCAAGAAAGGCAAGCTGCCCGGCGCGGTGATTTCCGAGGACTACACGCTGGAGTACGGTGAAGCGGTGGTGGAAATCCACGACGACGCGATCCAGCCGGGCGAACGCGTTCTGGTGGTGGATGACCTGCTGGCCACCGGCGGCACCGCCGAAGCCGGGATAAAGCTGGTGGAACGACTTGGCGGCGAAATCGTCGGCTGCGCCTTTATCATCGACCTGCCCGATCTGGGCGGGCGGAAAAAGCTGCAAGACATGGGCATGGATGTGCATGCCCTTTGTGCGTTCGACGGGCTGTAGTCGGCGCGAGGGGGCGCTGCCCCCTCTGCCGCCTTCGGCGGCATTCACCCCCGGGATATTTGGCGCAAGATGATGTGGAGGACCGGAGCTTTGGGGATGCAAGCCGTTTGTGCAACGGTTCCGCGACTTCCGGTCCGGAACGCGCCGCATTGACAATTTGCGCTTGCACGACACATGTAGGGCCGCCATATCCGCAGCCAGTCCGTTTCAAGAGGTGCCCGTAGAAATGCCCGTTGTTGTCGTCGAATCCCCGGCTAAAGCCAAGACCATCAACAAGTATCTGGGCCCAAACTACACCGTTCTGGCGTCTTACGGACACGTTCGGGACCTGCCGCCGAAGGATGGGTCGGTCGATACCGAACATGATTTCGAGATGAAATGGGAGATCGCCAACGACAGCCGAAAGCATGTCGCGGCGATTGCCGAGGCGCTGAAGACAGATGACGAACTGATTCTTGCCACCGACCCCGATCGCGAGGGCGAGGCGATTTCGTGGCATCTGAAAGAGGCGCTGACGAAACGCCGGTCGATCAAGAAGACCACCAAGGTCGAGCGTGTCACCTTCAACGCGATCACCAAGACTGCGGTGACCGAGGCGATGGCCAATCCGCGTGACATCGACGCGCCGCTTGTCGAGGCCTATCTTGCGCGTCGGGCGCTGGATTACCTGGTGGGTTTCAACCTGTCGCCGGTATTGTGGCGAAAGCTTCCCGGCGCGCGGTCTGCAGGTCGGGTGCAATCCGTCTGCCTGCGGCTGATCGTCGAACGCGAGATGGAGATCGAGGCGTTCAGACCGCGCGAATACTGGTCGGTCAAGGCGGTGCTTGGCACGCCGCGCGGGCAGGAATACGAGGCCCGGCTGACGGTGCTGGCGGGCGAGAAGCTGGGCAAATACGACATTGCCAATGAAACCCAGGCCGAAATCGCGGTACAGGCGATCCGGAGCCGCGATCTGACCGTGCAATCTGTCGAGGCGAAGCCCGCGAGCCGCAATCCTTCGGCGCCATTCATGACCTCGACCCTTCAACAAGAAGCCAGCCGCAAGTTCGGTATGGGCGCGCGGCAGACAATGAACGCGGCGCAGCGGCTGTATGAGGCCGGACACATCACCTATATGCGGACCGACGGCATCGACATGGCGCGCGAAGCGGTTGACGCCTGCCGCGCCGCGATCAAGGACCGCTACGGCGCGGAATATGTTCCGGGCAAGCCCCGTATCTACAAGAACAAGGCCAAGAACGCGCAGGAAGCGCATGAATGCATCCGCCCGACCGAGATGGCGGCGGATGTCGAAAGACTGCGCCTGTCCGACCCCGATCAGCGCAAGCTGTACGACCTGATCTGGAAACGCACCCTCGCCTGCCAGATGGAAAGCGCGCGGCTCGAACGCACCACGGTCGACATCGGCAGCGCCGACGGGCAAGTTGGCCTGCGCGCCACCGGCCAGGTGGTGCTGTTCGACGGTTTCCTTCGGGTGTACGAGGAAGGCCGCGACGACCAGGTTGTCGATGAAGATGACAAGCGCCTGCCACAAGTGATGCAGGGCGAAAAGGCCGACAAGCGCGGCGTTACCCCCGACCAGCATTTCACCCAGCCGCCGCCACGCTATACCGAGGCGACGCTGGTCAAGCAGATGGAAGAGCTGGGCATTGGTCGTCCCTCGACCTATGCCAGCATCGTGACCACGATCCAGGACCGCGAATACGTCCGCAAGGAACAGAATCGCCTGATTCCCGAAGACAAGGGCCGGATCGTCACGATCTTTCTGCTCAACTTTTTCAAGCGCTACGTGGAATACGATTTCACCGCGGGTCTTGAAAATGAACTCGACCTCGTTTCGGCCGGGGAAGAGGACTACAAGGACCTGCTGGCAAAGTTCTGGCGCGATTTTTCAGTCGCAATTTCGGAGACGTCCGAGTTGCGCATCACAGAAGTTCTGGACGTTCTGGACGAGGCATTGGCGCCGCAGCTTTATCCGCCGCGCGATGACGGGTCAGACCCCCGCATTTGCCCGAAATGCGGGGTTGGCAAGCTGCACTTGAAGACGTCACGAACCGGCGGTTTTGTCGGGTGCGGCAACTATCCCGAATGCACCTATACCCGCCCGATCGCGGGCGAAGGCGCCGAGGGGGACGAGCGCCTTCTGGGGACCGATCAGGGTGACGAAATCTGGCTCAAGGCCGGGCGTTTCGGTCCCTATGTTCAGCGCGGCGAACCGACCCCGGAAAACAAGAAGCCGCCGCGCGCAAGCCTGCCCAAGAAGGGTGGCGCTTTCTTGCCCGGTTGGGATCCGGCGGACATGACGCTTGAAAAAGCGCTGACGCTGCTGACCATGCCGCGCATCGTGGGCATGCATCCTGATGGCGGGGAAGTCAGCGCCAACCTGGGCCGGTTTGGGCCCTATATCATGCACCAACTGCCGGACGAGCCGAAGCCCGTCTACGTCAACCTCAAGGAATTCCAGGAGGTTTTCGAAATCGGCATGAACCATGCGGTGGAATTGTTGGCCCAGAAACGTGCCAATCCCGGTCGCGGGCGCACCGCGGCTAAGGCTTTGCAGGGCTTGGGCGAACATCCGCAAAGCGGTGGCGCCGTGCAGATCATGGAAGGGCGTTATGGGCCTTATGTGAAATGGGACAAGGTCAACGCGACGCTGCCCAAGGACGTAAAGCCCGAGGACGTGACGATGGACATGGCTTTGGCGCTGATCGCTGAAAAGGCAGGCAAGAAACCCGAGAAGAAAGCCGTGGCGAAAAAGTCGACCGCCAAGAAACCGGCCGCCAAAAAGAAACCGACCAAGTAAGTTACCCTGACGGCCACCGTGTGTCTGAAGGGACGGGTAGCGCGCCGTTCCGGCGTCCGAAGGGCAGTGCCGACCCGATGCCGGCGCCTGGCCACCCCGAGGTTGCGCCCGACCGGAAAGACACGCTCCCAGGGCCGTCCCCCGATTGGGCACGCAGTGCCTTGCGTTCGGCTCGCCTGCCCCGATTGGCGCGCGGGTCGGGCTGACCTGACGTTTCGGCACAAAGGGCCTTGGAGGTGTCCATAAAGGGCAGCCTTCGTTGACTCTGGCGCTGCGGCGCGGCACAACCTCTGCGACCACTCGAGGGGAGACTTCCATGAACAAGGTTTACGGATCGGCGGCCGAGGCGCTGGACGGGGTACTGCGGGATGGCATGCTGATTGCCTCCGGCGGCTTCGGCCTGTGCGGCATTCCCGAGCTGCTGCTTGAAGCGATCAAGCAATCCGGCGTGAAGGACCTGACCTTTGCGTCCAACAACGCTGGCGTCGACGATTTCGGCATCGGCATCCTGCTGCAGACGCGGCAGGTGAAGAAGATGATCAGCTCGTATGTCGGTGAAAACGCGGAATTCATGCGCCAGTACCTGTCGGGCGAACTGGAGCTGGAGTTCAACCCCCAGGGAACCTTGGCCGAGCGCATGCGCGCTGGCGGCGCTGGCATCCCGGGTTTCTACACCAAGACCGGTGTAGGGACCGTGATTGCCGAGGGCAAGGAGCACAAGGAGTTCGACGGCCAGACCTATATCATGGAAAAGGGCATCTTTGCTGATCTTTCGATCGTCAAGGCGTGGAAGGCCGACACCACCGGCAACGCGATTTTCCGCAAGACCGCGCGCAACTTCAACCCGCCCGCCGCAATGTGCGGCAAAGTCTGTGTGATGGAAGTCGAGGAAATCGTGCAGCCGGGCGAGCTTGACCCTGATCACATCCACCTGCCGGGGATCTATGTGCATCGCATCGTGCAGGGCACCCACGAAAAACGCATCGAACAGCGCACCGTTCGCAAGCGGGAGAACGCATAATGGCCTGGGATCGTAATCAGATGGCGGCGCGCGCCGCACAGGAACTGCAGGACGGCTGGTACGTGAACCTTGGCATCGGGATTCCGACGCTGGTGTCGAACTACATCCCCGAGGGGGTGACGGTCACGCTGCAATCGGAAAACGGCATGCTGGGCATGGGCCCGTTCCCGTTTGAGGGCGACGAGGATGCCGACCTGATCAACGCGGGCAAGCAGACCATCACCGAGCTGCCGCACACCTCCTATTTCGATTCTGCGACGTCCTTCGGGATGATCCGCGGCGGCAAGATCGCCATGGCGATCCTGGGCGCGATGGAAGTGGCCGAGAACGGCGACCTGGCAAACTGGATGATCCCGGGAAAGCTGGTGAAAGGCATGGGCGGCGCGATGGACCTGGTGGCCGGTGTCGGCCGCGTGGTCGTTGTTATGGACCACACCAACAAGCACGGTGAGTCGAAGGTGCTGAAAGCGTGCACCCTGCCACTGACAGGTGCGGGTGTTGTCGACCGGATCATCACCAACCTGGGCGTTCTCGACGTGGTCGATGGCGGTTTGAAGATCGTGGAACTGGCCGAGGGCGTCAGCGAAGACGACATGCGCGCCGCCACACAGGCGACGCTTGTCGACTAACACCCCGAGGGGTTCAAATAAGGTGCGCGGCAGTACCGCGCAAAGGATCAGCTTGCGCCTAAGGGCGCAAGCCAGTTCAAGGGGGCGCTGCCCCCTTTGCCGCCCATGGCGGCATTCACCCCCGGGGTAAGTTGGCGACGAAAGACTTGGCTGGGCTATGCCCGAAGACCGACCCTTCAGGGCACCAGCGACAGCAGCCCGCCGGGTTGACGTTGGATTCGACCGTCAAGTTCCAGATCGGTCAGCGCCGGACTGACGGTTTTCGTTGGCATTCCCAAATCGCGGATCAACTGATCCTCTGCCACCGGGCTGGGGCCGAGGCGATCAAGGATCTGACTGTGCAGTGCGGCTGTTTCCTTGAGGCTGCGTTTGTCGGAACGCGGGACCGGAAGCGGTGGATCAAGGGGCAAGGCTGTCTGTGCGGGCGCATTCAGCGTCGGCAACGCCTCGATCACGTCATCTGCTGACCTCACCAATCGGGCGCCATCGCGAATCAGCATGTTGCAGCCTCCGGAACGGGCATCGAAGGGATGGCCGGGCACGGCCAACACCTCTCTGCCCTGATCGAGCGCGGCCCGGGCGGTGATCAATGAGCCGGAGCGGGCCGCCGCCTCGACCACCACAACTGCGCGGGACAGACCCGAGATGATGCGGTTTCGGGCGGGAAAGTGCCGCGCCTGGGGGTGCAGACCAAGCGGTTGTTCCGACAGACGGACCCCGCCCTTCTGTGCAATCTGGTCGGCCAGAAGGGCGTTTTCCCTGGGGTAGATCACATCAACCCCGCCGCCCATGACGGCGATCGTGCCCGTGGGCAGACTGGCCAGGTGCGCCGCAGTGTCTATGCCGCGGGCCAGACCTGAAACGACGACGAACCCGGCCTGCCCCAATCCTTCGGCCAAAGCCCGGGTCATGCGGGTGCCAAGCGATGAACAATTCCGCGCGCCCACCAACGCAATCATCGGGCGCGACAGCAACGAAAGGTCCCCGAGAGCCCAGAACATGGGGGGGGCATCGGAAATGTTTGCCAGTTGATCGGGATAGCCGTCATCGCCCCGGCAAATCAGGCACGCGCCCATTGCCCGACCAGCGCGCAATTCGGCTGCGGCGACGCGTTTCGGGCAAGTCGTGTAGTTCTCGACGCCGGCGGCACGCGCGACATCCGGCAAGGCCGAAAGCGCGGCCCCGGCATCGCCATGTTCGCCCATCAGCCGGTAAAATGTTGACGGACCGACGCGCCGCGAGCGCAAGAGGCAGAGCCAATCCAACCGAGCATCTTCCGTGGTGGGTGGGAGTAGGGGGTGTGTGGAAGAGATGTGGTCTTCGGTCATGCTGGCCCTGCCGTCTTGCAGGATCATCATTGCGCGCAGAGTGGTTAACCGCTGGTAAACACTGACAAACCTTTGCGGGAACTTCTCATAAAACACTGATTAGTATGTGCTTTTTCAGACAAACTGTCACCAAGTCACCCAAGTGCCCGACGTCGACGAGCAAAGACTCGTGCCAGGCAGCGCAGTGCGATCAGTTGCAGCAGGGCAAGGACCGGCCCGATCCAGGTTGCGATCGCACTGCCCAAGAGAACGGCCATCCCCCCGCCAACGATCCCGCCGCAGAGCATTACGATTGCCCATCCCCCGAGCCCGCGCCTTAGCAGCGCCTCCAGTAGCGGGGCGCCGACGATGTGGCCAACCCAACTGAACATGACAGATAGCGCAAAGAACAGGCCCGTCGCGGCCAGTATGCCACCGGTGACCTGGTCCATTTCCTGCCATGCCGCGCCGACCAATCCTATCATCAGCCCGATGATCACAGTCATAACCATCGCGGCGGGAATTGCCAGAACGGCTGGCACGATCCCCAACCCGGAAGCGAGCGCGGGATCGGATTGGATCGGGTGCCACCAGGGCGGAACAGACCCGCTGCGCATTGGCCCGTACCCGTCTGGTCAGCCGACCGCGAAGCAGGCCGGAGAGAGCCGCCTGAGGATCCCGGCATAGAGCAGCGCCAGCACTGGACCAAGCCGGATCAGCATGAAGCCCCCAAGCACGGAGGCTGTCAGAGCCCCAACCGCAAGACCCAGCAGCGACATCGACTTTCCGTCAAAAAGTCCGCGCTGCAAAAGCACGATCGTGACCGGGATGCCCACGACAAACCCGGCTGTTGCGAAGATGAAGGCGGAGACCATGGCCGCGCCAATGGCGGCGATCCAAATGGCCAGAAGCGGTGCTGTTTCGCCAATGGCGGGCGCAGTTTGCCCCAGCAGATACCCGATACCTGTCGCACTTGCCATGCACATTATGGCAGCGATGATGTGGCACCCCAGACTGGGCGTGCCGATGACTGACGTCATGCTTGCGCACCTCCTACTGTCAGCCCACCGATCATGACCGTCGGCTGGCCGACGCCCACAGGCACCCATTGCCCTTGTTTACCACAGTTGCCCATGCCCGGGTCAAGCGCCATGTCATTGCCCAGGGCGCGGATCTGTTGCAGGGCGGTTGCGCCATCCCCGATCAAGGTGGCCCCCTTCACCGGAGCACCGACCTTGCCGTTCTTGACACGGTAGGCTTCGGTGCAGCTGAACACGAACTTGCCATTGGTGATATCGACCTGACCGCCGCCAAAGCCCACAGCCCAGATGCCGTCTTTCAGATCGGCCACAATATCGCCCGGATCGGCATCGCCGCCCAGCATGTAGGTATTGGTCATCCGCGGCATCGGGATATGCGCATAGGATTCGCGGCGCCCGTTTCCGGTGGGTTCCACCCCCATCAGGCGGGCGTTTTGCCGGTCCTGCATAAAGCCGACAAGCACACCATCCTCGATCAGAACGTTCTTGCCGGCAGGGGTGCCTTCGTCATCGACTGTGATCGAGCCGCGACGGTCCGGTATGGTGCCATCGTCCAGAACGGTGACCCCTCTGGCCGCCACTTGCTGTCCCATCAGCCCAGCGAAGGCGGAACTGCCCTTGCGGTTGAAGTCGCCTTCCAGCCCGTGGCCCACGGCTTCGTGCAGCAGAATGCCGGGCCAGCCCGGTCCCAGCACGATATCCATCACCCCGGCCGGCGCAGGTTCCGCAGACAGGTTGACCAACGCAATCCGAAGCGCCTCGCGTGCCTTGGCCTGCCAATCGGCTGGGTCCAGCAACCCATCGAGCAGCACCCGGCCCCCGCCCCCGGCGGTGCCGGACTCGCGGCGGCCGTTTTCCTCGACGATCACGCTTACATTGACGCGGGTCATCGGACGCGTGTCGCTGACCTGAATGCCATCGGGGCGCAGGATCACCACCTCTTGCAACGAAGCGGCGATTGACGCGCTGACCTGCACCACGCGGGGCTCCAGATCCCGCAGGAACGCGTCAATCTCTCTTAAGGTTTCGACCTTGACCGGAAAGCTGTGCCCGGAAATCGGATCGGCGTCGGTGTACAGTTTGCGGTTGGTTCCCGCCGGCGCCTCGGCCCATGTACCACCACCATCGCCCACCGCCAGACGCGCGGTTTCTGCCGCGCGCTTGATCGCGGATTCGCTGATCTCGGTGGAATGGGCATAGCCTGCGACTTCGCCCTTGACCGCACGCAGCCCGAATCCTTCAGAGGCGTCGTAGCTGGCTGTCTTGATCCGGCCATCGTCAAACACCACCATTTCGCCCCGGCGACGTTCCAGAAACAGCTCTCCATCTTCGGCCCCATCCAACGCCTCGCGCAGAATCGCCCGGGTTTTCACCGGATCCAGCGTGGTTTCGAACGGGCGGAAAGCGGTTTCGGCCATGGACATTCCCCTTATGTTTGATCTAGATCAAAAAAAGCGCCGTTTTGCCGCAAGCAAAAATCTTCCGGTGGCAGGCAGAATATGGTTTCTAAACACAGACAACTCAATGGGGAGAGAGCGAGTTGTGGAACGTCGAATCGCAGATTCGCCGCTCTCACGGCTTTTTCCTATGACAGACACGCAACCGATCAGGGTGAACTATGCGACTGACTTCCTTGTCCCTGGGCCTCTTCAGTGCCTTTTCCGCCGTTCCCGCCTTTGCGCAGGACGGGCTTGAGATCATCGGCAAACCGCATCAGGGCGGGCTTGGCTTCCAGCCGGCGGCGACCGAACTCGCGCACGATCTTCAGTGGCTGGACGGCCTGATCCTGGTGATCATCACTGCCATCGTCCTGTTCGTGGTCGGGCTGATGGTCTATTCGTTCATCCGCTTCAACCGTCGTGCGAACCCAAACCCGTCGACCTTTACCCACAACACCCCGATTGAAATCGCCTGGACGGTGATCCCGATCGTGATCCTGGTGTTCATCGGTGCGTTCTCGCTGCCGGTTCTGTTCAAGCAGCAGGAAATCCCCGAAGCCGACCTGACCATCAAGGTGACCGGGTACCAGTGGTACTGGGGCTATGAATACGTCGACCACGAATTCGCGTTCGACAGTTTCATGCTGGCGAAGGACGAACTGGCTGACTACGGCTATGACAACAGCCTGTACCTTCTGGCCACCGACACCGCGGTTGTCGTGCCCGTCAACAAGACCGTCGTGATGCAGGTGACCGGCGCCGACGTGATCCACTCCTGGACCATTCCGGCCTTCGGCGTGAAGCAGGACGCAGTTCCCGGCCGTCTGGCGGAACTTTGGTTCAAGGCCGACAAGGAAGGCGTGTACTTTGGCCAGTGCTCGGAGCTTTGCGGCAAGGACCACGCCTACATGCCGATCACCGTCAAGGTCGTCAGCCAGGAAACCTATGACAACTGGCTGCGCGGTGCGATCGACGAATACGCCGGCAAGCCGCTCGACTTTGACGTGGCCGCCGCCAACTAAGACGTGACGGGCGGGGCCAGCCCCCGCCCGTTTCCGAAATGCCCCCCCCACAGAGGTTCAGAAATGAGCGATACCAGCATCAACACCGGCGCAAAGACCGATGCCTATGGCCCCGAGGCGCAGCTGGGTGATTATTTCGCCCTTCTGAAGCCCCGCGTCATGACGCTGGTGGTGTTCACTGCGCTGGTCGGATTGCTGGCAGCACCCGTACCCGTTCACCCCTATATTGCCTTCTGCGCCATCCTGTTCATCGCCATCGGTGGCGGCGCATCCGGTGCTTTGAACATGTGGTGGGATGCCGATATTGACGCCGTGATGCGCCGCACGCAAAAGCGCCCGATCCCTGCTGGCAAGGTCCAGCCGGGCGAGGCGCTGGCTCTGGGCCTGGCGCTGTCGGGGTTTTCGGTCATGTTCCTGGGTCTCGCCGCCAATTGGGTGGCCGGGGGGCTGCTGGCTTTCACCATATTCTTTTACGTGGTCATCTACACGATGTGGCTGAAGCGCTGGACGCCGCAGAACATCGTGATCGGCGGTGCCGCCGGGGCGTTTCCCCCGATGATCGGCTGGGCCGTGGCCACTGGCGGGATCAGTGTCGAATCCGTGCTGATGTTCTGCCTGACCTTCATGTGGACGCCGCCGCATTTCTGGGCGCTGGCGCTGTTCATGCGCAACGACTATGACGACGCCAAGGTTCCGATGCTGACCGTGACCCACGGTCGCCGCGCGACCCGCATCCATATTCTCGTCTACACCCTTTTGCTGGCCGTTCTGGCTGTCGGGACCGCCTTCACATCCATCGGCGGGCCAGTCTACCTGGCTGTGGCCGTGGTGCTTAACGCGCTGTTCGTCAAAGGTGCCGTGCAAATCTGGCGCCGGAACGAAGACGACAGCGAGGCCGACAACTTTGCCATCGAAAAGCGGTTCTTCAAGCTGTCGCTTCTGTATCTTTTTGCGCATTTCGGCGCGATCCTGCTGGAAGCCGGGCTGGAACGCTTTGGCATGGGAGGCTGGGCATGATTTCCCATCAACATGAAATCCACCGTCGCCGTCACGGTCGCAACGTGGGCGTCGCCCTGTTGCTGGCAAGCTTCATTGTACTGGTCCTTGGCCTGACTGTGGTCAAAGTGACCCGTGGCGGCTTTGAACGGATTGGAACGACACAGGAGCAAAGCCAGTGAAAAACCTGTCCGGACCACAGAAAACCGTCGCTCAAACTGTCGGCGTCGTTGTCATCATGGGATCGCTCGCCTGGGCATCCGTGCCGTTCTATGACTGGTTTTGTCGCGTCACCGGTTTTGGTGGCGCAACAAACGTGGCGGATGCCGGCAGCGACGTAATCCTCGACCGCGAAATCACCATCCGCTTCGATGCGTCGAAGGAACGTGACTTTCCGTGGGAATTCAAACCCGTCGTTCGGGAAATGACCCTGCGCATCGGCGAAACGGGGCTGGCCTTCTACGAGGCGTATAACCCGACGGACAAGCCGGTCGCCGGTTCGGCCAGCTATAACGTCACGCCCTACGAGGCAGGCGGGTTCTTTTATAAGATCCAGTGCTTCTGCTTCGAAGAGCAAATCCTGATGCCGGGTGAGCGCGTCCAGATGCCGGTGACTTTCTATGTCGATCCCGAAATCGTCGACGACCGCGACGCGAAGTACACCAAGCACATTACCCTGTCTTACACCTTCCACCAGATCGACTTGCCCGAAGAGGTTCAGGCCGGACTGAAGGTGGAGCAGGACAAAACCGTCAACTGACGCCAGCCAACGAGGGAACCAATTACATGGCGCATGCGAAAAACCACGATTATCACATTCTGAGCCCCTCCATCTGGCCCTTCCTGGGTTCGGTGTTCGCGTTCATCATGCTGTTTGGAGCCGTAAAGCTGTTCCACGGGTCGGCCCCGTGGATCTTCCTGATTGGCTTTGTCGGCGTCCTGTACGTGATGTTTGGCTGGTGGTCGGAAACCATTGCCGAAAACCAAGCCGGCGATCATACCCCCGTGGTGCTGATCGGCCTGCGCTATGGCTTCATCCTGTTCATCATGTCCGAGGTCATGTTCTTCGCCGCATGGTTCTGGAGCTTCTTCAAGCACGCCATGTACCCGATGAACCCCGACGGCCTGAGCCCGGCGATCGACGGCGTCTGGCCGCCTGCCGGGATTGAGACGTTCGACCCTTGGCACCTGCCGCTGATCAACACCCTGATCCTGCTGTGCTCAGGCGCCGCTGCGACGTGGGCGCACCACGCACTGGTTCACGAAAACAACCGCAAAGACATGGTCTCCGGTCTGGCCATCGCCGTTGTTCTGGGCCTGATCTTTACCGTGTTCCAGGCTTATGAATACAGCCACGCCGCGTTCGGTTTTGCCGGCAACATCTACGGCGCGAACTTCTTCATGGCGACCGGGTTCCACGGTGCGCATGTGATCATCGGGACGATCTTCCTGTTCATTTGCATGCTGCGCACGATGCGCGGACATTTCACCCCCGAAAGCCACCTCGGCTTTGAAGCGGCGGCGTGGTACTGGCACTTCGTCGACGTGGTCTGGCTGTTCCTCTTTGCCGCGGTCTATATCTGGGGCGGCTGAGCCGAACACAGAATAACAACAGGAAACGCGCGAACACTGACGCCCCGCCAACCTGGCGGGGCGTTTTTTATAAGGCTCCGCGACCGCAAGGCGGTTGAAGCCCGCCCCTTGGGTCGGGTAAAGCGGGCCAGATAACACGCGACCCGAGGCACGCAATTGAAACGCATCCTAGCCCCCCTGCTCTTCGGCCTGATCGGCGCCGGAATTCTGGTCTGGCTGGGAACATGGCAGATTCAGCGGCTGGCTTGGAAGCAGGGCATCTTGTCTGAGATCGAAAGCACGATTTCCGGTGACCCGATCCCCCTGCCCGCGCAGCCCGCCCCCGAAAACGACCGTTACAAGCCGGTCAACCTGACCGGCACCATCGGCCCAGGGGAACTGCATGTGCTGATGTCGATCAAGCAGGTCGGCGCAGGGTTCCGCATCATCGCGCCGCTGACGCTGGACGATGGCCGCAAGGTCCTTCTTGACCGCGGTTTCGTCCCAGTCGAGGACAAGACCAAGACGCGCCGTATCGGCCAAGTGACCGTCAGCGGCAACCTCCACTGGTCAGACGACCGTAACAGTTCGACCCCCGACAACGATGTGAACAAGAACATGTGGTTCGCCCGCGACCTTGACCAGATGGCCGCGCAACTGGGCACCGAACCCGTGCTGATCGTCGCGCGCCGCGAAACCCCGGCCGATCCCGGCCTGCGCCCGGTGCCGGTCGACACGGCCGGCATCCCCAACGATCACCTGCAATACGCCATCACCTGGTATTCGCTGGCCGTGGTGTGGCTGATCATGACCGCCTATTTTATCCGGCGGACGCTGAAACCCAAGGAGGCCTGAGGCCCATGCGTTACATCTCGACCCGCGGAAAGGCCCCGGTTCTGAGCTTTGAAGAGGCGATGCTGTCCGGGCTTGCGCGTGACGGCGGCCTCTATGTTCCGGAAACCATCCCGCAGATGAGCGCCGAGGATATCCGCGCCCTGCATGGCCTGCCCTATGAAGACGTCGCGTTCCGCGTCATGCGCCCCTTCATCGGCAACGGGTTCACTGACGAGGTGTTTGCCGACCTGATCGCCAAGGCCTATGCCGGGTTCGGCCATGGCGCACGCGCCCCGTTGGTGCAACTGGCGCCGGGGCATTTCCTGCTGGAGCTGTTCCACGGGCCGACGCTGGCGTTCAAGGATTTCGCCATGCAATTGATCGGTCAGTTGTTTGAAGAGGCGCTGACCCGCCGTGGCGAGCGCGTCACCATCGTCGGCGCAACCTCGGGCGATACCGGGTCGGCCGCAATCGAGGCGTTCAAGGGGCTGGACGCGGTGGATGTGTTCATCCTTTACCCGCATGGCCGCGTGTCCGAGGTTCAACGCCGCCAGATGACCACGCCGTCTGAATCGAACGTGCACGCGCTGGCGCTGGACGGGCACTTCGACGACTGCCAGGCCCGCCTGAAGGACATGTTCAACGATTTCACCTTCCGGGACGCGGTGCGCCTTGCCGGGGTGAACAGCATCAACTGGGCGCGGGTTCTGGCGCAAGTCGTCTATTACTTTTCATCCGCCGTGTCCTTGGGTGCCCCGGACCGCAAGGTCAGCTTCACGGTGCCCACCGGCAACTTTGGCGATATCTTCGCAGGCTACATCGCCAAGCGCATGGGGCTGCCCATCGACAGGCTGGTGGTCGCCACGAACCAGAACGATATCCTGCACCGCTGCCTGTCCTCGGGCGACTACGCCACGTCCGAAGTGCACCCGTCGATTTCGCCGTCGATGGACATCCAGGTCTCGTCCAACTTCGAACGTGCGTTGTTCGATGCCTATGGCCGCGATGGCAGTGCGGTGGGGCAACTGATGGACGAATTGAAATCGGGCGGCTTCAAGGTCTCTCAAGGCGCACTTCAAGCGCTGCGCGACCAGTACGACAGCGGCCGCGTCAGCGAAGAAGAAACGCTTGCCATGATTGCAGAAGCCAACGCCACCATGGGCGAGCTGCTGTGCCCGCATTCCGCCATCGGCGTGAAAGTGGCCGAGGACCTGCGCGATCCGGCCGTGCCGATGATCACGTTGGCCACCGCCCACCCGGCGAAATTCCCCGATGCCGTCGAACAGGCCAGCGGCATCCGCCCGCCCCTTCCCCCGCGCATGGCAGACCTTTATGACCGGCCAGAGCGCGTGACGCAGGTCGCCAACGACCTGACTGCACTGGAAACCCTGATCAGAGAGCGTATCGCGAAGTGACAGTTGACCTGACCACGCTGGACAACGGTTTTCGCATTGTCAGCGAACACATGCCGGGGCTCCAATCCACTGCCATCGGCGTTTGGGTAACCGCAGGCGGTCGTCACGAACGGCCAGAACAGAACGGGATCGCCCATTTCCTTGAACACATGGCATTCAAAGGCACCGCGTCGCGCAGCGCCTTGCAAATCGCCGAAGCGATCGAGGACGTGGGCGGCTATATCAACGCCTATACCTCGCGCGAGGTGACCGCCTATTACGCCCGCGTTCTGAAAGACGACGTCGCGCTGGCGCTGGACGTGATATCCGACATCTTGCTTAACCCGGTCTTCGACCCCCGAGAAATCGAAGTCGAGCGTCACGTGATCCTTCAGGAAATCGGCCAGGCGCTGGACACGCCCGACGACGTCATCTTTGACTGGCTTCAGGCCCGTGCCTATCCCGACCAGCCGCTTGGCAAGACGATCCTTGGCGAGGCCGGCAACGTTCGTGGCTTTGGACGGGATGATCTGGCCAGGTTCGTCGCAGAACACTATGGCCCCGGTCAGTTGATCCTGTCGGCCGCCGGGGCTGTCGATCATGACCAGATCGTTGCCCTGGCGAAGGAAACCTTCGGCAACATGACGGCGCGAGACGACGCCAAGGTTGAACAGGCCCGGTTTGTGGGGGGCGAAACCCGCCGTGACAAGGCGTTGGAACAGGCCCATGTGGCCCTTGCCTTCGAAGGGCCGGGCTATCGTGATCCGGATTTCTATACCGCGCAGATCTATGCCGTGGCACTTGGTGGCGGCATGTCCAGCCGGCTTTTCCAGGAAATCCGCGAGAAACGGGGCCTGTGCTATTCGATTTTCGCGCAAACGGGTGCCTATGCCGATACCGGTATGACAACGATCTATGCCGGCACCGGGGCCGAAGATCTTGGAAACCTCATCAACCTGACGTTCGACGAACTGAAACGTGCGACCGAGGACATGGCCGCGGCCGAGATCGACCGCGCGCGCGCCCAGATGAAAGCCGGTTTGCTGATGGGGTTGGAAAGCCCGTCAAGCCGGGCGGAGCGGCTGGCGCGGATGATCCAGATTTGGGGCAAGGTCCCGCCGATCGAAGAAACCGTCGCCCGGATCGATGCCGTTACTGCCGACGGCGTGCGCGCCTTCGCCGATCACATTGCCCGTACAGCCCCGATGGCAATGGCGCTTTATGGTCCGGTTTCCGGTGCGCCTGATCTGGACGATTTGCTGGGGCGCCGGGTAGCCTGATGATCCTGAAACGGCGCAAACTGCGGCTGGACACCGACCGTCTGGTCTTGCGTCCGCCGCAACATGGCGATTTTAATGCCTGGGTGGCGCTGCGCATGAACAGCACCGATTTCCTGACCCCATGGGAACCCACCTGGGCCGATGATCACCTGAGCCGACGGGGCTTCACCAACCGCGTTTACTGGGCCAACCGTGCGATTGCCGGCGGTACCGCGGTGCCACTGTTTCTGTTCCACCGCGATGATGAAAACCTTGTCGGTGCGATCACGCTGGACAATATCCGCCGTGGTCCCGCGCAGGCGGGTACGCTGGGCTATTGGATCGGCGAACCCTATGCCCGGCGCGGCTATATGAAAGAGGCCATTGAGGCGATGGTTCACCACGCCTTTGCCCGTATGGACCTGAGCCGGATCGAGGCCGCCTGCCTGCCGGAAAATGTCGCCTCTCGTGGTTTGCTGGAACGCAGCGGCTTCAAATACGAAGGCGTTGCCCAAAGCTATCTTCAAATCAACGGTCGCTGGCGCACCCACGTGCTCTATGCCGCGCTGCGGATGGACCGGCGCGGGCGCACGCAAGTCGGGTGACACGGCTCTTGAGGCAAAGCTGAATCGAGCTAACATCTTTTTTGTAAAGATGGAGATGCCGATGCTGAGACTTGCCATTGCCCTGATCTGCGCCGCAACGCTGACCCATGCGCAGGACCGCCGCCCCAGCCATTGCATCGCCATCGCCGATGCCGCGCCGGGTCTGCGATATCTGCACAAGGCCGCTTGGACCGACCCACTTCCAGACTATACCGTCCGCCTGCACTACATCGCCCACGCATCATTCTTGCTGCAAACACCCGGCGGCCTCAGCGCGGTCACCGACTATGCCGGCAGCGTCGGGCCAACGCGGTTCGTTCCCGACGTGGTTACAATGAACCACGCCCATGAAACCCACTGGACCAGCGCCCCCGACTCGCGCATCCCCCATGTCCTGCCTGGCTGGGGCGCCTTTGGCGAAGGCATCGAACATCACCTCGACCTTGGCGAAATGCTGATCCGCAACGTGTCAACCGACATTCGTTCAGGCTTTACCGGGGCGGAAACCCGAGGCAACTCGATCTTCATCTTCGAAGTCGCCGGGCTGTGTATCGGCCACCTTGGCCACCTGCACCACGAACCCACACCGGAACAGTATGCCGCAATCGGGCGGCTGGATGTTGTCATGGTGCCGGTTGATGGCGGCTATACGCTTGACGTTGGCACGATGACGCGGATTGTGGAACGGCTGCGGTCCTCTGTTGTGATCCCCATGCACTGGTTTTCCGACAGGGCGCTGGGGGTATTCCTTGATGGCGTGAGCGACGTGTTTGCCATCGAGCGTGTCGACGGCAACGACATCGAACTTTCCCTGCGCACCCTGCCGAAACGTCCCACGGTGATGGTGCTGCGCCCACGCTGGTTGTCCGACCGGGGTTGAGCGCGCTGCTCTGTTGCGCCACAAGGATGCCACCCAGCGAACGGAGTGACCCATGGCGCTTGCCCCCGCCCAGGATGCCTTTGCCCAGTCCCTTGCCCGACACCTGCCCGCGGACACCCTGCGCCCCGCCGAGCCGCGCTATCTGGAAGAGCCGCGTGGCAAGTGGCATGGGAACGCAGCCTGGGTCGCCCTGCCCCGCTGCACCGACGACGTCGCAACGATCATCCGCGCCTGCGCCACAGCCCGTGTCGGCGTGATCCCCTATGGCGGCGGCACCGGGCTGGTCGCTGGACAAGTGAAACCTGATGGTCCCTTGCCACTGATCCTGTCGCTGGAACGCATGAACAAGGTCTTGGGGGTCTATCCCGAGGAAAACACCTTGATCGCGCAGGCCGGGGCGATTCTCGCCGATGTGCAGGCGGCGGCCGCAGACCGGAACCGGCTGTTTCCACTGTCGCTCGCCTCCGAAGGGTCCGCCCGCATCGGTGGGCTGCTCGGCACCAATGCGGGCGGCGTGAACGTGCTGCGCTATGGCAATGCGCGCGACCTCTGCCTGGGGCTGGAAGCAGTGCTGCCTGACGGCCAGGTCCACCACGGATTAAAGCGGCTGCGCAAGGACAACACCGGTTATGACCTGCGCAACCTTCTCATCGGTGCCGAAGGCACGTTGGGCGTGATCACCGCCGCCACGTTGAAACTGTCGCCCGTCCCCGCGGCGCAAGGCACCGCGTTCTTGGTGGTCAATGACCCCGCGGCCGCGCTCAGCCTCCTCTCACTCGCCCGGGATCACATCGGCGACGGGATCAGTGCATTTGAACTGATATCGGGAGTGGGCCTCGACTTCCTGGCCGAAAAACTGCCCGATCTCCGCCGGCCCTTCCCGGAAAACCCGCGCTGGATGGTGCTGATCGACCTCGGCCTGTCGCTGGGTCAGGACCCGCACACCGCACTCGAAAATCTGTTCGAAGCCGCATTGGCCGCAGGGCTCGTCAGCGATGGTCTGATCGCCCAGTCGGAAGCCCAGCGTCAGGATTTCTGGCGTGTGCGCGAAGACATCCCCACCGCGAACCGCATGGTCGGCGCGATTGCCAGCCACGACATCTCGCTTCCGTTGGGTGCCGTGGCAGACTTCATTGCGACTGCCCGCGAACGGCTGAAACCGCTCGGCCCGTTGCGGATCAACTGTTTCGGCCACCTCGGGGACGGCAACCTGCATTTCAACCTTTTTCCGCCAAAGGGCACGGCCCGTACCGCCTTCCTGCACCTTGCCGAAGACGGCTCGCGCATCCTGCACGAACTTGTGCACGCCACCGGCGGCTCGATCAGCGCCGAACACGGCATCGGTCGGCTCAAGGCCTCCGATCTTGAACGCTATGGCGATCCGGCGAAACTGTGGGCCATGCGCACGATCAAGACCGCACTCGACCCGCTGGGCATCATGAACCCCGGTGCGGTACTACGCCAGACGGCAACCACCTGATCCAATCCCTTGTCTTTTGTTTCACAAATACCTCGGGGGTATGGGGGCAGAGCCCCCATGCGCCTTTGCCATGCAAAGGCGCATCGGTCGGATCGGGCACAGCCCGATCCGAAACCGCGTCAGTTGCCTGCCAACTGGAACACGCATCCATCGCTGATCAGTTGCGGCGGCGTCTTGCACAGCCCCTTGGCCACCTTGAACGCCGCCAGCACCTTGGGCACATAGTCGCGCGTTTCGGTAAAAGGCGGCACCCCGTCATGCTGGGCGATGGAATTCTCCCCGGCGTTGTACCCTGCCAGCACAAGGATCGGATCGCCGTCGAATTTTTCCATCAGGAAGTCCAGAAACCGAACACCGCCTTGTATGTTCTGAGCGGCGTTCAGCGAATCCGACACACCAAAACGGGTCGCCGTCGCCGGCATCAACTGCATCAACCCCTGCGCCCCGGCTTTGCTGACCGCATCGGCTTTCCCCGAGGATTCGACCGAGATCACCGCAAGCGCCAAAGCCGGTGAAACCCTTGTGCCCACCGTGGCCAACAGGATTTCGCGGCCATAGGTATCGGCAATCTCGTGAAGACCCTGCAACCGGGGTGCGCGGACACCGAGCCCGGAAGGCGGGTTTCCCAGCCGGATCAAGGCCGGTTCCAGACGCCCGGGCCCAGTTTCCGACAAGGCCGGCGACACCGTTTGCCAAAACCATGCATAGCTGCCCCCTGGCGAAGACGGCGCCAAGGCCGCGGCCTGCACGGCCTGGCTGGCGGCTGCGGGCGCCGCGGGCTGCGGCGCGATCTGAACCGTGATGCGTTGTTTGGCTCCCTTGCCGGGCGGTTTCACCCGCTTGGCCGAGAACGTCGGGAAGGGTTTGGGCGCTTCAGCCGCCACCGGCAACGCCAGTGTGGCGGCCAGGAAAGCCGCGATCAAGAATTTCTGCATGTCTGTGCCTGCCTCTGGCTTCTTTTTTGCCAATACTCGCACAATCCCAAGCGTTCGGTAAATCTGTTGCCACAACAGAAATGAAAAACGTGGCACATTCGCCTGAACTCGTGCAGAAGAGATATTTTTGTTATTTCTTTTCAGAATCTTACGCCATTCTCCCGCAGAAATTCCTTACGTTCTCAAATTGATCCATTCACGCCAAAATACCGCCTCAAACCACTGGCTATATCGCTACATGCCGCAACGGTCGTGCTGCTTGAGCTATTCGACACCCCGACGCGGTAACGAGTGAGCAAACGCATGAACACCTACGGAGACAAGACCATGATCAAGTTCATCAAAAACTTCCGTCACGACGAAGACGGCGCCGTGACCGTTGACTGGGTCGTGCTGACCGCAGCCGTTGTTGGCCTGGCAATCACCGCCTATTCGACCATCGAACGGCAGTCGAACCGCCTGATCCGCGCCGCAGCTGGCGCCGTGGCCGCAGAAAACGATTTCTGAGATCACGCCTGAAAGAATTCACAGGAAGCGGCCCTTCGGGCCGCTTCTTTGTTTTCAAAGCTTCTGCAATTTGTTTCGCAAAACACTCTAATTGCACGGAAAATTCCCGCAATACGCCCCAATCCCGCCAGAATTGGCTGCGAAACATGATCCTGCGCCGCAACGGACCAATGCGATGGCACAGCCTCCTGCGCGGTAACGAGTGAGCAAAACACGTACATCTACGGAGACAAGACCATGATCAAGTTCATCAAAAACTTCCGCAAGGACGAAGACGGCGCCGTGACTGTTGACTGGGTCGTTCTGACCGCAGCCGTGGTCGGCTTGGCAATCACCGCCTATTCGACCATCGAACGCCAGTCGAACCGCCTGATCCGCGCTGCAGCTGGCGCCGTGGCCGCGGAAAACGATTTCTAAGATCGCCTTTCGGTACGATCTTGCAAAACGGCCCCTTGGGGCCGTTTTGTCGTTCCTGCAGCCAGGTTGTGGACAGACTGTTTCCACGAATGCGGACAATTTAGCCTATTCGTCCAAATTCGTTCCGCAATTCCGCCTCTTTTCAGCACCAACTTGTTTCCATCTCAGCGTCCGGGACGAGGAGCGAGGCCCGTCGCAATGACGTGGAAACCCAAAGTACGCCAATGGAGACAAGACCATGATCAAGTTCATCAAAAACTTCCGCCACGACGAAGACGGTGCCGTGACCGTTGACTGGGTGGTTCTGACCGCAGCCGTTGTTGGACTGGCAATCGCCGCCTATTCGACCATCGAACGTCAGTCCAACCGCCTGATCCGCGCCGCAGCTGGCGCGGTGGCAGCGGAAAACGATTTCTGATCTTCACGCCAAGAAACGCAACACGGCCCGATCAGTGCCGTGTCGCAGCTTCTGACACACTCAGGACGTTCTCAAACAATTGCCCGCATCTTGGCCCATGGAGGACAGAATTGCCCGGCATCCTGACGTCAGTAGCAACGTGAAACAGATGCGCCCCAGGCGCACGGCCGAAAGTGAGGTAAGGTTATGCGACTGATTTTCGGATTGGTCCTTCTTGTGGGTGTCGCCCTGGCAGGTGGCGCGGTCTATATGGCGCAGACATATGTCGGGTCGTACCAGGCAGCGCTGGAAGCAGAGCGCAACAAGGACGGTGAATATGTGCCGTTGGTCGATATCTATGTCGCCAACCGACAGATCAGCTATGGCGAGCCGATCAAGCCCGAAGATGTGAAGCTGATCCGCTTCCCGAAAGAATCGCTGCCGGCCGGCGTATTCTCGAAAAACCGCCCCCCCTTCTCGGAAGGCGAGGCACCGCGTATTGCACTGCGCAAGATGGAAATCAACGAACCGCTGATGGCTGTCAAGCTGAGCGAACCGGGCGCGCCGACCGGCCTTGCTGCCCGCCTGGAACGTGGGCAACGCGCCTTCACCATTGAGGTCGATACCTCGAACGGGATGAGCGGAAGCATCCGCGTCGATGACCGGGTCGAAGTCTATTGGACCGGCCAGCCGCCCGAAGACGAAAATGGCAACGGCGGTCGCAATGACGTCACCCGCCTGATCGAAAGCGGCCTGCGGGTGATCGCACTGGACCAGAACGCCGATGCCTCTGATCCCAGCGCGGTGATGGATGCCCGCACGGTGACCGTGGCAGCCACGCCGAAACAGGTTGCATCGCTGGCGCAGGCCCTGCAGACCGGCCAGCTGACGCTGTCGCTGATGGGCACCAACGACGAGGCCGTGACCCACGCCGTCGAGGTCGACCAGCGCGATCTCCTGGACATGGAAAAGCCAGTGCAGCAGGTTCAGGTCGAAAAACCGCGCGTCTGCACCATGCGCACCCGCAAGGGTGCCGAGGTGGTCGAAACGCCGATCCCCTGCACAAACTAATGCGATTACAACAACTTGTCCCCGCCACCGCAGGAATTCCGGTGGCGGGACAATTCGTTTTGAACTTCGCCTGTTGCCATTGGCCCACATAAAGCAAGAACGCGAAGCCATTGATTCTTGCAAAAAAATTGAAATTGACGCAGGATCGTCAAAAGAGTGGGCAAAAAGACCCGCAGCAGAGGCGTGATCGGAGAGGCAGGTCACATGAAATTCGACGGTTTTCTTAAGGCGGCCCTTACGGGTCT
Source organism: Mesobacterium hydrothermale (assembly GCF_035818635.1). Taxonomy (NCBI): domain Bacteria; kingdom Pseudomonadati; phylum Pseudomonadota; class Alphaproteobacteria; order Rhodobacterales; family Roseobacteraceae; genus Mesobacterium; species Mesobacterium hydrothermale. The sequence continues at coordinate 45,245 of NZ_JAYLLH010000016.1, read as the reverse complement.
TATCCTTGCGTATACTCCTATTGCTGCGGGTCCGGTGGCTGCCGAAACGCTGCGGGTTGTCCGGGGCAACCTTTCGTCCACGCTGAACGTCCCGATGAATCGGGCGGTGGTGGTCGAAGCGGATCAGCCTTTCGCGGAACTCAGCATCGCCAATCCAGAAATCGCCGACATCTCTTCGCTGTCGGATCGCTCGATCTATGTCCTGGGCAAAACCCCCGGCATCACGACGCTCACGATCCTTGACGGCAACGGTCGGCTGATCACCAACGTCGACGTCCGCGTTGCCGCCGACGTGACCGAGTTCAAGGAGCGCTTGCGTCAGATCCTGCCGGGCGAAAAGATCGAAGTGCGCACCGCCAACGATGGCATCGTTCTGTCCGGCACTGTATCGAGCACGCAAAAGCTCCAACGCGCGCTGGATCTTGCTGAGCGCTATGCTCCGGACCGGGTGTCGAACCTGATGACGGTGGGCGGCGTTCAACAGGTGATGCTGAAGGTTCGTTTTGCCGAGATGCAGCGCTCTGTGTCGAAATCGCTGCAAACGTCGCTGGCCACCGCCGGCACCTTGACCGGCAGCGGCAACGGCCTGGAAATCGGCACCGGCAACGCAACCGCCAATGCCGCGGGGGATTCGGTTGCCACCAAACTCGGGCCGAGCTCGACAGCGGGGGGCGCGATCCTGTTCGGCTTCAACGCCGGCGGGCTCGAAGTTGGGATCTTGCTGGAAGCGCTTGAATCCAAAGGCGTCGTGCGGACCCTGGCCGAGCCGAACCTGACAGCGCTTTCCGGGCAGGAAGCCAAGTTCCTGGCCGGCGGGGAATACCCGGTACCCGCACCGCAAAGCGATGGCACCATCAGCATCGAATACAAACCCTTCGGGATCGAGCTGAACTTCGTTCCGCGGGTCATCGATGGCGATCTGATCAACCTGGAAATGGAAGCAGCGGTTTCGTCGATCGACTCGGCCAACGGGATCGACTTCAACAACCTGCGTGTCGATGCGTTCAAAAAGCGCAAGACCTCGACAACGGTTGAACTGCGAGATGGCGAAAGCTTTGCGGTCGCCGGCCTGTTGCAGGACGATTTTCTTGACAATTCTTCGCAAATTCCGTGGCTTGGCGACATCCCGGTCCTTGGCTCCCTGTTCCGCAGCGCCGACTACCAGCGCCAGCAGTCGGAGCTTGTGGTGATCATCACACCGCATCTTGTGACACCCACCCGGGGCGAGGCGCTTTCGCTTCCGACCGATCGGGTCACGCTGCCGTCGGAAAAGGATCTGTTCCTGTTCGGGCGCGTGACCGGCGATTCCCGCAAACCGGCGGCCAAGGGCGCCGCGGGCGAAGTTGCCAAGCAGGACTTCAGCGGGTCCTATGGCTATGTGATGGACTAAGAATGATGCGGGGGCACATGACACATAAACTGATGTTTTCGGTCAGCGCGCTTGCGCTGCTGACCGCCTGCACAAACACTGATCCGATCTATTCCCAGTTCCACTGGGAAGCCGGGTCGACCGTCGACAATGGCGAATTCGGCAACGCCACGATGAACAACACCCAGCTGATGACCGGCGAAAAGAGCTATACGCTCGACTTGGCCAAAAGGTTCGCGTCAGAGATTCATTCGACCGTCAACTTCGCCTTCAACAGCGCGCAGCTGGATGCAGAGGCCACTGCAGTGTTGCGCCAACAGGCCGACTGGATCCGCCAGTTCCCCGAGGTCCGCTTCCGCGTCTATGGTCACACCGACCTTGTCGGCTCGGCCGCCTATAACAGGAACCTTGGTCTGCGCCGCGCCAATGCGGTGGTGAATTATCTCGTGTCCCAAGGCATCAGCCGCTCGCGCTTGGAGGCTGTTGTCTCCTACGGCGAGACTCAGCCGCTGATCGTGACACAGGGCCGCGAACGCCGGAACCGCCGGACCGTAACCGAGGTATCCGGCTTCGTCAAAAGCCATCCGTCGGTTCTGGACGGCAAATATGCCGAGGTCATCTATCGCGAATACATTGCAAGCGCGGTGCCAGCACAAACGATTCAAGGCACCACCACCGCAAACAGCGACGGCTAAACCCAGACAAAACCTGGAAAAACAAAGGCGCCCTGATCACTGGGGCGCCTTTTGTCTTGCGGCGTCACCCCCTCCGGCGGGGTCACTGTCCGCCATCGGATCGTCCGGCAATACCGCACAATTTCGGTTTTTTGGTCCAAATGTTGCCTACATTCTAGACCAGTTTCAGGTGTGAGGAAAACCTGTGTGACCGACTCGGATCCGCGACATCCGTAGCACCGAAACGAGCGCAACGCGCGTTTCACCGAGTGTGAAGTCGGACATGTGCAGGCAGTAAAGGACGTGAGGCTTATGACGAGTAATTCTTCGAATATTGCGGACCCCGCACCGATCCTGGCCTGCACCATCTGTCGGGACGTGCAGAATTTCGATCTGTTGATCGAAGACATGGAAGCGGTGATGGGTGAGGCCTGGGGCGACCTTGGCTTCGAGGAAGCCTTTGTCTTCCTTGGCCAGGAAGAAGCCGATGCGCTGGAATTCGTTGCCATGGCGATCGACGATGTCGACGAAGAAAACCTGACCCAGCTGAGCCAGATCATCGCCGCCGCCAAGGCACGCGGGGTCAACGTGATCCTGATTGCCGAAGATGTATCCCCCGCTGCCCTGCACCAACTTCTGCGTGGTGGTGCCGATGAATTTGTCCCCTATCCCCTTCCCGAAGGCGAACTGGCCGCAGCGGTGGACCGCCTGCGCGCCCGCGACGTTGCCCCGCCGGCCCCTGCCGTTCACGCGCAACCCGGCGCGCAATTGAGCAAGAAAAACGACGGCAACGGCGCCATCATCGCCGTGCAGGGCCTGGCCGGTGGCTGCGGCACGACGACCATGGCCGTGAACCTTGCCTGGGAACTGGCCACCGTGGACAAGAAGGCCAGCCCGCGGGTCTGCCTGATTGACCTTGGTCTGCAATTCGGATCGGTCGCGACCTATCTTGACCTGCCCCGCCGCGATGCCGTGTTCGAGCTGCTTCAGGATATCGAGAACATTGATGAAGACAGCTTTGGCGGCGCGCTGGTCGGGTTCGAGGACAAGATGCAGGTGCTGACTGCACCGGCCGATATCCTGCCGCTCGACATGATTTCTCCGCAGGACGTGAACGCGATCCTCGACGTGGCCGCCAGCCACTTTGACTATGTCGTTGTCGACATGCCGTCGACGCTGGTGCAATGGTCCGAGGTGCTACTGGACCGTGCGTCGGTCTATTTCGCGATGATCGAACTGGATATGCGCTCGGCCCAGAACACACTGCGCCTGCGCCGGGCGCTGGAATCGGAAAACCTGCCGTTCGACAAGATCCGGTTCGTGCTGAACCGGGCGCCAAAATTCACTGACCTGCAAGGCAAGAGCCGGGTCAAGCGTCTGGCCGACAGCCTTGGCATCGCCATTGACGTGCAATTGCCCGATGGCGGCAAGGCGGTTCTTCAAGCCTGCGACCACGGCCTGCCGCTGGCCAGCCAGGCGTCCAAGAACCCGCTTCGCAAGGAAATCTCGAAAATCGCCGGATCGCTGCACGCCTTCGGCGAAAGCCAGTCCGAAGCTGCTTGAGTAAAGAGGCAACCTCCTGATGTTCTCACGTTACCAAAAGTCCAAGGGACCGGTTGACAGCCCGAAAAAGGCCGGGTCGGTGGCAGCAATTGCCGCAGAACTGGCCGAAGCGCCCAAGCCCAAGATGGCCCGCAAGGCACCGCCCAAACCCAAGGATGACCCGATCGCGGCAGAGCCCAAGCGCGGCGACCGCGAGCAAAAGCGTAAAGACAAGATCAACGAACTGAAGCTTGAGCTGCATCGCGCTCTGCTGGAAAACCTGAACCTTTCCGCGCTGGAACAGGCATCGGAATCCGACCTGCGCCGCGAAATCGCCGAGATCACGACCGAAACGCTGGAAACCAAGGGTGTCACGCTGAACCGCGAGACCCGCAACATCCTGCACGATGAACTCTATGACGAAGTGAAGGGCCTTGGCCCGCTTGAAACGCTTCTGAAAGACGAAACCATCAGCGATATCCTGGTCAACGGTCCGAAACAGATCTTCGTGGAACGCAGCGGCAAACTGCAACTGTCTGATGTCGTCTTCAAAGATGAAAAGCACCTGCTGCGGATCATCGACAAGATCGTGTCTGCCGTGGGCCGCCGAGTCGATGAATCGAACCCCTATGTCGACGCGCGTCTTGCCGACGGCTCGCGTTTCAACGCCATGGTGCCTCCGATCGCTGTCGATGGCTCTCTGGTGTCGATCCGGAAATTCAAGAAAGACAAGCTGGGCATCGACGACCTGGTAAGATTCGGTGCCTTTACCGAAGAAATGGCGGTCTACCTTCAGGCCGCGGTGTCGACCCGTCTGAACGTCATCGTGTCCGGCGGGACGGGTTCGGGTAAGACGACCACGCTGAACGCCCTGTCGTCCTTCATCGACGACAGCGAACGCATCCTGACGATCGAAGATACCGCCGAACTTCAACTGCAACAGACCCATGTGGGCCGGATGGAAAGCCGCCCGCCAAACGTCGAAGGCAAGGGCGCGGTCACCCCGCGCGACTGCCTGAAGAACGCGCTGCGGATGCGTCCGGACCGGATCATCGTGGGGGAAACCCGCGGTGAGGAAGTGATCGACATGTTGCAGGCCATGAACACCGGCCACGACGGGTCCATGACCACGATTCACGCCAACAGCGCCCGCGACGGTGTCAGCCGTCTGGAGAACATGATCGCCATGGCCGGCATCGAAATGCCGCTCAAGGCGATGCGGTCCCAGATCGCGTCGGCTGTGCACCTCATCGTGCAGGCCAGCCGTCTTCAGGACGGCACCCGCCGCATGACCTCGATCACCGAGATCACCGGCATGGAAGGCGAAGTCATCTCGATGCAGGAAGTGTTCAAGTTCCAGCGCACCGGCCTCACGCCGGACAACAAGATTATCGGTTATTTCACGGCAACAGGCGTGAGAAGCCACTTTTCAGAGCGGTTCCGGATGTGGGGCTACGATTTGCCTGCCTCGATCTTCGAACCCATGGTTATGGAGTAACGAATGGGCGCGATCGGAATCGAACCGTTTATCTATCTGGGCATCTTCGTCGGCGTTCTGGTTCTGGTCGAGGGTGCCTATCTGGTCTTCTTTGGCAAGTCGATCAGCTTCAACAAGCGTGTCAACCGACGCCTTGAAAAACTGACAGAAGGGCAGCGTCGTGAAGACGTGCTGCGCCAGCTCCGCAAGGAGATGGACCAGCACATGGACAGCCAAACCATCCCGCTCTACTCGCTGTTGTCGGACAAGGCGCAGAAAGCCGCGATTGCGTTCACGCCAAAGCAGCTGATCATGATCATGGTCCTTGTCAGCGCATTTGCGTTCATGGGCCTGACCATCGGCACTCAGGCCAGCGTGGCTGTCAAGGCGCTGCTGGGCGTTGCGATGGGCGTCGGCGGCGTGTTCATGTGGGTCAGCCACAAGGCGAAGAAACGCATGGGCATGATCGAAGAACAACTGCCTGACGCGGTTGAACTGATGGTCCGGTCGCTACGCGTGGGGCACCCGTTCTCTTCTGCGATCTCGATTGTGTCCAAGGAAATCCAGGACCCGCTTGCCACCGAATTCGGTGTCATTGCTGACGAGGCAACCTATGGCCGCGACGTGGGTGAAAGCCTGAAACACATGGCCGAACGCCTGGACATGCAGGATTTGCGTTTCCTTGCGGTCGCAGTGGCGATCCAGCAGCAATCGGGGGGCAACCTGGCAGAAATCCTGGAAGGTCTGGCCAAGGTGATCCGCGCCCGGTTTCGCCTGTTTCGCCGGGTCAAGGCAATCACCGCCGAGGCACAATGGTCGGGCAAGTTCCTGTCCGGTTTCCCGGTGGCGGCGCTCGTCTTCATCCAGATTTTCAAGCCCGGCTACTATGACGGGGTCAAGGACCACCCGTGGTTCATTCCCGCCTGTTTCGTTGTGGGTATCATGCTGACGTTGAACCTGCTGGTGATGCGCCATCTCGTGAACATCAAGGTCTGAGGGGGCAACCATGGAAACGTTCCAGGCAATCAGCTTCATGCTGACCGACATGCTGGGCCCGATGGGCCCGCTGATTGGGTTCGGCGGCTTCGGTGCCTTCATGCTGCTGGCCGCGATTCCACTTTTGATCGGTGGCAAGAAAGACCCGCTTGATCGCATCAAGCAGGAATCGATTCGCATGGGCGTTGGTCCTGCCGGCGGCAAGAGCAAGATGGTCCTGCGCGACAAGGGCGGCAACGGGCGGCTGAACAAATACGCCGCGATGCTCACGCCCGAAGACGAAGGTCAGATGACCGAGATGCGCCAGAAGATGATGAAGGCCGGATATTCGTCCCGCGACTCCGTCGGTATGTTTTTCCTGGCGCAGTTCGGGCTCGCCATTGGCGGGCTGGTACTTGGCGTGTTCTATCATTACGTCCTGACCGATGCGGCAAATGCCACCACGCAACAGACCATGACGCATATCCTTGGTCCGCTTGTCGTGGGCTACATGGCACCGAAATACTGGCTGACCAAGCGCACCGCAAAACGGCAAGAGGAAATCACCGACGGTTTCCCCGACGCGCTGGACATGATGCTGGTCTGTGTGGAAGCGGGCCAGTCCATGGACCAGGCCATTCTGCGCGTTGCGATGGAACTGAAGGCCTCTTACCCCGCGCTGGCCGACGAATTCCAGATGGTCGCGAACGAGGTCAAGGCCGGCAAGGACAAGACCAGCGTCCTGAACGACATGGGCGAACGCTGTGGCGTTCAGGATGTGTCGTCTTTCGTGACCGTGCTGAACCAGTCGCAGACTTTCGGCACTCCAGTCGCCGACGCGCTGCGGGTCTATGCCGCGGAAATGCGTGACAAACGAGTCATGCGCGCCGAAGAAAAGGCCAACAAGCTGCCGACGAAGATGACTTTGACCACCATGATGCTTACCGTTCCGCCATTGCTGATCATCCTCGTGGGTCCTTCCGCGGTGGGGATCACCAAAATGGGCGACATTGGTGGCGGAAACAGTGCGCAAGTGGACTTGGAAAAGAACGACTCCGACGGCGATCTCTAAACTGCTGCTGGCTTTGACGCTGGAATTGGCCGCCTGCTCACCGGGCGGCCTTTCCACGCGTGGCGATCAGGTCTATGCCCCGTCGCTGGACCCGCGCGGCGAAGAGGTGGACCAGTTGCTGGTCGGTCACCGCCTGATGGCTGCGGGCCAGCATGAACTGGCGCTCGAGGCCTTTACCCGCGCCGCTGGTGCACAAGGCCTGACTGGCGAAGTGTTGTCGGCGCTCGGCAGCGCGAACCTTGGCCTTGGCCGGCTGAACCAGGCTGAAAAGCTGTTGCGCCGCGCCGTCGAGAAAGAGCCGGACTGGCCCGAGGTCTGGAACAACCTCGGCGTGGCGCTGATGGAGCGTGGCAAAACTGCCGAAGCCGAACAGGTCTTCAAACGCGCCTATGCACTAGACAATGGCCAAAATGATTCGATCCGTGATAACCTGCGATTGGCTCTCCAAAAACTGGATGAAACCGTGTATGATGAGCCACAAGAAAAAGAATACAAACTGGTGCGCCGCAGCAGCAGCGACTACTTGATCAGGCGCGCCGGATCGTGAGGCAGAGCAGTAAAAGGACGCAGCAACATGCGCCACCCCATCCTCGTTTCCCTGTGTGCGGCCAGCACGTTGCTTGTGGCAGCTTGTGACAAGTCCGGTGATGTCGAACGCAAGTTGCAGGACGTGAACGTCGTCGACGAAACCAACCTCAACGACGTAATGTTGACGGTGGCCGACCCGAACGAAGCGGTCAGCTATTTCCAGCGCGCCCTGCGCACCCATCCCGACCGGATCGATTTGATGCGCGGGCTTGCTTATTCGTTGATCCGCGCCAAGCGGACCGAGGAAGGCGCGGTGGCCTGGGCTAAGGTTGCCGACCACAAAGACGCCACCAACGAAGACCGGGTCGAACTGGCCGATGCGTTGATCCGCGCCAACCAATGGGACCGCGCTCAGCAAGTGCTGACCGCCATTCCGCCAACCCATGAAACGTTCAAGCGTTACCGGCTGGAAGCGATGATTGCCGACAGCCAGAAGGATTGGAAAAAGGCCGACAGTTTCTATGAAACGGCCGTGGGCCTGACCACCAAACCGGCGTCTACCCTGAACAACTGGGGCTATTCGAAACTGACCCGGGGCGACTATCCCGGCGCGGAACGCCTGTTCAGCCAGGCGATCCGGCAGGACACCACGCTTTTCACCGCCAAGAACAACCTTGTTCTGGCACGCGGGGCGCAGGGCAACTACTCGATGCCGGTGATGCCGATGACACAGGTGGAACGGGCGCAACTGCTCTACACCATGGGCCTGTCGGCGGTGAAACGGAACGACGTGGAGATCGGCAAGGGCCTGTTCCGCGAAGCTATCGAAGCCCACCCGCAGCACTTCGAAGCCGCGGCCCGCAGCCTTGAAGCGCTGGAAGCCAACGTCGGGGGCTAAGGCACACCATGGCCCTGTCCCCAAGCGCGGCGCTGTGGTTCCTGCCCTTCGTGCTGCCGATCTGCCTCTATGTCTGTTACACCGACATGTCGCGGATGAAGATCACCAACCGGGCCGTGATGGTCTTGATCATGGTATTTGCCATCGTCGGGCCACTTGTACTGCCTTTTGATACCTATCTGTGGCGCTACGCGCATCTGGGCGTGGCACTACTGGCTGGGATCTTGTTGAATGCCGCCGGGGCAATGGGGGCTGGCGATGCCAAGTTCATCGCGGCCGCAGCCCCCTTCGTGAACCTCGGCGACCTGCCGTTTCTGATGATCCTGTTTTCGATCACCCTGATCGTCGCTTTTGTCACCCACCGGGTGGTCCGTGCGTCACCACTGCGGCAGTTGGCCCCAAACTGGGCCAGTTGGACCAGTGGAAAACGCTTCCCCATGGGTCTGGCCCTTGGCGGGACGCTGGGTCTGTACCTGACATTCGGGGCCTTGCAGGGGCTGTAAGCTTGCAGACCGGGATCGCACCCGCACCAATTTCACAGCGGAAACACAAAAGCCCCGGTCAACAGACCGGGGCTTTGCATAACGTCAGAGACGGAAAGATCAGGCCTGAGCAGCCTTCGCCTTGGCGATTTCTTTCTTGGTCTTCAGCGCGTTGGCCGACAGCTCGCTGTCCTTGGCTTTTGCCAGGAACGCGTCCAGACCACCCCGGTGATCGACCGAGCGCAGCGCGTGCGCCGAGATACGCAGCTTTACGCCACGACCCAGCGTTTCGGACTGCAGCGTCACGTCGTTCAGGTTCGGCAGAAAGCGACGCTTGGTCTTGTTGTTGGCGTGGCTGACGTTGTTGCCAGTCATCGGGCCTTTACCGGTCAGTTCGCACACACGCGACATGGGACTATCCTCGTCTTTGGCTCTGGGCGAAAGGACATGCCCTTCGCGAATATCAAAGGGCGCCGCTTTGCAGCGCCCGGAATCTGGTTTGCTGGCTCATAAGGAACCCCGCGCCGCGCGTCAAGACCCGGAGTCGTCCGTACCTTGCGAAAGCTGGGCTGCCTGCAACAAAACCCTGTCTGCAAGGGACTTTCGGCCGTGTCGGCGGGCCAACTCCGCCAGATGCCGCCAATAGCTTTCACTGTTTTTCCGGGCTTTGCGGTGCCGTCGAACGATGGCCGCCGAATCCGGTGTGCCAGACAAAAGTCGGCCTCGCAGCCAGTTGAAGTCGCCCGCCTGCATCAACGGTCGCGACGCCGGATGCCCGCCACAGCCCAACCGTGCCAACCGCATGTGCGGGAACACGCCTGCGATCAGGAGGGCGTTGAAAAGATCGTTGCGCTTGAACGGGTCGAACAAGATTGCCCCGGCCAGTTCTGATCCTCTTGCAGACAGATCCCCCAGTTCCGCATCCCAGCCCCGGCTTTCCTTATGATACCGACGATCGAACCGTACATGTTGCTTGGCGATCGAGTATTGCGGAGAAATCGCCAGTGCCGCGTTCAACGACAGCGCACGGGCAAAACGCAGCACGCCGTACCCGCCCATCGAGAACCCCATCGCAACGCGGCGGTCATAGCGCGCAGCCAATTCTGCCAATGCCGCTTCCAGCGCTTCGGTTTCGGCGTTGATGAACCAGTCGTTCCAACGCGATTGAATGTGTAGATGCGCAAAACCGCGCCGCAGGAAGAACTGGATCGGCGCCTTATGCTCGAACCCGCCGGGCTGGCCGATGCGCTGCCGGAAACTGACAAACAGCTGCCCCGCCCCCGGATCGGTCAGCGTGGCGCGCAGCAACTCGCCGTCGAAGATCGGCGTATCGCTCATCCGTGCATCTGGACGTCCAGCAGGCGCTGTGCCTCTTCGGCGGCGGCGGTCGTGCTGATCTCTCCGCGCTCGACTTGCGCGGCCAGCGACAACAACAGCCCCTTGACCGGTTCGCGGTCCAGCCGCGCCAGAAGGGCATCGCGCACCTCGGCCTCGAACCAGTGCCGGGCCTGTTCCGCCCGGCGCCTGCCCCAATGGCCGTGATCGCGCCGCCAGTCCGCCAGCGCCTGCATCTCGGCCCAGGCCTTTTCCAGCCCGGCCTCTTCCAGCGCCGAAACGGTCAGCGCCTTAGGAAAGCCTTCGGGGTCCTGTGGTCGCTTGCGCAGCAGGCGCAGCGCCCCGGCATAATCGGCGCAGGTCCGGGTCGCGGTGGCCTTCAGCTCTCCATCCGCCTTGTTGACAAGGATGATGTCCGCCATCTCCATGATGCCGCGCTTGACCCCCTGCAATTCGTCGCCGCTCGCAGGCGCCAGCAACAGAAGGAAAAGGTCGGCCATCTCGGCCACCATGGTTTCGGACTGGCCGACACCCACGGTTTCGATCAGCACCACGTCGAAACCCGCAGCCTCGCAAAGGGCAATCGCCTCTCGGGTGCGGCGGGCGACGCCGCCCAGCTGGCTTTGCGACGGCGACGGGCGGATGAAGGCGCGGGGATCCCGGCTCAGCCGCTCCATGCGGGTCTTGTCCCCCAGGATCGACCCGCCTGACCGGGCCGAACTGGGATCGACCGCCAGGACCGCCACGCGCAGCCCCTGCGCCGTCAACATGCAGCCAAACGCCTCGATAAAGGTGGATTTTCCGACGCCCGGCGTGCCCGACAGCCCGATGCGCTGTGCCTGTCGACCCGCGCACTTGAGGTCCTCCAGCAACAGGGTGGCCTGCGCCCGATGATCGGCCCGAGAGCTTTCGACCAGCGTGATCGCCCGCGCCAGCGCCCGTCGATCCCCTGCCAGCACCCGTTCCGCCATGTTCTGCATCGTCCGCACCCCGTCTTGCTGTTCCGGCTTTCTGCATGGGCACAGGCCGGGTGTCCAGTGCAACTGGCCGCGCTTGGGTTCTGGACGCGCCCGCGGCACTTGGCGATAAGGGGCCCGTGAGCCAGACCCTACCCATCGACAGCGCCCTGCCCGGGCTGATCGCCGCCCTGCGCGACGCGGGCCGTGCCGTGTTGCAGGCGCCCCCCGGCGCGGGCAAGACAACCCGCGTGCCGCTGGCCCTGCTGAAGGCCGGGCTGACCCCGGGCCGCATCGTCATGCTGGAACCGCGCCGGCTGGCCGCCCGTGCCGCCGCCGAACGCATGGCGCAGACGCTGGGGGAAAAGCCCGGCGAAACCGTGGGCTATCGCATCCGGGGAGAGGCCCGCACCGGTCCAAACACGCGGATCGAGGTCGTGACCGAAGGCATTCTGACCCGGATGATCCAGTCCGACCCGGAATTGACCGGCGTCGGCGCGGTACTGTTCGACGAATTTCACGAACGGTCGCTGAACGCCGACCTGGGCCTTGCGCTGTGCCTTGAAATCGCGGGCGCACTGCGCGACGACCTGATCCTTGTCGCCATGTCCGCCACGCTGGATGCCCAACCGGTGGCCGACCTGATGAGCGCACCGGTGGTCACCTCCGAAGGCCGCAGTTTCCCGGTCGAAACCCGCTGGCTGCCGGCGCCGATCGCCAAGACCCAGCGGTTTGAAAACGCGCTCGCCGATTTGGTGACGCTGGCCGCGGCCGAAACCGAGGGCGGCATCCTTGTCTTCCTGCCCGGCGAGGGCGAGATCCGCCGGACCGAGGCGCTGTTGAAATCCCGCCTGCCCAAGGGTCACCTGATCCGGCCGTTGTACGGCGCCATGGAGTTTGCCGCCCAACGCGCCGCGATCCAGTCCGAAACCGAAGGGCGGAAGGTGGTGCTGGCCACCTCCATCGCCGAAACCTCTCTGACGATCGAGGACATCCGCGTCGTGATCGACGGCGGCAAGGCGCGGCGCGCGCGGTTCGATCCCGGATCTGGCATGTCGCGGCTGGTCACAGAGCGGGTCACCCGCGCCGAGGCGACCCAGCGCGCGGGCCGCGCGGGCCGGGTCGCACCCGGCGTCGCCTATCGTCTGTGGACGAAGGGAGAGGAAGGCGCGCTGTCCCCCTTTCCGCCCGCCGAAATCGAGGCAGCCGACCTGGCCGGTCTGGCGCTGGAACTGGCCCTTTGGGGCGCACGGGCGGGCGACCTGCCGTTCCTGACCCCGCCGCCCGAAGGTGCGCTGGCCGAGGCACAGGCGCTTTTGCGGATGCTGGGCGCGCTGGATGCCCAGGGCCTGATCACCGCCCACGGCCGGACACTTGCCGCGCTGCCGCTGCACCCGCGCCTGGCCCATATGCTGGCCAGTGCCGGGCCGGAGGCCGCCCCCCTGGCCGCGCTGTTGAACGACCGCGATCCGGTGATCAGCGCGCCCTGTGACCTGTTGCTGCGGCTTCACGCGCTGACCGATCCGCGCCGGTTCACCGAAAGCCGCCCTTACGCCCTGAACCGCCCCGCGCTCGAGCGTATCCGGGCCGAGGCCAAGCGGCTCGGCCGTTCTGCCGGTACGGCACGCGAACCGCTTGGCCCCGCAGCCATGGCCGCGCTGGCCTATCCCGACCGGATTGGCCTGCGCCGCAAAGGCGATGCCGCGCGCTACCAGCTGTCGGGCGGCAAGGGCGCAGTGATGGCCGATAGCGATCCGCTGGCCAGTGCCCGGCTGGTCGTCGTCACCGACACCGACGGCAACCCGAGAGAGGCGAAGATCCGGCAAGCGATCCAGATTGGCGAAGCCGAGATCCGCGCACTTTACGCCGACCAGATCACTTGGACCGACGCCTGCGAATGGTCCAGGCGTGACCGCCGCGTGGTGGCCAGGCAACAGGAACGGTTCGGCGCCATCGCGCTGGATGACCGTATCTGGAAAGACGTGCCCGACGATGCGGTCGCCCGCGCCATGCTGGACGGAGTGCGCGATCTGGGGATCACCCTGTCGGATGCCGCCCGCCGCTTCACCGCCCGTGTCGCATTGGCGCGCGACGCGGGTCAGGACCTGCCTGACATGACCATTCCCGCGCTGCTGGAAACGGTCGAGGACTGGTTGCTGCCCTACCTGTCGGGGGTGAAAACCGCCGAGCAGTGGAAACGCTTCGACCTGCTGCCCGCCTTGCGCGCGATGCTGGATTGGGCCCAGATGACGACGCTCGACAGCCTCGCTCCCGCACATTTCACCACGCCGCTAGGGCGCCAGATCCCCATCGATTATTCCGGCGAAGCGCCCGAAATCACCCTGCGTCTGCAAGAGATGTTTGGCCAGACCACCCACCCCACCGTGGGCAGACAGCCGCTGCGCGTGACGCTGCTGTCCCCCGCCCAGCGCCCTGTGCAGACCACGATGGACCTGCCCGGCTTCTGGTCCGGCAGCTATGCAGACGTGCGCAAGGACATGCGCGCGCGCTATCCCAGACACCCCTGGCCCGAGGATCCGACGCAGGCCGACCCGACCCTGCGCGCCAAGCCGCGCGGCAGTTGACGCAAGGGGCCCCGGCGCATATGTTGACCAAGTCAACACAAGGACCGCGCAGACATGTCTGACCCCCAGATCGAGGCGTTTCGGGCCTTCAACCGGTTTCACACCCGCCTGATCGGTGTCCTCAACGAACATCTGCTGAACAGCCCCTACGGGCTGCCGCAGGTTCGCGTGCTCTACGAAATCGCCCATGCCCCCGCCGATAACCCGCCCGCCGCCGCCGACCTGGCCGATGCGCTGCGCATGGACCGTGGCCACCTGAGCCGCGTGCTGAGCGCGCTGGAACGGGACGGGCAGATCACCCGCGCGCCCGACCCCTGCAACGCCAAACGCCTGCGTCTGACCCTGACCGATGTCGGGCACGACACGGCAACCAAGCTCGCCGCCGCCTCGGCCGCGGAAATCGGCGCGCTGCTTGCGCCGCTCGGCCCTGCCGAACGCACGCAACTGACCGCCGCCATGGCAACGATCCGCCGCCTGCTGGGCGACACCGACCTGCCAAACAAGGTGATCCTTCGCGCCCCCGAACCGGGCGATCTTGGCTATATCACCCACGCGCAGGCCCGACTCTATACACAGGAATACGGCTGGAACGACCGGTTCGAGGCGCTGGTGTCGCGCATCACCGCCGATTTCACCGAGAATTTCATCCCCGGTCGCGAACGTTGCTGGATTGCCGAACGCGACGGGCAGATCGTCGGATCGGTCTTCATCGTGCAAAAGGACGAACGAACCGCCAAGCTGCGCCTGCTCTACGTCGACGCCTCCGCCCGCGGGCTCGGCCTTGGCCGCCGCCTTGTCGAGGAATGCCTGACGTTTGCACGCGCGGCGGGCTACAGCCGTATCTTCCTGTGGACCAACGATGTGCTGGTCGCGGCGCGCGGGCTGTATCAGTCGCTGGGGTTCGAACTGACCGGGGAAGTGCCGCATTCCGATTTCGGCCCGCCGATGAACGGCCAGACCTGGGAACGCGACCTGTGACCCAAGCCCCCGGACTGCAGGGCCCCGTCCGATCGCCGGTCCCGCCGCGAAAACCGCTGGACTTTTCGCGCGGTCCGCGTATGAAACGCGGCATGAAACTCGCGCCGATCCTCCGACGACCCGTCTGACCCCCGTGCCCTATCCGGCACGGCCTTCGCGCGTTTTTCCGCCCCCTTCCTACAGTTCTTGACATGGCCCGCCGGTGCTTGGCACAGCTTGGGCTTCCTTCAAAGGGTTCCGACATGATCTCTTCCGTTCTGCCCACCTATTCCCGCGCGCCGCTTCATTTCGTGAAGGGCGAAGGCTGCTGGCTGATTGAAGAGGACGGCCGCCGCTTCCTCGACATGGGGGCCGGCATCGCCGTGAACTGCCTCGGCCACGCCCACCCGGCGCTGGTTGCGGCCCTGACGGAACAGGCCAACAAGATCTGGCACCTGTCGAACCTCTACGAGATCCCGCAACAGCAGGAACTCGCTGACAAGCTGGTCGCGGCCACCTTTGCCGACACCGTGTTCTTCACCAACTCCGGCACGGAATCCTGCGAACTGGCGGTCAAGATGGCCCGCAAGTACTGGTACGAAAAAGGCCAGCCGGAAAAGACCGACATCGTGACCTTCACCGGCTCGTTCCACGGCCGGTCCTCGGCCGGTATCGCCGCCGCCGGGTCGGAAAAGATGATCAAGGGGTTCGGCCCGATCCTGCCCGGGTTCATCCATGTGGACTGGGCCGACCATGACGCGCTCACCGCCGCGATCACCGACACCGTGGGCGCGATCCTGATCGAACCGGTTCAGGGCGAAGGCGGCATCCGCCCCCTGCCCGACCAATGCCTCAAGGGCCTGCGCGACCTCTGCGACGAAAAGGGCATCCTGCTGATCCTCGACGAGGTACAGTGCGGCATGGGCCGGACCGGCAAGCTCTTCGCCCATGAATGGGCCGGGGTCGAACCCGACATCATGATGGTGGCCAAGGGCATCGGCGGCGGCTTCCCGCTGGGCGCCGTGCTCGCCACCGAAGAGGCCGCCAGCGGCATGACCGTGGGCACCCATGGCTCGACCTACGGCGGCAACCCGCTGGCCTGCGCCGTGGGCAGCGCGGTGATGGACCACGTCGCCGATCCCAACTTCCTGGCCCAGGTCAACCGCGTCGCGGGCACCCTGCGCCAACGGCTCGAAGGTCTCGTCGCCGCCCACCCGGATGTCTTCGAAGAGGTGCGCGGCAGCGGCCTGATGCTGGGCCTCAAGTGCCGCAAGCCAAACGCCGACGTGGTCAAGGTCGGCTATGCCGTGGAACTGATCACCGTGCCCGCGGCCGACAACGTCATCCGCCTGCTGCCCCCGCTCACCCTGACCGAGGACGAGGCCGCCGAGGCCGTCAACCGCCTCGACGCCGCCGCGCAAAGCCTCTCCTGATCATCATCTTGCTTCAAATATCCCGGGGAGCGCGAGGGGCTGGCCCCTCGCTCCCTCCCCCAGCCGCAAAGACCGACGCATGAACCACTTCCTCGACATCCACACCACCGACAAATCCCAGCTTCGGGCCATCATCGAACAGGCCCGCGCGATGAAGACCGCCCGCGACGGCCAGCCCAAGGCCACGCCCGACGTCGAACAGCCGCTGGCCAATCACATGGTCGCCCTGATCTTCGAAAAGCCCTCGACCCGCACCCGGGTCAGCTTCGATGTCGGCGTGCGCCAGATGGGGGGGCAGACCATGGTGCTCTCCGGCAACGACATGCAACTGGGCCACGGTGAAACCATCGCCGACACCGCCCGCGTACTGTCGCGCTATGTCGACCTGATCATGATCCGCACCTTCGACGAAACCGTGCTGCACGAGATGGCGGAATATGCCGATGTTCCCGTAATCAACGGGCTGACCGACCGCACCCATCCGTGCCAGATCATGGCCGACGTGATGACCTACGAGGAACACCGCGGCCCGATCGCTGGCAAGAAAGTGGTCTGGTCAGGGGATGGCAACAACGTCTGCGCGTCCTTCCTGCACGCCGCCGCGCAGTTCGGGTTCGATCTGACGTTTACCGGCCCGGTGCAACTTGACCCGGAAATGGAATTCGTGGGCCTTGCCCGCAACGCTGGCGTTTCGGTCACCATCGAACGTGACCCGGACAAAGCTGTCGAGGGGGCCGACCTTGTCGTGACCGACACCTGGGTCAGCATGCATGATGCGCAATCCGCCCGTGAACGCCGCCACAACATGCTGCGCCCCTATCAGGTCAACGCCGACCTGATGGCCAAGGCCAAGCCCGATGCGCTGTTCATGCACTGCCTGCCCGCGCATCGCGGCGAGGAAGTCACATCCGAGGTCATGGACGGCCCGAATTCGGTGATCTGGGACGAGGCCGAGAACCGTCTGCACGCACAAAAGGCGATCATGCGCTGGTGCGTCGGCAAGTGACATCTCGCGCCGCCCGGTCCTGTTGATCGGGCGGCGAGCAACTTTTTTTCCGCCAGTGGACCAACACAGCGCCTGTTCATCCCTGCACCTTGCAGCCGGGGGCGACGAGCTTACCTTCAGTTGCACACAGCGACAGGAGGCACCCCATGACATCCCCGCAAATCGGCATCTACGGCCTGGGCACCATGGGTGCGGCGCTTGCGCTGAACATGGCCGAAAAGGGTATTGCGATTGCGGTGTCAAACCGTTCGGCCAAGGGCGTCGCGGACTTTATGGATCGCGCAGGTCCGCTGGCCGAGCGCGTGTCGGCCAGCGATGATCTTTCCGCGCTGGTTCAGGCTTTGCCACAACCGCGCACGCTGCTGGCAATGATCCCGTCGACCGGGCCGATGGATGCGTTGCTGGACGACCTGATCCCTTTGCTGAGCCCCGGCGACACGGTGATCGACGCTGGCAATGCCGATTTTCACGACACTCGCCGCCGGACACACCGTCTGGCCGAACACGACCTGCATTTTGTCGGCATGGGCGTGTCCGGTGGGGAAAACGGTGCACGCAACGGTCCCTCGATGATGGTTGGCGGCTCGGATCACAGCTGGCGGCATCTGCGCCCGGTGGTCGAGGCGATTGCCGCGCGATACAACGGCGCGCCCTGCGTCGCCCATCTTGGCCCGGATGGTGCGGGGCATTTCGTCAAGACTGTGCACAACGGCATCGAATATGCCGACATGCAGATGATCGCCGAGGTCTATGACCTGATGAGAAACGGCATGGGGCAGGAGCCGGCGCAGATCGGTCAGCACTTCGCGCGCTGGAACGACGGCCCGCTTGGCTCTTACCTGTTCGAGATCACGGGCACGCTGTTGCAGGCGGCCGACCCGAAGACAGGCAAGCCCATGGTCGACGTGATCACCGATTCCGCCGGACAAAAGGGCACCGGGCGCTGGACCGTGATCGAGGCGATCAAGCTTGGCCAGTCCGCCAACATGATCGAGGCTGCCGTCGCCGGACGGGCATGGTCTGCCGAACGCGCTGTTCGGCAGGATGCCGACGCGACATTCGGGGCCGCCCGCAACCCGATCGACCTGGACGCCGCAAGGCTGGAACCCGCGCTGCTGGCCGCGCGGGTTCTGGAGTACGCTCAGGGGTTTCGCATTCTTGCGGCGGCATCTACCGAATACGACTGGCAACTTGACCCCGGTACGATCGCCCGGATCTGGCGCGCGGGCTGCATCATCCGGGCAAAGACGCTGGACGATATCGCCCAGGCGTTCGACGACGGCCCCCCGCATGGCGAATTGCTGCTGTCATCACGGTTCTCGGAGGTGCTGGACCGCGGCATCCCGGCGTTGCGGAAGGTCGTGGGTCAGGCCGTCCTGGCCGGCCATCCCGTGCCGGTCCTGTCAGCGGCGCTGGCGTGGTTCGACACCATGCGTCAGGGTCGCGGCACCGCCAGCGTGATCCAGGCGCAACGCGATTTCTTCGGGCGGCACGGGTTCGGACGCGTGGATGCAGAGGGTGTTTTTCACGGTCCCTGGTGGGGGTGACACCGATTGAGCGGTGTCGTTTTCGCCTGCGGCAAAAACGACCCGCGCGGGGGTTCCACCCCCACACCCCCGAGGTATTTGGAAAACCAAAGACGACAAAGGTCAGGCGAAAGGATCGACCGGATAGCCGACGCCGACCAGATAGAGGCCCTGCGGCGGGCAGACCGGGCCACAGGCGGCGCGGTCTTTTGCCTCCAGCGCCTGGCGGACGTCTTCGGGGGACCAGCTGCCCGCGCCAACCCGTTCCAGCGTGCCGACGAAACTGCGAACCTGGTTGTGCAGGAAGCTGCGGGCGCGCACGTCGAAACGGATCTCGGGACCGGCGGCGGTGTCGTGGCGGCTGACCGCGAGCCGGTCGAGCGTCTTGACCGGGCTGTCGGACTGGCACTGCACGGACCGGAAGGTGGTGAAATCGTGCCGGCCCAGCAGGTGGTTGGCGGCATCCTGCATGGCGTGCACGTCCAGATCGTGGCGCACGTGCCAGACCTGCCCGACCTCGAGCGTCAGGGGGGCGCGGCGGATCAGGATGCGGAACAGATAGCGCCGTTCCAGCGCCGAGAACCGGGCGTGCCAGTCATCGGCCACCCTTGCCGCGGCGACAATCGCCACCGGCGCGGGCTTCAGGTGGTGGTTGAGCGCTTCGGACAGGCGGAACGGGTCCCAGTCCTTGTCCATGTCGCACTGGGCGACCTGTCCGCGGGCGTGCACCCCGGCATCGGTCCGACCGGCGGCGGCAATCGTATGGGCGCGGGGTTCGAGCCGCGCCAGCGCCGCTTCGATCGCAGCCTGGACCGACGGCTGGTCGGCCTGCCGTTGCCAGCCCGCGAACGGGCCGCCGTCATATTCCACCTTGAGCGCGTATCTGGGCATATCCGCCCCTTAACCTGACGAAATGCCCCCGACAATCCCCCCTGTCGCCACTGGCGGGCGGGCGGCAGGGTGACTATCTTGGACCCGCAGGACATCGGGCAGGAGGCCGGACCCTTGGTGATATCAGCGCTTGCCGACACGCTGGCCCGCAGCGTGGAAAGCGTGACAGACGGCGTTTCCGGCGCCCTGTTCGAACCGGTGATCCGGCTGGGGGTGACCGGGCTTGCGCGGTCGGGCAAGACGGTGTTCATCACCTCGCTTGTCGCCAACCTGATGGACCGGGGGCGGATGCCGCAGCTGGTGGCGGCCGCCGACGGGCGCATCACCACCGCGTTCTTGCAACCGCAACCAGATGTAACGCTGCCCCGGTTCGAGTATGAATCCCACCTTGGCGCGCTGACGTCGCCCACGCCGCACTGGCCGGACAGTACGCGCACGGTGTCGGAACTGCGCCTGTCGCTGCGGGTCAAACCCGCGGGGCTGTTGTCGGGGCTTCAGGGGCCGCGCACCGTCCACCTGGATATCGTCGATTATCCCGGCGAATGGCTGCTGGACCTTGGCCTGCTGGACAAGAGCTTTGCCCGGTGGAGCGAAGAGGTCCTGTCGCGGCTGGAAACCCGGCCCGAAGGCGCCGCCTATCTGGCGCAGGCCAAGGCAGAAGATGCCGCTGCGCCGCTGGACGAGGTACGCGCCCGCACCTTGGCCGATGCCTTCACCGCTTACCTGACCACGGCGCGCAACGCGGGCTATTCCGATTGCACGCCGGGGCGGTTCCTGTTGCCGGGCGATCTGGCAGGCAGCCCGGTGCTGACCTTTGCGCCGTTGCCGCCGCTGACCGGGCTGTCGCGCAAGTCGCTGTGGCGAGAGATGGAGCGACGCTACGACGCCTATAAATCCCGCGTCGTGAAACCCTTTTTCACCGAGCATTTCGCCCGCATCGACCGGCAGGTGGTTCTTGTCGATGCGCTTGGCGCGATCCATGCCGGGCCGCGGGCGGTCGAGGACATACGGCAGGCGATGGCCGATATCCTGCAGGCGTTCCGGCCGGGCGGAAACGCGTTCCTGTCGCGGCTGTTTCTTGGGCGGCGCGTCGAAAAAATCCTGTTTGCCGCCACCAAGGCCGACCACCTGCACCACACCCAGCACCCCCGCCTGACCGCGATCATGGAGGCGCTGGTGCGCGATGCCCGCGACCGGGCGCGGTTTGCCGGGGCGAAGACGCAGGCAATGTCGCTGGCGTCGCTCCGGGCCACGGTCGAACAGACGATCACCCATGACGGGCAGACGCTGGATTGCGTGCGCGGCACGCTGCTGGACAGCGGCAAGCAGGCGGCGTTTTACCCCGGCGAACTGCCAGATGACCCGGCGCACCTGCTGGCGCCCGCGCGGGAAGGTGCGGACAGCTGGCTGGATCGCGACTATCAAATCATGCGCTTTGCCCCTGCCCCGCTGACGCTGAAACCCGGCGAAGGCCCACCGCACATAAGGTTGGACCGCGCCGCGCAATTCCTGATCGGGGACAGGCTGTGACCGTGACGCTCAGGCAGGCGGCACCGCTGGACGCCGGGGCGGTGGGGGCGATCCTGTCGGGGTTCGTCGACGATACGCCCTGGATGCCGCGCATCCACACCCGTGCCGAGGAACTGGCCCATGCCGACGACCTGATCGGGCGCGGCTGGGTGACGGTGGCGGAACAGGCCGGGGACGTCGTGGGGTTCATCGCCCGTGCCGGGCACGCGATCCACGCGCTTTACCTTGTGCCACGGATGCAGGGACAAGGCATCGGCACCGCGCTTTTGCGGACGGCGCAACGACAGGCGCCGCGGCTGGAACTGTGGACCTTTCAGGCCAATGACGGGGCGCAGCGTTTCTATCACCGCCACGGGTTCCGCGCCGTGGAACAGACCGATGGCGCAGGCAATGACGAAGGCCTGCCCGATATCCGTTTCATCTGGGAAAGGCAGCCGTCATGACTGATCGCAAAGGCCCCGTGCTGATCGAGATTGAGGACACACACACCGCCCCCGGCCCGTCCGAGGCACCGCCGGTCCCGGACACCGAATTGCCCGCCCCCAAAGGCCAGGCCATGGCGACTGTGGCCGCGCTGACCGGGCGACCGCCGTCGCGGCTGGCACGTTGGTTCTGGTCGCTTCTGGTGGGCCTGATCGGCACCTTTGCTTCGATCGCGGCGTGGAATTTCGTCACCGGGCTGATCGCCTCGACCCCGATTCTGGGCTGGGCGGTGGCGGTGCTGGTGGCACTTTTCGTACTGGTTGTCCTTTTGATCGTCCTGAAGGAGCTGTCGGTCTTTGCCCGGCTCAGCCGGATCGACGCGCTGCATCGGCAGGCCGAGGCCGCCATCGTGTCCGAAGACCTGGCCGAGGCGCGCAAGGTCGTAGCCGGGATCGAGAAGCTCTATGCCGGGCGCGACGACACCCGCTGGGGGCGCGAAAAGCTGGCCGAACGGCAGGGCGACATGTTCGACGCCAAGGCCCTGCTGGAACTGGCCGAGGCCGAGGTCCTGACCCCGCTCGACATCGCCGCCCGGCAAGAGGTCGAGACCGCGGCCCGGCAGGTTGCGACCGTCACCGCGCTGGTTCCCATTGCGCTGGCCGATGTGTTCACCGCGCTGGGGGCCAACATCCGCATGATCCGCCGGATCGGCGAAATCTATGGCGGCCGGTCCGGCACATTGGGCAGTTGGCGTTTGCTGCGCGCGGTGATGTCGCATCTGGTGGCCACCGGTGCGGTGGCTGTCGGCGATGACATGCTGGAACCCTTCCTGGGCGGTGGCCTGCTGGGCAAGCTGTCGCGCCGCTTTGGCGAGGGGCTGGTCAATGGCGCCCTGACCGCCCGGGTCGGTGTCGCGGCGATGGAGGTTTGCCGCCCCCTGCCCTTTACCCGGCAAAAACGCCCGTCGGTCCGCGGAATCGTAAAAACCGCCCTGACAGGTCTGTTTTCCAAAAGCACCGGGTAACCGCGAATCCACGCAGTCCGGTTTTCCTGTCCTGACAAACGCTTGCGCCGCGGTATGATCCCCGCAGGGAAGACACAGGAAGGGAACGGGCCGATGGATGCCATCCTTGTCGTGGTCGCCATGGCCATCGTGGCGGTGCCGGTCTTGCTGGTCGGTGTTCTGGTTGCACAAGCCCGGCTGCGCAAGCGGGTCGATCAGGCCGAACGGCAGATCACAGCCCTTGTCTATGCGCTTGAAAATGCAGGCACAGGCACGGAACACCCACCGACGACAGCGCAGCCGGCCAAGACGTTCAAGGCCGCGACAGAGCTGCCCAAAGACAGCGGGCCGCCCGACACGCTTCCGGCCCGAGACGTGCCCGCTGCTGCAAAAGGTCCCCAACCCTGGGCCAGCCGCAGCCCGGTCACGCCGCGACCGGTCACGCCGGAACCGCCCAAGGCCATTGTCGCCCGCCGTGACTCTGGTGCCTGGTTCGGCAAATGGCTGCGCGACAACTGGTTTTACGCGATTTCCGCCGTATCGCTGGCGCTGGCGGGGATTTTCCTTGTGCAATACGGCATGGAACAGGGCTACTTGCCGCCGCTGGCCCGTGTCGTGGCCGCTGCGTTGTTCGGCCTGATTCTGGTCTCGGCCGGAGAGGTCATCCGCCGACGTTTCGGCGATGGCGAAGAGGCCACAACCGCTTACCTGCCCTCGGTCTTTTCGGGTGCCGGGATCGTTTCGCTATTCGGCGCTATCCTGGCTGCGCATCTGCTTTATGCGCTGATCGGGCCAGAGGCCGCGCTGGCCGGGATGGCCTTGGTGGCGTTGTCGGCGCTGGTGCTGGGCTGGTTCCATGGCCCGCTTCTGGCGGCTGTCGGGGTCGTTGGTGCCATGGCCGCGCCCTTCCTGATCGGCGGAGCGTCCGAAGCGGTTCACTGGCTCTACCTCTATTTCGGAATCGTGGCACTGGTCGGGCTGGGCATTGACTCGGTGCGCCGCTGGGCCTGGGTGTCTGTGTTGACGCTGGTCCTGGCCTTTGCCGCCGGGTGGTTGCTTTATATTTCGCACCTGGATCTGCAAATGGCCTTTGCGCTTTATGCCGCGGCGCTGGTGGTTCTGTCGGTTCTGATCCCGGCACGCAGCCTGTTGCCGGATCAACAGGGAGGCCTGGTCTTGTGGGCGCTTTTGCGTGGCAAGCCCAAGGACGGTTGGCCGATCTTCCCGGTTCGTCTGTCCTTTGCCAGCCTGCTGGCGGCGACGTTGATCCTTTGGATCGTCGCGTCGGAAGGCACGACCGACGTATTCTGGCTGGTCTTCACGACGCTCACGGCGCTGGCCACCGCGTTTGCCTTGGCATCAGTCCGCGCACCCGCTTTGCAGGACCACATCCTTGCCCCGGCCGGGGCGATGTTGGTCCTGGCAAGCTGGGGCCAGACTGCGCGCAAGGTCTTTCCCGTTGCCCCGGATCCTGCGGAGGTGCCGGCCCCCCCGATGGCGCTGGAACCGTCGGTGATCCTGGCGCTGGCGACGGTTGTGACCGTCGCGGCGGGGTGGCGCAGCCTTGCCGGCGGGTCATTGCGGCTGGGCTGGGCAATCGTGGCGGCAGTCTTTGCCCCGGCCATGGCAGTGGCGCTGGAAATGGTCTGGAAACCGGCGCTTCAGATTGGTCCCTACCCCTGGGCGCTGCACGCCGCGGGGCTGGCGGCGCTGATGACGTTGTTTGCCGAGCGGTTTTCCCGGGTGGATGGCAAGGACAGACTGCGCGCCTCGATTGCCGGCCTTTCAGTACTGGGCTGTCTGAGCTTTGCGCTGGTGATCGTGCTGTCGAACGTCGCGCTGACCATCGCGATTGCGGTGGTGGTGCTGGCCGCGGCCGCGCTCGATCGCAAATTCGACCTGCCCCTGATGACATTGGCAATATCCATCGGCGTCGTTGCCATCGGCTATCGGCTGGTGATCGATCCCGGCATCGACTGGGCGCTTGGGGCCGGCTGGGGCAATTTCAGCCTGGCCTATGGCGGGGCGCTGGCGGCGTTGGTTGCCGCGCTGGCCGCGCTGCCGGGCGATCGCCCGACAGCCCGGGTGATGCTGGACACCGGCATGTGGTCGGCAGGGGGCGTGGGCCTGTCACTGGCGCTGTTCCGCCTGATCGAGGAACGGATCGGGTCCAGCCACACCGAAGATCACTGGGCGCTGGGGCTTTATGCGTTGATCTGGCTGGTCCTGGCACTGGTGCAGGTGCGGCGTGCCGATCTTGGCGGCTGGCTGCGCAAGCTGCGACTCGGGTTGGCGGCGGTGTTCGGACTATTGTCGGCGTTGGTGATGGGGCTTGCGCTGACACTGGCGAACCCGCTGTTCAATACGGGAACCGTTTACGGCTGGCCGGTGCTGAACACGCTGAGCGTGGCCTACCTGTTGCCGGCACTGGCGCTTCTGGCCGGGGCCGCTTGGGTGCGGCGGATGCCTTTGCTGTCGCGAAGTTTTTTTGGCCTGGGTCTGGCGCTCGGGGGCTTCTGGCTGGCGGTGACGATCCGCAACTTCTGGCAGGGCAACATGGCGATGGCGCTGTGGAAAGATGTCGGCCAGCCAGAGCTTTACACCTATACCGTGGCGCTGCTGATCCTTGGGGCCGGGCTGTTCTACCAGTCCCTGGCGCGCGGGTCCGATCATTTGCGCCGCGCCGGGCTGGTGATCATCGGGCTTGCCGTGGGCAAAGTGTTCTTTGTCGATATTTCTGGGCTGACCGGGCTGATGCGGGTGTTTTCGCTGCTGATCCTGGGGCTTGGGCTGGCGGGTCTGGCCTGGTTGAACCGCTGGGCGCGGGCGCGGCACGCCCCGCCAGAGACCGCGGAGTAGACTGAATGGCTTGCCCCCCAAGCGCCCAGCGGCGATGAAGGGACGACCTGCGCGCGAAAGGCCGAAGATGCCCGATCCCCTTCCAGAACATGGCCATTCCCAGGCCGAGGTCGAACGCCGCATCGGCGCGCCGCAGGGGCGCGGGTATCTGCGCGACATCGTCTACGGCGCGATCGACGGGTCCGTCACGACTTTCGCCATCGTCGCCGGGGTCGCCGGAGCGGGGCTGTCGCCGCTGGTGATCGTGGCCCTGGGGCTGGCCAACGTGCTGGCAGACGGGTTTTCGATGGCGGCGGGCAACTATTCCGGCACCAAGGCCGAGCTGGACGATATCCGACGCCTGCGCCAGGTCGAAGAGCGCCATATCCGGCTTGACCCGGACGGTGAACGCCGGGAGGTGCGCCAGATTCTGCGTATGAAGGGGCTGTCGGGGCAGGCGCTGGAGGATGCCACCGACCAGATCTGCGCCAACACCGAAACCTGGGTCCAGACCATGCTTGAGGGCGAATACGGGCTTTCCGCTGTCGACCCGCATCCGATGCGCGCTGCGCTGGCGACGTTCGGGGCCTTTCTTGTCGCCGGGATGATCCCGCTTTTGCCCTTCATCCTGTCGGTGCCCGATGCCTTGCGCTGGTCGACGCTGATGACCGGCGTGACCTTTTTTGCCATCGGTGCCTACAAAAGCCACTGGTCGCTCGCGCCGTGGTGGCGGTCGGGGCTGGAATCGCTGGCCATCGGCGGCGTCGCGGCGGGGCTGGCCTATGGAGTGGGAACGCTGTTCCAGTAGCGAGGACCGGCAACGTCCGCGCCTGCCCCTGTCGCGGCGAACGAGTATTTTTGGAAAGATGAAAGGCCAGTGGCTTTACGCTTGGAACGCGCGCGCCTATAAGCGCCGGCATGATGCACCGTTTCGCGATCATCATTCGAATTACATGCCCGGCGCTCTGAAAGTACGAGCCGCCGGGACAAGGCGTATGGAAAACCGCGCCGCCCTTACCCACCCTGCCTCTTTGATGATTTCCAAGGACACATGAGATGTGCGCCGAGACGCCTGACTACAAAGACACCCTGAACCTGCCAAAAACCGATTTCCCGATGCGCGCGGGCCTGCCCAAGCGCGAACCGGAATGGCTGGCCCGTTGGGAGCAGATCCGCATCTATGACCGACTGCGGGAAAAAGCCGAAGGCCGCCCGCCCTTCGTGCTGCATGATGGCCCGCCCTATGCCAACGGTCACCTGCACATCGGTCATGCGTTGAACAAGATCCTCAAGGATTTCATCGTCCGCAGCCAGCAGATGCTGGGCCGCGAAGCGCGCTATATCCCCGGCTGGGATTGTCATGGCCTGCCCATCGAATGGAAGATCGAGGAACAGTATCGCGCCAAGGGCAAGAACAAGGACGAGGTCGACGTGGTCGATTTCCGCCAGGAATGCCGCAAGTTCGCCGAGGGCTGGATCGACATCCAGCGCGCCGAGTTCAAGCGCCTGGGCGTGACCGGCACCTGGGACAAGCCGTACCTGACGATGGATTTCCACGCCGAACGGGTGATCGCCGAGGAATTCATGAAGTTCCTGATGACCGGCACGCTGTACCAGGGATCGAAGCCGGTGATGTGGTCGCCGGTCGAAAAGACCGCGCTGGCCGAGGCCGAGATCGAGTATCACGATCATAAATCTCACACGATCTGGATGCCGTTCCGGGCTGTAAACGGTGCGGGCGATCTGGTGGGCGCCAAGGCGGTGATCTGGACGACCACGCCCTGGACCATCCCGTCGAACAAGGCCGTCGCCTTTAACCCGTCGATCCAGTACGGCCTGTACGAAGTGACCGCTACGCCCGACGAATGCTGGGCCACGGTGGGCGACCGTTATCTGCTGGCCGACAAGCTGGCCGAGGAGGTGCTGACCAAGGCCCGGCTGGAGCCCGGCCAATGGACCCGCCTGCGCGACGTGTCCGCCGACGAGTTGGGCGCGCTGACGCTTGCCCACCCGTTTGCCGGGGCCGACGGCGCCAAAGGGTTCTGGGACTACGACGTTCCGATGATCGACGGCGACCATGTCACCGACGATGCGGGGACCGGGTTCGTGCACACCGCGCCCAGCCACGGGGCCGACGACTACGAGGCCTTTATAAAACGCAACTGGATCGACCGGATGACCCACAACGTCGGCGAGGAATCGGAATTCCTGCCGCATGTGCCGTTCTTTGCCGGGCTCAAGGTGCTGGATCACAAGGGCAAGGAAGGCAAGGCCAACACGACTGTGATCGACAAGCTGGTCGAGGTTGGCGGGCTGATCGCGCGCGGGCGCATCACCCACAGCTATCCGCATTCCTGGCGGTCGAAGGCCCCGGTGATCTATCGCAACACCCCGCAGTGGTTTGCCGCCATCGACCGCAAGGTGGGCGACGGGCAGGACGACTACGGCGAAACGATCCGCGAACGGGCGCTGACCTCGATCAACGAACTGGTGAAATTCACGCCCATCTCGGGCCAGAACCGCCTGCGGTCGATGATGGAAGTGCGCCCGGACTGGGTGCTGTCGCGCCAGCGCGCCTGGGGCGTGCCGCTGACCTGCTTTACCAAGAAGGGTGCGCTGCCGACGGATGCCGATTTCCTGCTGCGCGACGAAACCGTCAACGCCCGCATCGCCGAGGCGTTCGAGGCCGAAGGCGCGGATGCCTGGTACAAGCCCGGGGCCAAGGACCGGTTCCTGGGCAATGTGGTGAACCCCGATGACTACGATCAGGTGTTCGACATTCTGGATGTGTGGTTCGACAGTGGCTCGACCCACGCCTTTGTGCTGCGCGACCGCGAGGACGGCAGCGACGACGGGCTGGCCGATCTGTATCTGGAAGGCACCGACCAGCACCGGGGCTGGTTCCATTCGTCCATGCTGCAGGCCTGCGGCACTCGGGGCCGCGCGCCCTATCGCGGCGTGCTGACCCACGGGTTCACGCTGGACGAGAAGGGCAACAAGATGTCCAAATCCCTGGGCAACACCGTGGCCCCCGAGGATGTGACCAAGCAATACGGTGCCGATATCCTGCGCCTGTGGGTGGCGCAGTCGGATTACACCGCTGACCTGCGCATCGGGCCGGAGATCCTGAAAGGCGTGGCCGATGGCTATCGCCGCCTGCGCAACACCATGCGGTATCTGCTGGGGGCAGTTTCGGCCTTTACCGAGGACGATCGCGTCGCGCCCGAGGAGATGCCGGAACTGGAACGCTGGGTGCTGCACCGGCTTGCCGAACTGGATCACAAGGTCCGCACCGGGTATGACGCCTATGATTTCCAGGGCGTGTTCCAGCAGTTGTTCAACTTCTGCACGGTGGACCTGTCGGCCTTCTATTTCGACATCCGCAAGGACGCGCTCTATTGCGATGGCGATACGCTGAACCGGCGCGCGGCACGGACGGTGATGGACATCCTGTTCCATCGCCTGACCACCTGGCTGGCACCGATCCTGGTGTTCACCATGGAGGAAGTCTGGCTGGAACGGTTCCCGGGCGAGGCGTCGTCGGTGCATCTGGTCGATATTCCCGACACGCCCAAGGACTGGCTGAATGAACCGCTGGCCGAGAAATGGGCGCGGGTGCGCCGCGCCCGCCGCGTGGTGACGGCCGCGCTGGAGGTGCAGCGCACCGACAAGGTGATCGGCGCCAGCCTCGAGGCGGCGCCGGTGGTCCATGTCCGCGACGCCGATACGCTGGCGGCGCTGAAATCGGTGGCGTTCGAGGATGTCTGCATCACCTCTGACATCGCGCTGACCGGCGACCCGCTGCCGAACGAAGCGTTCCGCCTGCCCGAGGTCGAAGGCATCGGCGTGGTGTTCGAAAAGGCCGAGGGCGATAAATGCCAACGCTGCTGGAAAATCCTGCCGGACGTGGGACACCATGCCCACCCGGGCACCTGCGGGCGCTGCAACAGCGCGCTGGGTTAAGATCGGAAGGCCGGGCAAACTGCCCGGCCTTTTTCGTTGCAGATCATCGCGCAGGAGAGGGTGGTGCACTGCGTTTGTGCCAAAATCGCGCCCGGTACCGCTGTTGCATCGCGACGCCTCCAAAGAACTACGGGGATTGCCCGAATACCCCTACCCCGCCTATCCTGTTCCGACCGAAACGGAGGGGGCGTCATGCAAAGACGTGCATTTGTGATCCTTGGCGCAGCATTTCTGGCTGGCTGCGCTGCGGGCACGCCGGGATCTGTCAGGCTGCGGCCTGGTACCACGCTCTACATCGTGCGCCATGGCGACCGCGAGGGCGAAGACCTGACCGCAAAGGGCCGGCAACGGGCACAGGCGCTTGTCGGAGCACTGGAGGGCATGGCGCTTGACGCGATCTATGCCCCCGGCATCAAGCGGAACCTGGACACGGCGAGCCCGATCGCCGCCGCCCGGGGGCTGGAGGTGATGCGCCGCCCACAGGAAAACCCGACCGCACGCCTTGCGCGCGAAGCGGCGGGAAAAGCGGCCCTTTGGGTCGGCAATAAGGGAAACATCACGGCTATCTGGGACGGGCTTGGCCTTCCCGATCCCGCACCGCTGAACTATGGCGATCTGGCCATCGTGCGCGCAGATGCCACCGGGGGCGTGACCGTTGAACGCCGGGTCTTTGGCCCCAAGTGATGCGCGATGATGACATCGCGGGGGTGCTGATGGCCCTGGCCGAGGCGCGTGGGCCAGACAAGACATTCTGTCCATCAGAAGCCGCCCGCAGACTGGCAGATGACTGGCGCCCGTTGATGCCCCACATTCGACGCGTGGCGGCCACCCTGCCCCTGACGGCCACGCAAAAAGGGACCAAGGTCGACCCACAAACCGCGCACGGCCCGATCCGGTTGTCCAAATGCCCAGACTGACCGTTTCCTCTCCGCTCGGAGACCTGACCGTAACCGAAGACGGGGGAGCGATCGTCGCGCTGTCCTGGGAAACCGGAGGAACGGACGGCACGCCCGTGTTGACCACCGCTGCGCAGCAGCTGAGCGAATATTTCGCAGGGCAACGACAGGTGTTTGACCTGCCTTTGCGCGTCAGGGGATCGGATTTTCAGAGGGCGGTCTGCGACCGGATGGCGGCCATCCCGTTTGGCGACACCGTCACCTACGGCGACATCGCAGCGGCGCTTTCGGCACCGCCGCAAGCGGTGGGACAGGCCTGCGGCGGCAACCCTATCCCGGTGATCATTCCCTGCCACCGGGTTCTGGGGGCAAACGGGCTGGGCGGGTTTTCCGGTGCAGGCGGCGTGGAAACCAAGGTGTGGCTGTTGCGCCACGAAGGCGCGGCAGGCCTGCTGATCTGATCAGTCGCGGCGCGGATCGCGGGGGTAGACGCCCAGAATTTCCAGCATCGAGGTGAAATATTCCAGTTCTTCCAGCGCACGCTTCACATTCTCATCGTCGGGATGGCCTTCAATGTCGGCATAGAACTGCGTTGCCGTGAACGACCCGCCCACCATGTAGCTTTCAAGCTTGGTCATGTTGACGCCATTGGTCGCGAAACCGCCCATCGCCTTGTAAAGTGCCGCGGGAAGGTTGCGGACCTGAAAGACAAAGGTGGTCATCATGCCATGATCGCCCCGGCGGGTCAGATCGGGTTCCTTGCCCATGATCAGAAAACGTGTGGTGTTGTGCGCGTGGTCTTCGATGTGGCGGGCCAGAATGTGCAGGCCATTGATTTCGGCGGCAAGATCTGACGCCAACGCCCCGGCGGTGCGGTCCTCTGACTTGACGATTTCGGCAGCCGCACCGGCGCTGTCAGCGGCGGCTTCACCCCGGATGCCATAGCGCGACAGAAAATCCGCCGCCTGCGGCAACAAAACAAGGTGGGCACGCACGACCTCCAGATCCTCAATCTGGACCCCTGGCAACGCCATCAGGCTGATGTGGACGCGCACAAACGCTTCGTCGACAATGCGAAGACCGCTTTCGGGCAAAAGGCGGTGGATGTCGGCGACGCGGCCATAGGTGGAATTCTCCACTGGCAGCATCGCCAGATCGGCCCGGCCGGTCTGTACCGCGCCGATCACCTCTTCGAAGGTGCGGCAGGGCAAAGCTTCCATTCCGGGGCGGGCATTGCGGCAAGCTTCATGGCTGTATGCCCCAAGTTCCCCTTGGAAAGCGATCCGGTTGGTCATGGTCGTGGCCCGTTTTCTTGTCTTTTCAAGCGCGAAAACTGCGCCCGAACGTATCGATCGGGCTTCTATACCTTGCCTTGTCCAATGGGAAGCCGTAGAAGCCCAAGCGGAGAGATTCAAACGGATACGCGAGCCATGTTCGACACGATGACGATGACCAAGGTCCTCGGGGGTTTCTGCGGTGCGCTGCTGATTTACCTGTTGGGCAACATGAGCGCCGAGGCGCTGTATCACGTTGGTGGCGAAGGCCACGGCGAAGAGCACGCACAGGGTTACGTGATTGCAACCGCAGACGAAGGCCCGAAAGAAGAAGCCCCGCAAGTCGATTTCGCCACGCTGATGGCATCGGCTGACGCGGGCAAAGGGGAAAAAGTGTTCGGCAAGTGCCGCGCCTGCCACAAGATTGACGGCAACAACGCAACCGGTCCGCACCTGGACGGCGTTGTGAACCGCGCGATCGACTCGGTTGACGGTTTCAACTATTCCGGCGCGCTGCTTCAGGTCGGGGAAACCTGGACCCCGGAAAACCTGTTCCACTTCCTGAAAAAACCGAAGGAAGCGGCGCCGGGCACCACCATGGGCTTTGCCGGCCTGCCGAAAGACGCAGATCGCGTCAACCTGATCGCCTACCTGGAAACGCTGGGCGGCTGATCGGCCCATCACCTTGCGTGGATTTCGAACCGCTGCCCGAAAGGGCAGCGGTTTTTCTTTGGGCTCACAGGGAATTGCCCGAAGATTACATTTTCTCAACTTGAATATGGGCACCGGCGCCTTTTAGCTTATCTTAGGAAAAACTGCGGGCGAACCGTTGTGCGGAGGGAGCTTATGGAGAAACGACAGATGCAGATGACAAGGTCGCTGATGCGAAACAGTCTGATCGCGGCAATCATGGCCCTTGGGGTCGCACTGACGCCGCACCTGGCACAAGCGCAAGAGACCATCATCAGGGCACATAGCGTTTCCACCTTCGGAGAGCTGAAGTACCCGGCCGATTTCAAGCATTGGGATTACGTCAACCCCGATGCGCCCAAGGGCGGCACGTTTTCAACCTGGGGATTTGGCACCTTTGACAGCCTTACCCCCTATATCCTGAAGGGCAACGCCGCCGCGCTGTCTTCGGTGTTCTACGACACGTTGATGACCGGCAACCTGGAAGAGCCCGATGCGATGTACGGGCTGGTAGCGGAATCTCTGGAATACCCTGAGAACCGCGAATGGGTTATCTTTCACATGCGGCCCGAGGCAAAATTCCGTGACGGCAGCCAGGTCACCGCACATGACGTTGTTTTTTCTTACGAAATCCTGCGTGACAAGGGTACGCCGTCTTTCAAGACTACGTTCCAGTATTTCACCGGCGCCGAAGCTCTGGATGATTTCACGGTCAAGTTCACCTTCGACCCGGACGGCCCGCTGCGGGAACTGTTGATGACGGCGGCTGGCATTCCGATCCTGTCCAAAGCCTATTACGCCGACCGCGATTTCGCGGAATCGAGCCTCGAGCCGCCAATGGGGTCCGGTGAATACGATCTGCTAAGCGTCGATCCGGGCCGATCTGTCTCCTACAAGCGTCGCGACGATTACTGGGCCAAGGACCTGCCCGTCAGCATCGGCACCAACAACTTCGACATCCTGAAGGTCGAATATTTCGCGGACTACACCACCGCGTTCGAGGCGTTCAAAGGCGGTGCTTACGACTTCCGAGAAGAGTATTCATCCAAGGTCTGGGCCACCGGCTACGATTTCCCCGCGCTCGACAAGGGCTGGGTCATCAAGGAAAGCCTGCCTGACGGACGCCCGGCGGGCACGCAGGGTTTCTGGTTCAACCTGCGGCGCGACAAGTTTCAGGACCCGCGCGTGCGCGAAGCCATCGGCATGGCCTTCAACTTCGAGTGGTCTGACAAGTCGCTGTTCTACGGCCTTTACGAACGCACCGACAGCTTTTGGGAAAACTCCGACACCTTGCAGGCCGAAGGCATGCCGTCCGAGGCAGAACTGGCGATCCTTGAACCGCTGCGCGCGTACTTCCCGGAAACCGTGTTTACCGAACCGGCCTATGTTCCGGCTACGTCAGACCCCGACACGCTGGCCGACCGGCGCCTTTTGCGGCGCGCAGGCAGGCTTCTGGACGATGCGGGCTGGGTCGTGGGCGACGATGGCTTTCGCTACAAGGACGGACAGAAGCTGACGCTTGAGGTGCTGAATGACAGCCCCAGCTTTGACCGCATCATCAACCCTTACATCGAAAACCTGAACCGGCTGGGCATCGAAGCGACCGCCAACCGCGTCGATCCTGCAGAAGCCCAGGAACGCGAAAAGAACTTTGACTACGACATGGTCACTCAGCGCTTTTCAATGAGCCAGACCCCGGGGGACGAATTGCAGCAGATTTTCGGCTCTGCCAGTGCCAACACGCCCGGCTCGGTCAATGTTGCGGGCCTGTCGAATGAAGGCGTGGACAAGCTGATCCGCGTGATCGCCGACGCGCAGTCGCGCGAAGAACTCAACGTTGCCGTGCGTGCGCTTGACCGGGTTCTGCGCGCGATGCACATCTGGGTACCGCAGTGGTACAAGGGTGAACACAACATCGCCTATCTCGATGTCTATGAACGCCCCTATACCGACAATCCGCCGCCTTTGGCACTGGGCGAGATGTCGATCTGGTGGTACAGCGAAGAAAAAGCGCAAGCGCTCAAGGACGCCGGCGCATTCTGAGCAGGGCAAGACAATGGGCGCGTATATCCTAAGACGGCTGTTGCTGATCATTCCCACGTTGCTGGGCATCATGATCATCAACTTCACGCTGGTGCAATTCGTGCCGGGCGGCCCGATCGAACAGATCATCGCCCAGATCGAAGGGGACGGCGACGTTTTCCAGGGGATTTCCGGCGGCGGTGGCGAAGCCGGAGGCGGCGGCGGGGCGAGCGAAAGCGACTATGCCGGTGCCCGTGGTCTGCCCGCAGATTTCATCGCCGATCTGGAAAAGGAATTCGGCTTTGACAAGCCGCCGCTGGAACGGTTCCTCAACATGATGTGGAATTACATGCGGCTGGATTTCGGAGAGAGCTATTTCCGCTCGATCAGCGTGATCGACCTTGTGCTGGAAAAGATGCCGGTTTCCATCACGCTTGGCCTGTGGTCAACGCTGATCGCCTATCTCGTGTCGATCCCCCTCGGGATCCGCAAGGCAGTGAAGGACGGCTCTCCCTTTGACACCTGGACCAGCGGGGCGATTATCGTCGCTTATGCCATTCCGGGGTTCCTCTTCGCCATCCTGCTTTTGGTACTGTTCGCCGGCGGGTCTTATTGGAAAATTTTCCCCCTGCGCGGCCTGACAAGTGAGAATTTTGACGAACTTTCGATGATCGGAAAGGTCTTCGACTATTTCTGGCACATTACCCTGCCGGTCGTCGCCTCGACCATCTCGGCCTTTGCCACGCTGACGCTGCTGACCAAGAACAGCTTCCTTGACGAGATCAAGAAGCAATACGTGATGACCGCCCGCGCCAAGGGCTTGTCGGAAAGCCGCGTGCTTTACGGCCACGTCTTCCGCAACGCCATGTTGATCGTGATCGCCGGGTTCCCGGCCGTGTTCATCGGCGTCTTTTTCGGAGGCTCGGTGATCATTGAAACCATCTTCTCGCTCGACGGTCTGGGGCGGCTGGGGTTCGAGGCGGCTGTTGCCCGCGATTACTCCGTGGTCTTTGGCACGCTGTTCATCTTTGGCCTGATCGGGCTGGTTGTCGGGATCATTTCCGACCTGATGTATGTGGTCGTCGATCCGCGTATCGATTTCGAAAAGCGAGAGGGCTAATCCATGGGAACCCCCGCTCCTACCGATCCACAGTTCCTGCACCCGACCCCGCCGGCCATCCCCGCACCGAAAGAGCCACGCAAGCCGCGATGGCAGCTGTCGCCGCTGAACCAGCGCCGCTGGCGAAACTTCAAACGCAACCGCCGGGCGTTCTGGTCGCTTTGGGTGTTCCTGCTGATGTTCGGCCTGTCGCTTTGCGCGGAATTCATCGCCAACGACAAGCCAATCCTCGTCAGCTATCGCGGCGAATTCTACACCCCGATCTTCACTTTCTATCCGGAGACCACCTTTGGCGGCGATTTCCGGACAGAGGCTGCCTATCGCGACCCAGAGGTCCAGTGCCTGATCCGCACAGGTGGGTTGGAAGGGTGTTTTGACACCCCGCATTCCTTGATCGAAGCGGTGGACAACGGCATTTCGCCACCGGGCGGATTTTACAAAGGCTGGGCGCTTTGGCCCCCCATACCTTACAACTACAAGACCCCGGTGGATCGCCCCGGCGCGGCCCCCCTGCCCCCGAATGCCCAGAACTGGCTGGGCACCGATGACACCAAGCGTGACGTGGTTGCGCGGGTGATCTATGGCTTCCGCCTGTCCATCGTTTTCACCCTGATCGTGACGATCTGCGCCAGCGTGATCGGCATCATCGCGGGCGCGCTGCAGGGCTATTTCGGCGGCTTGCTGGATCTGATTTTCCAACGGGTGATCGAAATCTGGGGCGCCACACCGTCGCTCTATGTCATCATCATCATGTTCGCGATCCTGGGGCGCAGTTTCTGGCTTTTGATCATACTCACCATCCTCTTTGGCTGGACCGCGCTGGTGGGCGTGGTGCGGGCAGAATTTCTGCGCGCACGGAACCTGGAATACGTGCGTGCGGCCAAGGCGCTGGGGGTCAGCAACTGGACCATCATGTTCCGCCACATGTTGCCCAACGCCATGGTCGCAACGCTAACCTTCATGCCGTTCATCGTAACCGGCACGATCAGCACGCTGGCGGGCCTGGATTTCCTGGGCTTCGGCCTGCCATCATCGGCCCCGTCGCTTGGGGAACTGACCTTGCAGGCAAAACAGAACCTTCAGGCGCCGTGGCTGGGTTTCACCGCCTTCTTCGTCTTCGCCATCATGCTTTCGCTGCTGGTCTTCATCTTCGAAGGCGTGCGCGATGCCTTTGACCCGAGAAAGACGTTTTCATGAGTGCAACGCTGGAGGTGCGCAACCTGACGGTCGGTTTCCGGCAGGACGGCCGGGTCACGCAAGCCGTCAAGGGCGTGTCCTTCAATGTCGGGCGGGGGGAGACCGTCGCACTGGTGGGCGAATCCGGGTCCGGTAAGTCGGTGACGGCGCTTTCGACCGTGTCACTGTTGGGGGATTCCGCCGAAGTCGGGGGATCGGTGCTATATAACGGCGAAGAGATGATCGGCGCGAACGAGTCTGTGTTGCGCAAGGTGCGCGGCAACGACATCAGTTTCATCTTCCAAGAGCCGATGACCTCCCTCAATCCTCTGCACACGCTGGAAAAGCAGCTGGGCGAAAGCCTTGCGCTGCACCAAGGGCTGACAGGTGACGCGGCGCGGGCACGAATCCTCGAACTTCTGACCAAGGTCGGCATCCGCGACCCTGAAACCCGGCTGGGCGCGTATCCGCATCAATTGTCGGGCGGGCAGCGCCAGCGGGTGATGATTGCCATGGCCCTGGCCAACGGGCCGGACCTGCTGATCGCCGATGAACCGACCACCGCGCTGGACGTGACGATCCAGGCCCAGATCCTCGAACTTCTGGCAGAGCTGAAGCAGTCCGAGGATATGAGCCTTTTGTTCATCACGCACGACCTGGGCATCGTGCGCCGCATCGCGGACAGGGTCTGCGTCATGAAAAACGGGGAAATCGTCGAAACAGGGCCGACCGAAACCGTATTTGCAAACCCGCAGCACCCCTATACCCAGATGTTGCTGAGCGCCGAAAGCACGGGCCACCCCGAGCCGGTACGTCCGGGCGCAGAAGACGTGGTGATGACGGAAAACCTGCGCATCTGGTTCCCGATCCAGCGCGGGTTTCTGAAAAAAACCGTGGGCTATGTCAAAGCCGTGAACGAGGCCAATCTGTCTGTGCGCGCGGGCGAAACGCTTGGGATCGTAGGTGAATCCGGGTCAGGCAAGACGACGCTGGCGCTGGCGATCATGCGGCTGATCCACTCCGACGGCAAGATCACCTTTCGCGGATCCGATATTCGCAACTGGAAAACCCGGCAACTGCGCCGCTTGCGCAACGAGATGCAGATCGTGTTTCAGGATCCCTATGGCTCGCTCAGCCCGCGGATGACCTGCGAACAGATCATCGCCGAAGGCCTGAACGTGCACGGCAGCCCCGACGGTCGCCCGTTTCGCACGCTGGTCGAGGAAGTCATGACCGAGGTCGGGCTGGACCCGGCAATGATGCACCGCTATCCACATGAATTTTCCGGTGGCCAGCGTCAGAGGATCGCGATTGCCCGCGCGATGGTTCTACGGCCCCGTTTGGTGGTCCTCGACGAACCGACCAGCGCGCTGGACATGACGGTTCAGGTCCAGATCGTGAACCTGCTGCGCGATCTGCAACGCAAGCACGACCTGGCTTATCTTTTCATCAGCCACGACCTCAAGGTCGTGCGCGCGATGAGCCACAAGCTGATCGTGATGAAACAGGGCGATGTGGTCGAAGCTGGCGACGCCGAAAGCGTATTTGCAAACCCGCAAAGCACATATACCCGCACGTTGCTGGCGGCAGCGTTCGAAACACCAGGCGCATAAGCCCTGCGCCTGGCAAGTTTTTTGTCAAAGCAACGCCTGCATCCGGCTTAGATGGCAGAGCTGTGGCCGGCACGGCTCAGGTCGTAGGCGTCGAACACCCGCGCGATCATCCGGGTCAACGGGCGCGCCTCGGGCGGGATGAACAGCCCGGCATCGGTCACCGTCAGCAGGTTTTCGAAGTTGCTGTTCGCCTCGTTGAACATCGCCGTCAGCTTGGCAGGCGAAATGTCGTAGTCGCGGGTGATCTCTGCCGTCGACACGCTGAAATCGCACATCAGCGCCTCGATCAAACGTGCTCGCAACGCATCATCGCCGCCGAACGCGTGGCCTTTGGTGGTCGAGAACCGCCCCTCGCGGACCGCGGTTGTATACGCTGACGTGCTGGGCGCGTTCTGTGCATAGCCTTGCGGGAACTTCGAAATCGAGGACGCCCCAAGCCCGATCAGAACATCAGAGGTATCGTCGGTATAGCCCTGGAAATTCCGCCGCAACGTGCCGTTGCGTTGCGCCACTTCCAGCCCGTCGCCCTTGATCGCGAAATGGTCGATGCCGATTTCGGCGTAATTGTCCCACAGGAACAGGCGGCGCGCGGTTTCGAACAGGTCCAGCCGTTCGGTCGGCGTCGGCAGCGCGTCCGTCGGGATCATCTGCTGACGCTTTGCCATCCATGGAACATGCGCATAGCCGTAAAGCGCGACCCGGTCGGGCGCCAGCGACAGAAGCTTTTGCACAGATTCGGTGATCCGGGCCCGGCTTTGATGCGGCAGCCCATAAAGAATATCGGCGTTCAGGCTGTGCACACCCCTGTCGCGGATCAGGTCGACCGCACGCTTGGTGATGTCATAGCCTTGGATTCGGCCGATCACTTGCTGGATTTCCTGGTCGAAATCCTGAATCCCGATCGACGCGCGGTTCATCCCCGCGGCGGCCAGAACATCCAGCCGCTCGCCGTCCACTTCGTTCGGATCGATCTCGACGGAAAACTCTGCATTCTCAGCGAACTCTGCCACATTGCGAATCGCAGATGTAAGATCGCGCATCAGATCCGGGGTCAAAAGCGTCGGCGTACCCCCGCCCCAGTGCAGGCGTGACAGTTTGACGCCACTTGGCAAGTGCCTTTTCAGCAACGCCAATTCCGTTTTCAAGGTCTCGACATAGGCCGCCACAGGCGCGGCGGTTTGGGTCCCTTGCGTGCGGCAGGCGCAAAACCAGCACAGGCGCCGGCAAAAAGGTACATGTAAATATAGGGATATCGTGCCGTTTTCTGGAACGGCTTCGATCCAAGACGCAAATTCAGATGCCCCTACGGCATCGGAAAAATGCGGGGCAGTCGGATAGCTGGTGTACCTTGGCACTTTGGCGTCAAAGAGACCCAGCCGAGAAAGTTGTGTTCGCGTCACCATGCGCGTAGACTTATGAGGGTCAGGCAAGCGCGACATTGACCCAGATCAACACCGAAGATTGAAAATGCTGAACGAACGATCCTTAGCCATCACGCAAGAGTGCCAGGATTGCCCGATCCGTCACCGAGCGGTCTGTGCCCGGTGCGAGAGCGATGAGCTCGAGCGACTGGAAGAGATCAAGTATTACCGCAAGTTCGAAGCGGGTCAGACCGTTATCTGGTCTGGCGACCGAATGGATTTTGTCGGGTCCGTGGTGTCGGGCATCGCCACGCTGACGCAAACCATGGAAGACGGCCGCACCCAGATGGTCGGCCTGTTGCTGCCCAGCGACTTTGTCGGGCGTCCCGGCCGCAATACCGCAGCCTACGACGTGGTGGCGACCACAGACATGGTGATGTGCTGTTTCCGCAAGACTCCGTTCGAAGAAATGATGTCGCGGACACCGCACATTGCCCAACGGTTGCTGGAAATGACCCTGGACGAACTGGATGCGGCGCGCGAATGGATGCTGGTCCTCGGGCGCAAGACCGCGCGCGAGAAAATCGCCTCTCTGCTGACGATCATCGCCCGGCGCGATGCGTCGCTCAAGCTGAATACGATTGACGGGCCGCTGGTGTTCGACCTGCCGCTGACCCGCGAAGCGATGGCCGACTATCTTGGCCTGACGCTGGAAACGGTCAGCCGCCAGATCTCGGCACTCCGCAAGGACGGCGTCATCTCTCTGGAAGGCAAGCGCCACGTCACCGTCCCCGATTTCAACCGTCTGCTGGACGAAGCCGGCGACGATGCCGACGGTGGCATGTTCGCCTGACGGGCTGGGACGCAGGACCCTGAACACACAAAAGGCGGGCCTCGGCCCGCCTTTGTTCTTTCACAAGACTCGCAGCTCAGTGCGCCATGAACACCGGAAGCTTGGCGTTTTCCAGCATGTTGCGGGTGGCCCCGCCAAGAATCGCTTCGCGGAACCGGGAATGACCATAGGCCCCCATCACCATCATGTCCGCGTCCACATCTTCGACATGGCGGCACATCACGTCAGAGATTTTCGGCAAGGTCTTGGACAACACGTCCACCTCTGCCTTGACGCCATGACGAGCCAGGAATTGCGACAGCTGGCCACCGGGGTCGGACCGGTTGGGGCCATGCTGCGGCGGGTCGATGACCACGACGTGCACACGATCGGCCACTTTCAGCAGCGGCAGCGCGGCGCGCACCGCAGTCAGGGCCTCGGCGCTTTCGTTCCAGCCGACGACAACCCGCTTCGGGGCACTTTCGGGCACCACGTCATCAGGCACCACCAGAACCGGGCACTGGCCTTCGAACATCGCGCCTTCGATCACCGGTTCCAGTTCGACTCCGTGACCGCCGCCATAGGGCTTGGGCAGGATCGTCAGATCGGCAAACCGCGCACGGCCCGCGACATGGCGACCGATATCCGCCAGTTGTGCCACGCCCTCTTCCAGCGACCAGCGGCACCCCGAGCGGTCCAGCTGTTCGCGCGCTTCCTCAGCCAGTTTCTTGGCGTCTTCGGTGGCGCGGGACAGGGTTTCCTGCAGCACCATCGCATTCGCGCCGGCGTAGTAATATCCGGTCTGTGTGCGATCGACGCCGAAACACAAAACATCCAGATGCGCATCCATCGCCAAAGCGACTGTGGATGCGTGGTTGATCGTGCTTTTCAGTAACTTGGGGTCAGTGACCACGGTCAGCAGCGTCTTGTAAGCCATGTTTGGCTCCTTTGCAGTCGGTTCCTCTTTGCACATTAAATGCAGATTCCCTACTACACTTTGACGCGGGTCAAAGCGCACACCCCAAAGCCTTGATGCAGATCAAGGATAGGGCAGACCGATCATCGCATTAAACTGCCAGTCTAAAACCGCCTGCGCGGACCACGAATCGTGCGGGTCAGACGAAGGGACGAAAAATGTTGAATTATATCAAGCTGATCGCGCTTGGTTTGGTTACGCTATTCGCAATGATGGCAGCCAATTACGCGCGCGATATGGCCTATATGGTCCACGCCATCATTGTGATGCTCGTGGCCGGTGGGCTGTTTATCTGGACACTGCGACGCACGGACGAACCGGTTCCGGCTGCGGAGCTGCAAAAAAGCTATCTGGACGGCGTCGTTCGTGCCGGCGTGATCGCCACTGCCTTCTGGGGCGTGGTCGGTTTCGCGGCCGGGACGTTCATCGCCAGCCAGCTGGCCTTCCCGTCGCTCAACTTTGATTGGGCGCAGGGCTATGCCAACTTCGGGCGTCTGCGGCCGCTGCACACCAGCGCCGTGATTTTCGCCTTTGGCGGGAACGCGTTGATCGCCACCTCGTTCTACGTGGTGCAGCGCACCTCGGCAGCCCGTCTTTGGGGCGGCAACCTGGCATGGTTCGTGTTCTGGGGCTATCAGCTTGTGATCGTGCTGGCTGCAACCGGCTACCTTCTGGGCGCAACCCAGTCCAAGGAATACGCAGAACCTGAATGGTACGTTGACTGGTGGCTGACCATCGTCTGGCTTGCCTATCTGGCCGTGTTCATCGGCACCATCGTGAAGCGGAAAGAACCCCACATCTACGTGGCCAACTGGTTCTACCTGTCCTTCATTGTCACCGTCGCCATGCTGCACGTGTTCAACAACCTTTCGATCCCGGTGTCGATCTGGGGGTCCAAGTCGGTTCAGGTCTTCTCGGGCGTGCAGGACGCCATGACCCAGTGGTGGTACGGCCACAACGCGGTGGGCTTCTTCCTGACCGCAGGCTTCCTGGGCATGATGTACTATTTCATCCCGAAACAAGCCGAACGTCCGGTGTTTTCGTACAAGTTGTCGATCATCCACTTCTGGGCGCTGATCTTCATCTACATCTGGGCCGGTCCGCACCACCTGCACTACACCGCGCTGCCTGACTGGGCGTCGACCCTGGGCATGGTGTTCTCGATCGTGCTGTGGATGCCGTCCTGGGGTGGCATGATCAACGGCCTGATGACCCTGTCGGGTGCCTGGGACAAGCTGCGCACTGACCCGATCATCCGGATGCTGGTGATCTCGGTCGGCTTCTATGGCATGTCGACCTTCGAAGGCCCGATGATGTCGATCCGCGCGGTGAACTCGCTGTCGCACTACACCGACTGGACCATTGGTCACGTGCACTCCGGTGCGCTCGGCTGGAACGGCATGATCACCTTTG
This sequence comes from Mesobacterium hydrothermale, assembly GCF_035818635.1. NCBI lineage: Bacteria > Pseudomonadati > Pseudomonadota > Alphaproteobacteria > Rhodobacterales > Roseobacteraceae > Mesobacterium > Mesobacterium hydrothermale. The sequence continues at coordinate 2,409 of NZ_JAYLLH010000016.1, read as the reverse complement.
GTGCCCTGTACTACCTCACCCCGCGCCTTTGGAACCGTGAGCGTCTGTACAGCCTTTCGATGGTGTCCTGGCACTTCTGGCTGGCGACCATCGGTATCGTGCTCTACGCCGCTTCGATGTGGGTGACCGGCATCATGGAAGGTCTGATGTGGCGCGAAGTCGACGCCAACGGCTTCCTTGTGAATGCCTTTGCCGACACCGTGGCAGCCAAGTTCCCGATGTATGTTGTCCGTGCGATGGGTGGTGGTCTTTACGTCACTGGCGCGCTGATCATGTGCTACAACCTGTGGATGACGGTGAAGCGCTCGCCGGCTGTTGAAGCCGACACCGCTGCCGCTCATGCCACTCCGGCCGAATAAGGAGGGCTTGGAAAATGGGTATTCTTGATAAGCACAAGATCCTTGAGAAGAACATCACGCTTCTCACGATCTTCGCCTTCTTCGTCGTGACCATCGGTGGTCTGGTGCAGATCGTGCCGCTCTTCTACCTCGACAATACGATCGAGAAAGTTGAAGGTATGCGCCCCTATACGCCGCTGGAACTGGCAGGCCGTGACATCTATGTCCGTGAGGGCTGCTATGTCTGCCACAGCCAGATGGTGCGCCCGATGCGCGACGAGGTCGAGCGTTATGGCCACTACTCGCTGGCAGCGGAGTCGATGTACGACCACCCGTTCCAGTGGGGCTCCAAGCGGACCGGGCCGGACCTGGCCCGTCTGGGCGGTCGGTATTCCGACGACTGGCATGTCGACCACCTGCGGAACCCGCAGTCCGTCGTGCCCGAGTCGGTGATGCCGAAATATGGCTTCCTCGAAGCCCGTCTGATCGACGGCGAATATATTGAGGATGTCATGTCGACGCACCGTTTCCTGGGTGTGCCTTACACCGATGAAATGCTCGAAAACGGTCAGGAAGACTTCGCCGCACAAGCAGACCCCGAAGGCGACTACGACGGTCTGCTGGAGCGCTATGGCGAAGACATCAACGTTCGCAACTTCGATGGCCAGCCGGGCATCTCGGAAGCGGACGCTCTGATCGCCTATCTGCAAATGCTGGGTACGTTGGTCGACTTCTCGACCTTCACGCCGGATGCGAGCCGTTAAGGGGGCGATATGGAAACCTATACGTTCCTGAGACACTTCGCTGACAGCTGGATGCTTCTTGCCCTGTTTGCCTTTTTTGTCGGTGTGGTGATCTTCGCCTTCCGGCCGGGCAGCAGCAAGACGTACAAGGATGTGTCCAACATCCCGTTCCGGCACGATGACAAACCCGCCGCGGATTGAGGAGGCCGGGAAAATGAGTGACGACAAGTCCAAAATGAAGATCAAGCCAGGTCACGACTACGAGACCACGGGCCATTCGTGGGATGGGATCGAGGAATACAACAAGCCTCTGCCGAAATGGTGGCTGTACATCTTCTATCTCTGCATCGTTTGGGGGATTGGCTACACCATCGCCTATCCCGCATGGCCGGGCATCAAGACCGCAACGGCCGGTGTGCTGGGTTGGTCCACCCGCGGCGACGTCGCCGAGGAGATTGCAACCCAGGAAGCCAAGCTGGCGCCGATCAACGAAAAGCTGGCTTCGGTCGAGCTGACCGAGATCGAAGCCGATCCGGAACTGCACAGCTATGCACTGAATGCCGGTGCCGCCGTGTTCCGGTCCTGGTGCGCACAGTGCCACGGTTCCGGTGCAGCAGGGAACAAGGGCTACCCGAACCTGCTGGACGACGATTGGCTGTGGGGTGGGTCGCTTGAAGACATCCACTACACCGTCACCGCCGGTATCCGGAACGAAGACACCGACGTGGACTATATCCGCCAGTCAGCCATGCCGGCCTTCGGTCGGGACGAACTGCTTGAGCCGGAACAGATCGACGCTGTCGTGAACTACGTCATGTCGCTGTCCGAAGCGCCCAAGGATGCGTCCAAGGTGGAAGAGGGCCAGGTTGTCTATGAAGAGAACTGCGCCTCTTGCCACGCCGAAGACGGCACAGGTGACCGTATCCAGGGTGCGCCGAACCTCGCAGATGCCATCTGGCTCTACGGTGGGGACTACGACACCCTGATGGAAACCGTGAACAACGCCCGTTACGGCATCATGCCGCCGATGGGCGGGGCCCAGTTGGAAGAGTGGGAAATCCGCGCTGTTGCCAGCTATGTCCATAGTCTTGGCGGTGGCGAATAAAAACTGAGTTTCCCTGCGGCGGGCAACCGCCGCAGGGTCAGCGCCGGTGCTCCGTCCTGTTCGCGCGTTTCCTGGAGCACCGGCGCCTTTAGCCACCTGAAACCGGGCTTTTTAGCCCGGTTTTTTTTGACGGAACGAAACCTTGCCCTAGTGGATTGAATCCAACATTTGGAACCCTCGATTTCTTGCGGCGATGATGTCGTTGGGGTCTGCCCGCCAAACG
>NZ_JAYLLH010000015.1:0-47835 GCF_035818635.1 Mesobacterium hydrothermale | reverse complement strand
TTTCCGGATTCCCCGAAGCAATGAAGTTTGATGGTCATGTCAGAGGCCTCACGTTTCATTTGTGACGAGGGCGCACGGGGGGGGGGGGGGGGGTGGCCCCCCCCCCCCCCCACCGGTCGGACCGCGCAAGCGATCCGATACCGGGCCAAACGGAACAGAGTGTGAACAATTCTTTAACTCGGGTCCCAAACAGGCTAGTCTGACGCCATGAGCACCTTCGACGAAATGGACGCCTTCGAGTCCGCCTCCCTCTCCGCCCGCGCCATGGCCGCGCGGCCCGCCCCCTATCTGGACGAGCTGAACCCGGCGCAGCGACAGGCGGTCGAAACGCTCGACGGCCCGGTGCTGATGCTGGCGGGGGCGGGGACGGGCAAGACCAAGGCGCTGACCGCGCGGATCGTGCACCTGCTGAACACCGGCCGGGCGCGGCCCAACGAAATCCTGGCCGTGACCTTCACCAACAAGGCTGCACGCGAAATGAAGATGCGCGTCGGCCGGATGCTGGGCGAAACCGTCGAAGGCATGCCCTGGCTCGGCACCTTCCATTCGATCTGCGTGAAACTGCTGCGCCGCCATGCCGAACTGGTGGGGCTGAAATCGAATTTCACCATCCTCGACACCGATGACCAGCTGCGCCTGCTGAAACAACTGGTGCAGGCGGCGGGGATCGACGACAAGCGCTGGCCCGCGCGGCAACTGGCCAGCCTGATCGACGGCTGGAAGAACCGCGCTATCACGCCCGACCGCGTGCCCACCGCCGATGCCAGCGCCTATAACCACCAGGCGCCGAAGCTTTACGCCGAATACCAGCAGCGGCTGAAAGACCTGAATGCCGCTGATTTCGGCGACCTGCTGCTGCATGTGGTCACGATCTTCCAGACCCACCCGGACATCTTGCAGAATTACCAGCGCTGGTTCCGGTATATCCTGGTCGACGAATACCAGGACACCAACGTGGCGCAGTACCTGTGGCTGCGGCTGCTTGCGGGCGGGCACCGCAACATCTGTTGCGTCGGCGACGACGACCAGTCGATCTATGGCTGGCGCGGCGCCGAGGTCGGCAACATCCTGCGGTTCGAAAAGGATTTCGAAGGCGCCCATGTGGTGCGGCTGGAACAGAATTACCGCTCGACCCCGCATATCCTTGCGGCTGCGTCCGGCGTGATCGCGGGCAACAAGGGGCGCCTTGGCAAGACGCTCTGGACCGAGGCGGAAGAGGGCGAGAAGGTCCGCTTGATCGGCCATTGGGATGGCGAGGAAGAAGCGCGCTGGATCGGCGACGAGATCGAGGCGATGCAATCGGGCAGCCGCGGTCTGCGCCCGATGTCGCTGGATGACATGGCGATCCTTGTCCGTGCGTCACACCAGATGCGCGCCTTCGAAGACCGGTTCCTGACCATCGGCCTGCCTTACAAGGTGATCGGCGGTCCTCGGTTTTACGAGCGGATGGAGATCCGCGATGCCATGGCCTATTTCCGGCTGGTGGTGTCGCCGAGCGACGACCTGGCGTTCGAACGCATCGTCAATACCCCGAAACGCGGGCTGGGCGACAAGGCGCAGCAGACCATCCAGACCGTGGCCCGCGCCAATGGCGTCAGCCTTGTCGACGGGGCGGCGCTGGCTGTCGAACAGGGGCTGATCAAGGGCAAGGGGGCCAAGGAGCTGGGCAAGCTGATCGTCGATCTGGCCCGCTGGGGCCGGATGACCGGCGATGCCGGGACCAGCCACATGGACCTGGCCGAGATCGTCCTGGACGAATCCGGCTATACCGAGATGTGGCAGAACGACAAGACGCCCGAGGCACCGGGCCGGCTGGAAAACCTCAAGGAACTGGTCAAGGCGCTGGAGAATTTCGAGAACCTGCAAGGCTTCCTGGAACATGTCAGTCTGGTCATGGACAATGAAACCGACGACGGCGGCGCCAAGGTCAGCATCATGACCCTGCACGCGGCCAAGGGGCTGGAATTTCCCGCCGTCTTCCTGCCGGGTTGGGAGGACGGCCTGTTCCCGTCGCAGCGCAGCATGGATGAAAGCGGCGTCAAGGGGTTGGAGGAAGAGCGGCGGTTGGCCTATGTCGGTATCACGCGGGCCGAGGAGGTCTGCACGATTTCCTTCGCCGCCAACCGCCGGGTGTTCGGCCAGTGGCAATCGTCTTTGCCGTCACGGTTCATCGACGAACTGCCCGCCGAGCACGTCGAGGTGCTGACGCCCCCGGGGCTTTATGGCGGCGGCTATGGCGCGGCGGGCATGGGCGGTGGGGTGGCCAGCGGGATCGAGGCGCGGGTGGCCGAGGCCAATGTCTACAACTCGCCGGGCTGGAAACGGATGCAGGCGCGGGTCGCCGACCGCCCGGTCAGTCAGCCGCGCGAAAGCAAGGGGTCGGTGATCGACATCACCGCCGCCTCGGCCTTCGAGATGGGCGAGCGCGTGTTCCACCAGAAATTCGGCTATGGCGTCATCATCGGGATCGAGGGCGACAAGCTGGAAGTCGCATTCGAAAAGGCCGGCACCAAGAAGGTTGTCGCGCGGTTCCTTGTCGGGGCGGATGACGTGCCGTTCTGACAGCTGCGTGAGCCGCCTGCGGCGGCTGCGGGGGCGCTGCCCCCGGACCCCCGGAGTATTTCGGGAAAGATGAAAGGGTCAGAGGCGTTTGCCGTAACGGTCCGGTTTCGGGTCGTTGCGGCGATCTTTCATCACCGCGCGGCCGCGTTGAACGCCGGGGCGGGCAAAGACCTCTTCCAGCCAGCGGGCGAGGTGGGGCTTGTCGTCCAGGGTCTGGTTCTGCCCTTCCCAAAGCGAGGCCCAGGGCCAGGTCGCCATGTCAGCGATGGTGAAGGCGTCGCCGGCAATGAAGCGGCGGTCGGAGAGGCGGTTGTCGAGGACCCGGTAGAGCCGCGCGACTTCGTTGACGTAGCGCTGCCTGGCGTAGGGCAGGTCTTCGGGGGCGTATTTCAGGAAGTGGTGGGCTTGCCCCGCCATCGGGCCGACGCCGCCCATCTGCCACATCAGCCATTGGTCAATCTCGACCTGGTGGCGGGCATCGCTGGCACCGAATTGTCCGGTTTTGCGGGCAAGGTAGTTCAGGATGGCGCCGGATTCGAAGATCGAGATCGGCTGGCCGCCGGGGCCGTCGGGATCGATGATCGCGGGGATCTTGTTGTTCGGGGAAACCTTGAGGAAATCGGGTGCAAACTGTTCGTCCTTGCCGATGGCAACCGGATGCAGCGTGTAGGGCAGGCCCATTTCCTCGAGCGCGATGGAGATTTTCCAGCCGTTCGGCGTGGGCCAGTAATACAGATCGATGGGTTGGGTCATGGGCTGCGCCTTGCTGGACTTTTCGCCCATCATGTCGGTTTCGGACGAAACGGCAAGGCTGGCGGGGCGGGCAGGTGTGGCAACAGGCGTGACCAGCGCGGGTCGTGGCTGTCCGGCAGCGCCGCCCGCAGCAGCGCCGCCGGCAGGTCATCGTCCAGGAACGCGCGGTAGAGCGGGAAAACCCCGTCGCGCAGATAGGTCGACCAGTGGCAGATGCGTTTCGGTTCGGCCGGGATGGCAAAGCCCAGGCGCCTGAGGGCGTGGAGCGCGTCGCGATGGTCGAGTTGCAGGTCAATGACGTTTGGCGCTGCCAGACCCGCCCCGATGACCCGGTCGCCGCGCGCCGGCGCGGGCAACAGGCATTCGGTCAGAAAATCGAACAGGTCGTTTTCGCGGCTGGTGACGTTGAGAACCGTCGCGCTGCGTCCGGCCGGGCTTGTCAGCGCGGCGCGGGCGGTTTGGGTGAACTCTGCGCCGGTCAGCAGGACGATCCGGCCGACATCCTCGGGGCCGAGTGCCGGCAGCGCGGCCAGTGCAACGCGCGCGCCCATGGAATGGCCGATCAGCTGGATTTGCCGGTCCGGGGCCAACTGGCGGATCAGGCGCACCAGCCGTGCAAGATTGGCGCCCGCCTGGCCTGCCTGCACGAACGCCTGTGGCAGCGTCGACAGCCCGTTCCAGCCAAAGCCGATCCCGAGGCGATCAGGGGCATCGAGCCCGAGCTTGCGTGCCCAGCTTTGGCCGCGGACAGGCGCCAGCGTGCCTGTCGGGTCGAACAGGGCACGATGGGGACAATCCCCCCCCGCCCCGGGGCCGTAGCGGTAACCATGAATCATCACCGTGACCGGACCGCGTGTCGGTGCGAGCCCCCGTTGCAGCGTGTGCGAAAGGCGCTCTGACGTCGTGAACGGCATCGGGCCGTCCGGCCCGCTTGAGACCTGGATCACTGCCATTTTCGCCCCCGCTGGCCTGTGATTGGGGACTGCCTACACCGGCAATTCTGCGAACAGGTGACGCCAAGGTGACGCGACGATGACGGCTTGACCTGTTGCCTGCGACGGCTTATCGCAGGCGCACGTGGCGATTTGTTACCGGATTGCGGGCCACTCGGCAGGGGAACCTGTCGGAAAACATGCCGCTAAAGAGGTCAGACGAAAGCCCCTTTCGCTTGGCCGGACGGGGCTTTTTTGATGGGCCGAAAGGGGCGGCCCGGAGGGTACGACCATGACGAAACGCGGCAAGCGCACGAACCTTGTCCACGGCGGCACCAAGCGCAGCCAGTGGGGTGAACTGAGCGAAGCGATTTTCCTGACGCAGGGCTTTGCCTATGACAGCGCAGAGCAGGCCGAGGCGCGGTTCCTGAAATCGGGGCCGGATGAATACATCTATGCCCGCTACGGCAACCCGACCGTGGCGATGTTCGAACAACGTATCGCGCTTTACGAAGGGGCAGAGGATGCGTTTGCCACCGCGTCGGGCATGGCGGCGGTGAACGGGGCGCTGACTTCGGTGCTGCGCGCAGGCGATCATGTCGTCGCCGCACGGGCGCTGTTCGGGTCGTGTCTGTATATCCTGGAGGACATCCTGCCGCGGTTCGGGGTGCAGGTCGATTTCGTCGACGGCACCGATCTGGAGGCCTGGCGCGCGGCGGTCAAACCGGGAACCAAGGCGGTATTCTTCGAATCCATGGCCAACCCGACGCTGCAACTGGTGGATATCGCAGGTGTTGCCGAAATTGCGCACGCGGCGGGCGCGCTGGTGGTCGTCGATCATGCGTTTTCGACCCCGGTCTTTTCCGATGCCATCGCGCAGGGGGCCGATGTCGTGGTCTACTCTGCCACCAAGCATATCGACGGGCAGGGGCGCGCGCTGGGCGGTGTGATCCTTGGAACGCGCGATTTCATCCGCGGCACGGTCGAACCCTACATGAAACACACGGGCGGCTCGATGAGCCCGTTTACCGCCTGGATCATGCTGAAGGGGCTGGAAACCATGGACCTGCGGGTAAGGGCGCAGGCAGCCAGTGCCGGCGCGATTGCGACAGCGATCGAAGGCCATCCGCAGGTTGTGCGGGTCAGCTATCCGGGGCTGCCAAGCTTTGGGCAATATGACCTGGCGCGACGGCAACTTGGGGCGGGCGGCACCATGGTGGCCTTTGAACTGAAGGGCGGCAAGGACGCGGCCTTTGCCTTCTGCAACGCGCTGGAGATCATCCTGATTTCCAACAACCTGGGCGACGCAAAATCCATTGCGACCCATCCGGCCACCACCACGCACCAGCGCCTGACACCAGAGCAGCGGGCGGGGCTGGGGATTTCGGACGGGCTGATCCGCTTGTCGGTCGGGATTGAAGACACCGATGATCTGGTGGCAGACGTTGTGCAGGCGCTGGACCGACTCTGACAGGTCGTTTGGGAAAAAGTCATCCGACATGCCGTTCTTGGCGTACTACCTTACGAGAAATGGAAATTCCCCGCGGAGTTTCCTAAGTACGGTAGGACGAAGACGGCCAAGGGGGCCAATGACATGAACATGCACACGCCCGAGATCGACCGCAAACCCAGCCAGGAAGAGGCCGAGGCCGCGCTGGCGCTGCTGCGCCAGTGGGCCGGCAAGGCGCAGGATTCAGAGATTGCCGCGCTTGACCCGGCGGTGGCGCGGCTGTTGTCGGCGGACGGGTACCCGCTGCTGTCGCGCGACTATCCGCACGGGTTTTCCGTCGATGCGGCCTACAAGGCCGGTTTGCCGGATTTGCAGAACGGCCCGTCATCGCTGATCCGGGGGGAAAACCGCGCGATCCAGCACGTGGGCATTTCCAACTTCCGTCTGCCGGTGCGGTATCGCACCCGCGACAATGGCGATCTGACGCTGGAAACCAGCGTGACCGGTACCGTCAGCCTTGAGGCGGACAAGAAGGGCATCAACATGTCGCGCATCATGCGTAGCTTTTATGCCCATGCCGACAAGACCTTCAGCTTTGGCGTGATCGAGGCGGCGCTGGACGACTACAAGTCCGATCTTGGCAGTTTCGACGCGCGGATCGCGATGCGGTTTTCCTTCCCGGTCAAGGTGGACAGCCTGCGCTCTGGCTTGTCGGGGTATCAGTATTACGACATCGCGCTGGAACTGGTCGAAACCGACGGCGTACGCCGCAAGATCCTGCATCTCGATTTCGTCTACAGCTCGACCTGCCCCTGTTCGCTGGAACTGTCCGAACACGCGCGCCGCACCCGGGGGCAACTGGCCACGCCGCATTCGCAGCGGTCCGTCGCGCGCGTCTCGGTCGAGGTGAAGGACGGCGCCTGCCTGTGGTTCGAGGATGTGATCGACATGTGCCGCCGCGCGGTGCCGACCGAAACCCAGGTCATGGTCAAGCGCGAGGACGAACAGGCCTTTGCCGAACTGAACGCCGCCAACCCGATTTTTGTCGAGGACGCGGCCCGGCTGTTTGCCGAGCAACTGACCAATGATCCCCGCGTCGGCGACTTTCGCGTGCTGGCCAGCCACCAGGAAAGCCTGCACAGCCACGATGCGGTGTCGGTGCTGACCGAAGGCCCGACCTTCGCCAACGACAGCCTTGATCCACGGCTTTTCGCGTCGCTGTTCCACGTCGGATAAGGCTCGTCGCACCACGCAAAGCCCCCTGGCCGGGCACGGCGGGTCGCACCAATGGGCGGCCGGGCCGGGTTCGGTCAGGGGGCGCTTGACTTGCCTCGCGTGACGGGCCAACGCTGCGGCCATGTTCGATTTGCGACCCGTCATTTATGTGATCGGCCTTCTGGTCGCCGTGCTGGGCGCGACCATGCTGTTGCCGTTCCTTGTCGACCTGGCTGAGGGGCGTGGCGAATGGCACGTCTTCCTGCAAGCCTCGATCCTGACGATGTTCATCGGCGGGCTTGCCGCGCTGGCCGCCTCCAGCAGCCTGACAGATCGGCTATCGTTGCAGCAGACCTTTCTGCTGACCACAGGCGTCTGGGCGGCGCTGCCGGTGTTCGGCGCCATCCCCTTCATGCTGGGCGCGACCGAGGCGAGCTTTACCGACGCCTATTTCGAGGCGATGTCGGGCATGACCACCACAGGCTCCACCGTGTTTTCCGGACTCGACGACCTGCCCAAGGGCATTCTGCTGTGGCGCGGGTTGCTGCAATGGCTGGGCGGCATCGGGATCATCGTCGTCGCCATGGTGTTCCTGCCTGAACTGCGGGTCGGCGGGATGCAGATTTTCCGCTCGGAAGCCTTTGAAACCATGGGCAAGATCCTGCCCCGCGCAACGCAGATCGCCTCGTCGATCTCGACGATCTACGTCGCCATCACGCTGCTTTGCGTGCTGTCCTACGTGCTGTGCGGGATGAACCTGTTCGACGCGACGGTGCATGCGTTTACCACGGTGTCGACCGGCGGGTTCTCGAATTACGATGCCTCTTTCGGCACCTTCTCCGGTCCGGCGGAATATGTGGCCTCTGTTTTCATGCTGCTCGCCGCGATGCCGTTCGTGCGGTATGTTCAGATGCTGAACGGGCATCACACCGCGCTGTTCCAGGACGTGCAGGTGCGCGGGTTCCTGTGGACCATCGCGGTGCTGGTCGTGGGCACCACGGTCACGCTTTTGTGGATTTTCCCGCACCATCCCGAACAGGCGGTACGCGAGGCGCTGTTCAACATCACCTCGATCATCTCGGGCACCGGCTATGCCAGCGTCGACTACATGGAATGGGGCGCGTTCCTGATTTCGGTCTTTTTCTTCATCGGGCTGATTGGTGGCTGCGCCGGATCGACGGCCTGTTCGGTCAAGATCTTCCGCTACCAGCTGCTGTTCGCCTCGATCCGCACCCAGTTGAAACGTATCCGTTCCCCGCATGGCGTGTTCATTCCCCGCTACGACGGCCGCCCCATTGGCGACGATGTCATGTCGTCGGTGATCTCGTTCTTCGTCTTCTTCGTGGTGCTTCTGGGCCTGTTTTCCGTGGCGCTGGCGATGACCGGTCTCGATTTCATCACCTCCCTGTCCAGCGCCGCCACCGCGCTGGCCAACATCGGCCCGGGCCTGGGCGATCAGGTTGGCCCGTCGGGCAACTTTGCCGGGCTGAACGACACGGCCAAATGGCTGATGTCCTTTGCGATGCTGATGGGGCGGCTGGAATTGCTGGCGGTGCTGGCACTGTTCTCGATCCGATTCTGGAGGGCCTGAGATGACACAAAGACCGCTGGGCGCGCAAATCTCGCACATGCTGAAGGAGCGCGGGACCGAGGTCATCTTCGGCATTCCCGGCGTTCACAATGTCGAACTCTACCGTGGCATCGAAGAGGCCGGCATCACCCATGTCCTGGCCCGGCATGAACAGGGGGCGGGGTTCATGGCCGATGGCTATGCCCGCGCCTCGGGCAAGCCCGGCATCTGCTACCTGATCACCGGGCCGGGGGTGTGCAATGCGCTGACGGCATTGGGGCAGGCCTGGTCCGACAGCGTGCCGGTGCTGGCGCTGTCCTCCTGCCTTGATGAAACCGCCAGCCATCGCGGCCAGCTGCACCAGATGCGCGATCAGCGCGCCGCCGCCGGAACCGTCTGCGCCTGGTCGGAAGAGGCCCGCACCGCCAAAGCCGCCTACGCGCTGGTGGACCGCGCCCTGGGCGATTTCACCGCGCGCCGCGCGCGCCCCTGCCACATCCAGGTGCCGATCGCCCTGCTGGGCCAGCCTGCGGATCCCGCACCCGCGCCCCCCGTCCGGACCGGCGTGCCGCACCCCACCCACGACCAGATCACCGCTGCCGCAACCGCGATCCTGGCCGCCGAAAGGCCGCTCTTCCTGCTGGGGGGCGGTGCGAGGGGCGGGGCCGGGGCGCTGCCACGCCTGCTAGAACAGACCGGTGCGGCCACCTTCACCACTTACGCCGGCCGGGGCATCGTGCCCCCGGACCATCCGCAGAACTTTGGCGCCTATCTCGCGCGTCCCGACAGCGCGGCGGTTCTGGCCCAGGCCGACCTGGTTGTCGCGGTGGGAACCGAACTGTCCCAGGTCGATCTCTGGCGCAATGCGCCGGGCCATGACTGCCCGATGATCCGCGTCGATATCGACCCCGAAAACCTGGCCGCGCTGCGCGACGGGGACATGAGTATTCACGGTGACGCCGCGACCTTCCTGCACGCTCTGGCCATCGCCATCGCCGCCCGCACCGGCGATCGCCCGCCGTGCTGGCCGCCCGAGGGCATCGCCGCCACGCGCGCCCGCTGGCAGGCCGAAACCGATGCTGAACGTCCGGGCATCGTCCCCATCGCCAAGGCGCTGCAGGCCGCACTGCCCGAAGACACGATGATCTTCTCGGACATGACCCAGTTCGCCTATGCCGCGAAAGAGGTCTGGGACATGCCGCGCCCCGGCCACTGGCACCACCCCTACGGCTTCGGCACGCTGGGCTACGCGTTGCCCGCGGCCATCGGCGGCGCGGTGGCGCGCCCGGGAAAGCCGACGCTCGCCATCGCCGGCGACTACGGGTTTCAGTACACGGTCCAGGAACTGGGCACCGCGGTCGAACTTGGCCTGCCGCTGCCGATCCTGCTGTGGAACAACGAAAAACTGGGCGAAATCGAAGACAGCATGGTCGCCAGCCAGATCGCGCCCAACGCCGTGGTCGCCCGCAATCCCGACTTCCTTGCGCTGGCCCGCGCCTACGGCGCCCACGCGGCAGAACCGGCAACGCTCGACTCCCTGGTCAAGGCGATCACGACCGCCTTCACCTCCCCTGCGCCCACGGTCATCCGCGTCACCCCGGCGCTGATACGCCCCTGATCATCATCTTGCCGAAAATATCCCGGGGGTGAATTGCCCGGAACGGGCAAGAGGGGGCAGCGCCCCCTCTCTCCGCGGCTCTCGCTCAGCCCAGCTCCGCCAGGCGCGCCAGGGCTTCCTTCAGCTTGGCCTCTTCCTCTTCGCGGGCGGCCAGGTTGGCGCGGGTTTCCTCGACCACCTCTTCCGGCGCGCTTTCGGCGAACTTCGGGTTGCCCAGACGGCCGCGCAGCCCGCCGATTTCCTTGCCCAGTTTTTGCAGGGTCTTCTCCAGCCGGGTCTTTTCCTCGCCCACGTCGATGATGTCGGCCAGCGGCAGGCCAAAGGTCGCGCCGCCCACGGCGACGGTCACGCAACCCTTTGGAAAGGCGTCGACTTTCGTGACGCCTTCCAGCCGGGCAAGGCGCAGGATCATCGCTTCGTTATTGGCCCAGGCCGCGTCGGACGCGGCGTCCATTTCGGTCGCCAGCATCGGCAGGTAAAGCCCCGCCGGCACGTGCATCTGGGCACGGGCGGAACGGACGCCTTCGATCACCGAAATCACCCAGTTCATCTCGCGATCTGCATTTTCGTCAACGATATCAGTTGCTTGATAGGTGGGCCAGTCAGCGTGGATCAGCATCTTTTCGCGCGAGCCCAAGGTTTCCCACAGCTCTTCGGTGATGAACGGCATGATCGGGTGCAACAGGATCAGGCACTGGTCGATGACCCAGGCCATCGTGGCGCGGGTTTCCTGAACGATGTCAGCATCTTCCGAGTCAAACAGCGGCTTGGAGAATTCCAGGTACCAGTCGCAGACCTTGCCCCAGACAAAGGCGTAAAGCGCGCTGGCGGCGTCATTGAACCGGAACTCGGCAAGCGCCGCATCGACGGTTTCGCGCACCCGCGCGGTTTCGCCGAGGATCCATTTGTTCACGGTCTGTTTGGCAGGCACAACATATGCACAATCCATGCACATCGTATGCGCATCGAAGACATGGTTCATCTCGGCAAAGCGGGCGGCGTTCCACAGCTTGGTGCCAAAGTTGCGATAGCCCGCGATGCGGCTCATGTCGAGCTTGAGCGTGCCCCCCAGCGCCGCCATCGCGGCCGAGGAGAAGCGCAGCGCATCGGCGCCGTATTCGTCGATCACCTCGAGCGGGTCGACCACGTTGCCCAGCGACTTGGACATCTTCTTGCCCTTGGCGTCGCGGACAAGGCCGTGCAGGTAAACGGTGTCGAAGGGCACTTCCTTCACCACGGCCAGCTGCATCATCATCATCCGGGCGACCCAGAAGAACAGGATGTCGAACCCGGTCACCAGCACGCTGGTTGGGAAATATTTCGCAAGCTCCGGCGTCTGTTCCGGCCAGCCCAGCGTGCCGATCGGCCACAGGCCCGATGAGAACCAGGTGTCCAGAACGTCGGGGTCGCGCCAGACCGGGTAGACCAGCGTGGTCGGGTCTTGCGTGGATTCGTAGGTGGCCAGACTTTCGGCCAGTATCTGCACCGCGGTCTGGCGATCCGCGACCTCGACCACGCGGGCGTGGTTCAGGGGCGTCGGCAGGGTGGCCAGAACATCGTTGAACTGGGCGGTTACCGCGTCGAAATCGGCCGCAGAGTGGTGACGTTCGTCGCCCACCAGCAGGCGTTGCGCATCCAGCAGTCGGTTCATTTCGACCATGTCGAGCGCGCCGTCGCCTTCGTCATCGGTAAAGCCTTCGCCGGACAGGTCAAAGCCATACCAGACCGGGATCTGGTGGCCCCACCACAGTTGGCGGCTGATGCACCAGGGCTCGATGTTTTCCAGCCAGTGGTAATAGGTTTTCTCGCCCGACTCGGGCAGGATTTTCACCGTGCCGTCGCGCACCGCGTCCAGTGCCGGGCCGACGACCTTGGCGGCGTCGACGAACCACTGGTCGGTCAGCATCGGTTCGATGACGACCTTGGACCGGTCGCCGAAGGGCTGCATGATCGCCTTGGCCTCGACCAGCGGCACCGGGGCGGCTGGGTCGTCGTCCTCGCCCAGCTTGGTGCCCAGCCGCGGATCGTCGGCGCGGGTCATCACTGCCAGACCTTCGGCGGTGATTTCCGCGACAACCCTGGTGCGCGCTTCCATCCGGTCCAGCCCGCGCAGGTGGTCGGGGACCAGGTTGATCGCGTCAACCTCGGTTTCGGTCAGGGTCTGTTCCCCCTTGGCGACGGCCATGGCGATGGCGGCGGCGTCGGCATAGGGCGCGCCGTCGGCACGCATCTGCGCCTTGGTGTCCATCAGGCGATAGCAGGGGATGCCGCCGCGCTTGGCGACGCCATAGTCGTTGAAGTCATGCGCGCCGGTGATCTTGACCGCGCCCGAACCGAAGGTCGGATCGGGGTATTCGTCGGTGATGATCGGGATCAGGCGGCGGTGTTCCTTGGGCCCCACGGGGATTTCGCACAGCTGGCCGACGATGGGCGCATAGCGTTCGTCCGACGGGTGCACCGCGACCGCGCCGTCGCCCAGCATGGTTTCCGGCCGGGTCGTGGCGATCGAGATGTAGTCGCGCTCTTCCGACAGCACGACGTTCCCGTCTTCGTCCTTTTCGACATAGGTATAGGTCGCGCCGCCCGCCAGCGGGTACTTGAAATGCCACATGTGGCCGGCGACCTCGATGTTCTCGACCTCGAGATCGGAAATCGCGGTTTCGAAATGCGGGTCCCAGTTGACCAGCCGCTTGCCGCGATAGATCAGCCCCTTGTTGTACATGTCCACGAAGACCTTGATCACGGCGTCGTGGAAATTGGGCGCGCCGGTGCCGGCGTCCGGGTCGCCGTCGGCGCCGCCCATGGTGAACGCCTCGCGCGACCAGTCGCAGGAGGCACCGATGCGTTTCAGCTGGCCGATGATCGTGCCGCGCGACTTGACCTTTTGCTGCCAGACGCGGGTCAGGAATTTCTCGCGCCCCATTTCGCGGCGGCTGGGTTCGCCATTGGCGGCCATTTCGCGTTCGGTCACCATCTGCGTGGCGATGCCCGCGTGGTCGGTGCCGGGCTGCCACAGCACGTCAAAGCCCTGCATCCGTTTCCAGCGGATCAGGATGTCCTGCAACGTGTTGTTGAAGGCGTGGCCCATGTGCAGGCTGCCGGTCACGTTCGGCGGCGGGATCATGATGCAATAGCTGTCGGCGCCGGGCTTGGCATTGGCCCCGGCGGCGAAGGCCCCGCTGTTTTCCCATTTTTCATAGATCCGCGCCTCGGCGGATGTGGCGTCAAAGGTCTTGTCCATGGTCATCGGGGCTGTCTCGCACGCGGGATGGGTTCTGTCCGCATCGCTGTACCCAATGGGGGGCATGGGGAAAACCCCCTCTGCGCGGGTTTTCGGGGTCTTGGGGGGGCTGAAAACGAAAAAACGGCGGTGCCCGGGAGGAGGAGTGGGCACCGCCGTCTCAAGTCACGAACCATCCCAGGGAGGAGGAGAGGGAGGCCCGATCTGTGGTGGGGCAGATGCCCCGGAATTCGGGGCGGCGGTGCAGGGAGGAGGAGAGCACCGCCGCCATTTCATGCCGGACGCCATTGGGAGGAGGAGAGGCGCCTGGACATGTTGGGAACCGGAAGGTTCCGGAACTTGAGGCGGGGCGCAGGGAGGAGGAGAGCGCCGCCGCCTTATCCGGCTGACCCAAGGGAGGAGGAGAGGGTCAACCGAAACCGTAAATCTTACTTTCCGTAAGCTGCCTCGTATGCGAGCGAGGACAGCATGGAGCGACTGAGGCCAAGGTCGGCCAGATCGCGGGATGTCAGGCTGCGCAGTTCGCGCAGGGTGGTGCGATAGACCTTGCGGCGCGCGCTTTCGGCGCGCCAGCATGCGGTCAGCGCCGCGAAGCGGGCAACCAAACCGCTTTGGTAAATCGTGGTATGGGTGGCGTATGCCATGGTTATCGTCCTGTGTTCGAAGCCGCGTTGTGCTGTGTTGGGTTTAAGATGTATCAAATGCTGCGACTGTACAATGCCCGCGCTCGCAATTCTGCCATGCAGCAAGTGCATGGCAATGCTGCTTAATATTTAGACTTTTCGGTCAAAACTCTTTGCATTGTGCTACTGGGCTTGCGTTCCCCGTGCTTCGTGCCACCTATTGCAGCAGAAAATAAAAGGAGACCCGGCATGGCCGTTTCGCGCGATGACATCACCGCTGCCCTCAAACGCCTCGCTTTACCCGACGGAAGCGATTTGGTCGCCCGCGACATGATTCGAGCGCTCACAGTCGAAGGTGGCGCGGTGAAATTCGTGATCGAGGCACCGTCGCCCGATATCGCGCGCCAGATGGAACCGCTGCGCCAGGCGGCGGAAAAGATCGTGTCCGAGGTGCCGGGCGTTTCCAGCGTGTCGGCGGTGCTGACGGCGCATGGACCGGCAAAGCGACCGCAACAGCCGCCGTCGCTCAAGGTCGGGGGCCATCCCAAGCCGCAGGAAGGCGCGATGCGCCCGGCGGGGGTCAAGCACATCATCGCGGTCGGTTCCGGCAAGGGCGGGGTGGGCAAATCCACCGTGTCGTCGAACCTTGCCGTGGCGCTTGCGCGGGCGGGCCGCAAGGTGGGGCTGCTGGACGCAGATATATACGGCCCCAGCCAACCCCGCATGATGGGTCAGACCAAACGCCCCGCCAGCCCGGATGGCAAGACGATCATCCCGTTGACCGCGCATGGCGTGACGCTGATGTCGATCGGGCTGATGCTGCCCGAGGAAAAGGCGCTGATCTGGCGCGGCCCGATGCTGATGGGGGCGTTGCAGCAGATGCTGACTCAGGTGCAATGGGGCGAACTGGACGTGCTGATCGTCGATCTGCCGCCGGGCACCGGGGACGTGCAGCTGACACTGTGCCAGAAATCCGACATCAATGGCGCCATCGTCGTGTCGACGCCACAGGACGTGGCGCTGCTGGACGCGCGCAAGGCGATCGACATGTTCGGAACGCTGAAAACCCCGATCCTTGGCCTGATCGAGAACATGTCGAGCTTTACCTGCCCCAACTGCGGGCATGAATCGCACATCTTCGGCCATGGTGGCGTGGCCGCCGAGGCGCAGAAGATGGGCGTGCCGCTGCTGGCCAGCCTGCCGATCGACCTGGACACCCGGCTGGCCGGGGATGGCGGCACGCCGATTGCCGCGACCAACAGCCCGGTGGCGATGGCCTATGCCCAACTGGCCGACCGGATGATCAAGGACGGGCTGGCATAGCCACGCTCAGTCGTTCTGGTACACCGTGCAGACGCAGCCGGCGGCTTTCAGCCGGCTGCACAGGTTGCCTGCGGCCTTGCGATTGTCCCGCCCGATCCGTGCCATGTAGAACCCGGCGCGCCCCGACACGCGGTTCTGCACATGGATCAGGTCGGGCTTTTCCCCTTTCAGCAGCGCCTTGCAGCTTTGCGTCTTGCGGGCATAGGCGGCGCGCGCCTTGTCCTTGCTGGTGCCAAAGGCCAGCTGCACGCCCCAGGGCTTGACGCGGGGCTTGGGCGGTTTCGGCGTCGGGAAGGCGGTGATGCGGCGGTCGCGGGCCAGGTCGTAACAGGCCTGCCGAAACGGCTTGTCGGGTTGCAGGCGGAAATCGTGGGCTTCGGGCGGTGAATCGCGCCAGGTTTCGGCGCTGAGCCCGGTGATGATCTGGACATAGTTGACGGTTTCCCTGGCCAGCCCGCCGGTCTTGGCCACCAGCCCTTCGGCCCGGCGTTCGCCCCCGTTATAGGCCACCGCCGCCAACCCCATGTTCCCGAACCGCCGGGTCAGGTCCCCCAGGTATTCGGCGGAATGTTCCAGCGCCAGTGCCGGGTTCCACGGGTCCGTCAGCCCCCGCCGTGCGGCCGTCGAGGCGATGAACTGTGCGATCCCCATCGCGTCGGCGTGGCTGAGCGCGTTGCGGTCGAACCGGCTTTCCTGCCAGATCAGCCGGGCGAAAAACCCGGGGTCAAGCGCGTGGCGCGTGGCGAAGGTTTCCAGCGCCTGGCAGGTGTCAAAGACGAAATGATCGGCGCGGATGCACTGGACCTGGCCCCATTTGCCGCTGCTGCAGGCAGGGTCCGGTTCGGCCGTTGCGGCCATCGGCACAAGAAGCGGCCATAGGAACAGGAAAAGGGCCAGAACACGCATATCCCGGTGATACCGCGTGGCGGGCATGGGTCAACTCACTCTTTCATCTTCCTGGCTTGCGTATTAGGTGAACATGACAGCCATGAAAGAGCCTGCCCATGTCCTTCTTCGGCAAACTGAAGACCCGTTTGTTCAAATCCTCGTCCAAGCTGGAAGAGGGGCTGGAGGCCATCGTCGAAGAGGGCGGTGAGGAAACGGCGGCGGACCCGGAGGTCCTAGAGGCCGCGCCAGGGGGTGTGCCTGAGGCTGCGACTGTTGCGGAGCCCGCGCCGAAGGCGGCAGAGCCCGCGCCCGTGCCCAAGCCCGAAAGCGCCGCGACGCCCGTTCCTGAACCTGCGCCGGCAGCTTCCCCTGCGCAGCAAACCGCCAGGCCCGGCCTGCTTGGCCGTCTGCTGGGCCGGCGCGAAGACGGGCCGGTGCTGCGCCGCACGCTTGACGACGAGATGCTGGAAAGCCTCGAGGAATTGCTGATCGCGGCGGACATGGGCGTGGATACCGCGCTGCGGGTGACCGCCAACATGGCCGAGGGGCGGATGGGCCGGAAACTGTCGGCCCGCGAGATCAAGCAGTTGCTGGCCAGCGAAATCGCCCGGATCATGGAGCCGGTGGCGCGACCGCTGCCGCTGTATCCCAAGACGCCACAGGTGATCCTGGTGGTGGGTGTGAACGGGTCGGGCAAGACCACGACCATCGGCAAGCTGGCCAGCCAGTTCCGTGGCGCGGGCAAGAAGGTGGTGATCGCCGCGGGCGACACGTTCCGCGCCGCCGCCGTGCAACAGTTGCAGGTCTGGGGCGACCGCGCCGGGGTGCCGGTGCTGACCGCGCCGGAAGGATCGGACCCGGCGTCGCTGGCGTTTGTTGCCATGACCAAGGCGCAGGCCGACGGCGCGGACCTGCTGATGATCGACACCGCGGGCCGGTTGCAGAACCGTCAGGACCTTATGGAGGAACTGGCCAAGATCGTGCGCGTGATCCGCAAGAAAGACCCCGAAGCGCCGCACAACACCCTGCTGGTGCTGGACGCGACCACCGGGCAGAACGCGATCAACCAGGTCGAAACCTTCCGCAAGCTGGCGGACGTGTCGGGCCTTGTGATGACCAAGCTTGACGGCACCGCCAAGGGCGGGATCCTGGTGTCGCTGGCCGACCGTTTTGGCCTGCCGATCCATGCCATCGGCGTGGGCGAGCAGATCGACGATCTTGCCCCGTTCGACCCCGAGGAATTCGCCGCCGCCCTGACCGGGCTGGATCATGACGGCTGACCGGACGCCGCGCTTGCCATGACAGCGTGGCTGATCTCGCTCGAAGGGACCGAGGCGGGGCGCGAGGTGGCGCTTTGGCTGGCGCTGATGGCGGCCTTCCTGCACGCGGTGTTCGGCGCGTTGCAGAAAGGACGGCACGATCCCTGGCTCAGCCGGGGCGCGATCGACATCAGCTATGCGGTGATGGCCGCGCCTTTCGCGCTTTTCGTCGTGCCGTTCCCCGAGCCGCACATGTGGCCGATCTTCGGAGTCGTCTTCGTGATCCACATTGCCTACAAGCTGTTGCAGGCGCAGGCCTATTCCAAGGGGGCCTATACCGTCGTCTATCCGGTGGTGCGCGGCACCGGGCCGCTGTTCACCGTGATCGGGTCCTATTTCCTGTTCGGAGAGGTCTTTGCCCCGCTGCAATGGGTCGGGGTCGGTGTGCTGCTGGCGGGGATTTTCGGGCTTGCGGTCTATAACATGGTGTTCCTTGAAGCCGCGCGGGACACGCTGGGCATCGCGCTGGCGCTGGCGGTGGCGACGGGGCTGTTCGTGGCGCTTTACACCACGATCGACGCCTACGGCATCCGCGCCACCGCCGATCCGTTCACCTTTCTTGCCTGGTTTTTCATGCTCGACGGCCTGGTGATGCCGGTGATCGCAGCGCTGCGCTGGCGCAACATGGCGGTGCGCCCGGCGCCGGGGCCGTTGATGCTGCGCGGGGTGATCGGCGGGCTGGTGGCGTTTTCCAGCTTTGGCGCGGTGATGCTGGCGACGCGGCTGGACAAGGTCGGCGAAGCGGCGGTGCTGCGCGAAACCTCGACCGTTTTTGCCGCGCTGATCGGCTGGCTGGTGCTGAAGGAAACCGTGGGGCCGCGACGGATTGCCCTGATGGCGTTGATCGCGGCAGGCGCGGTCATCGTTGAGCTTGGCGGGCGATAGGGCCATATAGGCGCAAACGGAGGACGACATGGCAGGCAAACCGATCAACCCGCTTGTGAAGACCGCGCTGGAGATGGGTCCGGTGGTGGGCTTCCTGGTGGCCTATATCTGGCTCAAGGAGCGGGTCTTTACCATCGGCGGAACCGACTACGAAGGGTTCATCGTCGTCACCGCCGGGTTCATCCCGGTGATGCTGATCGCGACGGGGATCCTGTGGAAGCTGACCGGCCACCTGAACCGGATGCAGGTGGTGACGGTGGTGCTGGTCGTGATTTTCGGCGGGCTGTCGGTCTGGCTGAACGACGACCGGTTCTTCAAGATGAAGCCGACGATGATCTATCTGCTGTTCGGGGCGACGCTGGGCTGGGGGCTTTTGCGCGGGCAAAGCTATCTGGCCTATGTCATGGAAGGGCTGATGCCGCTGAAGCAGGAAGGCTGGATGATCCTGACCCGCCGGCTGACGGGCTTCTTTTTCCTGCTGGCGGTGCTGAACGAGGCGATCTGGCGTACGATGAGCACCGAGACCTGGGTCTATTTCAAGACCTTCGGGCTGACCGCGGCAATCTTCGCGTTCTTCCTGACGCAGGCGCGGTTGTTTCGAGATTACGGGATCGACGATCCCGCGGACTGAGCGCCGCGCCTTGTGTCCTGGGCGGGAAGCGAGGGGGCTGTCTGCCCCCTCGCGCTCCCCCGAGGATATTTGGAGCAAGATGATGGGGCAGGGGGGGCTTCGGGACCGGCCTGCGGAAGAATGGGGGCTGTGATGACCGAGATGCCGGAGGTGCGCGGGGTACTGACGCCGGACCGGGAGCTTGCCGGGCTGACCTGGCTGCGCGTGGGCGGGCCGGCGGACTGGCTGTTCCAGCCGGCGGACGTGGCGGATTTGCAGGGCTTCCTGGCCTGGCTTGAGCCGTCGGTGCCGGTGTTCCCGATGGGGGTCGGGTCGAACCTGATCGTGCGCGATGGCGGCATTCGCGGTGTGGTGATCCGCATGGGGCGCGGGTTCAACGGGATCTCTGTCGAGGGGGGGCGGGTGCGCGCGGGCGTGGCGGCGCTGGATGCGCATGTGGCGCGCAAGGCGGCGGATGCGGGGCTGGACCTGACCTTCCTGCGCACGATCCCCGGGGCCATCGGCGGCGCGGTGCGGATGAATGCGGGCTGTTACGGATCGTATGTCGCCGATGTGCTGGTCGAGGTCACGGCGGTGACGCGGACAGGCGATCTGGTGACGTTGCCCGCGGCGGATCTGGCCCTGGCCTATCGCCAGAGCGCATTGCCCGAGGGTTGGGTGCTCGTCGAGGCGGTGTTCGAGGCGCCCGGGGGCGTGCCGGACGCGTTGCATGCGCGGATGGAGGACCAGTTGCGCAAGCGCGACGAAACCCAGCCGACCAGGGAGCGCACCGCGGGCAGCACGTTCCGCAACCCGGCGGGGTTTTCGTCGACCGGCCAGGCCGGCGACACTCACGAGCTGAAGGCCTGGAAGGTGATCGACGAGGCCGGGATGCGGGGGGCCGTACGGGGCGGGGCACAGATGAGCCCGAAGCATTCCAATTTCCTGGTCAACACCGGGGGGGCCACGGCGGCCGACCTCGAGGGGCTGGGCGAAGAGGTGCGAAAAAAGGTTTTCCAACACAGCGGAATAGAGTTACAGTGGGAAGTGATCCGCGTCGGTGAGCCGGCGCCGTGACAAGGGCGGCAAACGCCCGGCAACCACAGGCAGGTTGCAATCAATAACAATAAGGGCCGATGGCCCGGGAATTTGAGGCAGTTTTGGGATGTCGAGCAGGACACTCCCGAAAGTGGCGGTACTGATGGGCGGACCCTCGGCCGAGCGCGAGGTGTCGCTGGTATCCGGTCGTGAATGCGCCGCCGCTTTGAGGGCAGAAGGATTCGAGGTTGTCGAAATCGACGCGGACCGCGACCTTGCGGCGCGTCTTGGCGCCGTTTGCCCCGATGTCGTGTTCAATGCCCTGCATGGCCGCTGGGGCGAAGATGGCTGCGTGCAGGGCCTGCTGGAATGGTTGGGTGTGCCCTATACCCATTCCGGGGTGCTGGCCTCTGCCCTGGCGATGGACAAGGAGCGCAGCAAGAACGTCTATCGCGCCGCCGGGCTGCCGGTGGTGGACAGCGTTCTGGCGTGCAAGGCAGAGGTGGCGGCGCGCCACCTGATGGCCCCGCCCTATGTCGTGAAACCCTATAACGAAGGTTCGTCGGTCGGTGTGTACCTGGTGCACGACGTGGCCAACGGTCCGCCGCAGCTGGACGACCAGATGCCCGAAGTGGTGATGGTCGAAGCCTTCGTGCCGGGGCGCGAACTGACCGCAACCGTGATGGGCGATCGGGCGCTGGGCGTGACCGATATCCTGACCGATGGCTGGTATGACTACGATGCCAAGTACAAGGCGGGCGGCTCGCGTCACGTCTGCCCGGCGGACCTGCCGGAGGAGATCACCGCCGCCTGCCTTGACTATGCGCTGAGGGCGCATCAGGCGCTGGGCTGCCGCGGTGTCAGCCGCACCGATTTTCGCTGGGACGAGGCAAAGGGGCTGGACGGGCTGATCCTGCTGGAAACCAACACCCAGCCGGGGATGACGCCCACATCGCTGTCGCCGGAACAGGCGGCAATGATCGGCATGAGCTTCGGCCAGTTCTGCGCCTGGATGGTGGAGGACGCATCGTGCAACAGATGACCCGCCACGATCCCGCGCCGTCGCGGATGGCGTACAGGATGCAGCGGCTGCTGCTGACGCCGCTGTTTCGGCTGGTGCTGCGGGTGGGCGTGCCGTTTGCGCTGGCCTTTGGTGGCGGCACGCTGTGGTTTTCCAACCAGAGCCATCGCGACGAGCTGAACATGATGGTCAGCGACCTGCGCGCCAAGATCGAACAGCGCCCGGAATTCATGGTCAAGCTGATGGCGATTGACGGCGCGTCGGATGGGGTGGCGGAAGATATCCGCGAAATCCTGCCGCTGTATTTTCCGGTGAGTTCTTTCGATCTGAACCTGGATAAAATGCGCGATACGATCACCGAACTGGATGCGGTCAAGTCTGCCTCTGTGCGGATCAAGTCCGGCGGGGTGCTTCAGGTCGACGTGGAAGAACGGATTCCGGTGATCATCTGGCGTGGCCGCGAGGGGCTGGAACTGATTGACATCGACGGCGTTCTGGTCGGGCCGACCAACAACCGTACCGATTGGCCGAACCTGCCGGTGATGGCCGGCGAGGTGATCGGCGAGGCCGCGGCCGAGGCGCTTCAGATGTTGCGCGCCGCCGAGGCCGAGGGCGAGCAGGCGCGCGCCGAACTTCAGGAGACCTCGCCCGAGGTGGTCAGCCGCGCGCTGGCGGCGCAGGCCACGGTGGCCGCTGCGGTGCCCGAGGCGCTGGCGCTGATCGAGGCGGCGCATCCGCTGCGCGACCGGCTGCGCGGGCTGGTGCGGGTCGGTGCAAGGCGCTGGGATGTGGTGCTGGACCGCGATCAGCGCATCCTTCTACCAGACGAAAATCCGGTTCAGGCATTGGAGCGTGTCATCGCGCTGGATCAGGCGCTGGACATGCTGTCCCGCGATCTGGTGGCCGTGGATCTGCGGCTGCCGCACCGCCCGACGCTGCGTATGACGGACTTTGCGCAACAGGAAATGTGGCGGATCAAGGCGATTGAGGTTGGAGAGAAGCAGCGATGATCGAGCTTTACGAGTCCCAGCGTGCAATGCGCAACATGCGGAAGGCGGCGATGCAGCGCGGTGTCATTGCCATTCTGGATGTGGGCAGTTCGAAAATCGCTTGCCTTGTGCTGCGTTTCGACGGCACCGACCAGCGCGAAGACGATGGCGTCGGTTCGCTGGCGGGGCAGTCCGGGTTCCGGGTGATCGGCGCGGCAACGACGCGGTCGCGCGGCGTGCGCTTCGGCGAGATCTCGACGATGGCGGAAACCGAACGGGCGATCCGCACCGCGGTGCAGGCCGCGCAGAAAATGGCGCAGATCCGGGTGGATCATGTGATTGCCTGTTTCGCGGGCGCGGCGCCGCGCAGCTATGGTCTGGCCGGGCAGGTGGACATCTCGTCGCCGGCGGTCACGGAACAGGACGTGGCGCGGGTGCTTTCGGCCTGCGATGTGCCGGATTTCGGCCCAAGCCGCGAAGTGCTGCACGCACAGCCGGTGAACTTCGCGCTGGACCACCGCAGCGGCCTGTCCGATCCGCGCGGGCAGGTGGGGCAGGTGCTGGCGACCGACATGCATATGGTCACCGTCGACGCACAGGCGATCCAGAATCTGGCCTATTGCGTCAAGCGTTGTGATCTTGAACTGGCTGGGATTGCCAGCTCTGCCTATGCGTCGGGGATTTCGGCGCTGGTCGAGGACGAGCAGGAACTGGGCGCGGCCTGTATCGACATGGGCGGCGGGGCCACCAGCGTATCGGTCTTCTTGCGCAAGCACATGATCTATACCGACTCTGTCCGCATGGGGGGCGATCACGTCACCGGCGATATTTCGATGGGGCTGCAAGTGCCCGCGGCAACGGCAGAGCGGATCAAGACGTTCTATGGCGGGCTGGTCGCCACCGGCCGCGACGACAGCGAGATGATCAAGATCGGTGGCGAGACCGGCGATTGGGAACACGACCGTCGCACCGTCAGCCGGGCGGAACTGATCGGCATCATGCGCCCCCGGGTCGAGGAAATCCTCGAAGAGGTGCGTGCGCGTCTGGATGCGGCCGGGTTCGATCACCTGCCAAGCCAGCAGATCGTTCTGACCGGCGGCGCAAGCCAGATCCCCGGGCTGGACGGGTTGGCCAGCAAGGTGCTGGGCCAGCAGGTGCGGCTGGGCCGCCCGATGCGTGTCCATGGGCTGCCGCAGGCCGCCACCGGCCCCGGTTTTGCCAGCGCCGTAGGCCTGTGCCTGTTTGCGGCACACCCGCAAGATGAATGGTGGGATTTTGAAATCCCGCACGACAAGTATCCGGTCCGCTCGCTCAAGCGGGCGTTTCGTTGGTTCAAGGATAACTGGTAACCGCTACATATCGAAAGATTCGCCAAATAACCGGAAGAATAGGCAAAAACCGGCCATATTTGGTGCAAAATGGGTCTTTTTCGCGTGACGCGGCGGGGTTGGATCGGTAATACTTGGGGGAATAGGCGGAGAAAGGTCCGATAACGGGCCGAAATAGCGACAGGCGGACGTATTCGATGACTTTGAATCTTTCGGTGCCCGGGCACGAAGAACTCAAGCCGCGTATCACTGTGTTTGGTGTAGGCGGTGCAGGCGGCAATGCCGTCAACAACATGATCGACAAGAACCTTGAGGGCGTGGATTTCGTCGTCGCGAACACCGACGCACAGGCGCTGCAACAAGGCAAGGCCACCAACAAGGTTCAGCTTGGCATCAAGGTCACCGAAGGGCTGGGCGCGGGCGCCCGTGCCAGTGTCGGGGCGGCCGCGGCCGAAGAAAGCATCGAACAGATCGTTGATCACTTGGCCGGCGCGCACATGTGCTTTATCACCGCCGGGATGGGCGGTGGTACCGGCACCGGCGCGGCCCCGATCATCGCGCAGGCCGCCCGCGAACTGGGTGTCCTGACCGTGGGTGTCGTGACCAAGCCGTTCCAGTTCGAAGGCGCCAAGCGCATGCGTCAGGCCGAGGACGGCGTCGAGGCGCTGCAGCGCGTCGTCGATACGCTGATCATCATTCCGAACCAGAACCTGTTCCGGCTGGCCAACGAAAAGACGACCTTCACCGAGGCGTTCAGCATGGCCGACGACGTTCTGTACCAGGGCGTCAAGGGCGTGACCGACCTGATGGTGCGTCCGGGTCTGATCAACCTTGACTTCGCGGACGTGCGCGCGGTGATGGACGAGATGGGCAAGGCCATGATGGGCACCGGCGAAGCCGAAGGCGAAGATCGTGCCATCCAGGCCGCTGAAAAAGCCATCGCCAACCCGCTGCTGGACGAAATCAGCCTGCGCGGTGCCAAGGGCGTGCTGATCAATATCACCGGCGGCAGTGACCTGACCCTGTTCGAACTGGACGAGGCGGCGAACCGCATTCGCGAAGAGGTTGACCCGGATGCCAACATCATCGTCGGCTCGACCATGGATGATGCGATGGAAGGCGTGATGCGCGTCAGCGTGGTCGCGACCGGGATCGACGCCGCAGACGTGCACACGGAAATCCCGGTGCCGCGCCGGTCGTTGCGAGAACCGCTGAAAGCCCCCGTGATGGCAGAACCCGAAGTGGTGCAGCCTGAAACGGCGGTTGCCCAGGCCCCGGTGGAAGAGCCCAGCCTGCTGGACGCGATGGAAGCGGCGCCCGTGGACGAGGCCGAAGACCTGCCGCCGTTCATCGCCGCACAGCGCGAAGCCGCGGCCCATCACTACACCGAGACCGTGCGTGACGACGACCTTCCGCCGCCGGCCTATCAGCCCGCGCCGGAAACCCCGATCGAAGCAGAGCCCGAAGCCTTCGTAGCCCCGCGCGCCCCGGCACCGGGAACGCCGTCGGCGCAGGCCATGGCGCGTCTGCAGGCGGCTGCAACCCGCGCCCGGACCACCCCGCAGGCAGAGCCGGAACCGGCCGAGGTCGAGGCCGATCGCCCGCGTTTCGGGATCAACTCGCTGATCGGCCGGATGACCGGTCACGGCCAGGAAGCCCCGGTTCAACGCCGCCAGCCGCTGGCCGGCGGGGCGCCGCAGGCCCCCAGGCCGATGCCGGAAGAGGCCGCTGACCCGGATCAGGAGCGCATCGAAATTCCCGCGTTCCTGCGGCGCCAAGCGAACTGACGACGCGTCAATTGTTGCAAGAAGCCCCCTTTTCGAAGGGGGCTTTTTCTTTTTGTAACCAATGCCTTGGTGGGACGCGTTAAGAAACTGGCAATATTCTGCCGACGCGTTCCAAGCGGTTGTTTCACATGGTTACAAAGAGTGATTTGAGCCCCCGGACCGGCTTGGGTAAGCAAGGTTAGCTTGGATCGGGCCGCTGTGCCCGAACCGATTGGGGATGAAAATTTGCAGACGACACTACGTTCTTCGGTGACCTTCCAGGGGATTGGCCTGCATTCCGGCGCGCCCGCGCGCCTGGTTGTGCACCCTGCCGCGGACAATCATGGAATCTGGTTCAAACGCAGCGATATCCTGGTCGGGGACAACCTGATCCCGGCACGTTGGGACGTGGTCGACCGCTCTCCGCTCTGCACCCGCATCGTCAATGGGGCGGGGGCCTCTGTCTCGACCATTGAACACCTGATGGCGGCGCTGGCCGGGTGTGGCATTCACAACGCCCTGATCGAAATCGATGGCCCCGAGGTTCCGATCCTCGACGGCAGCGCCGTTCCCTTTGTCCGCAGTTTTCTGCAACGCGGCCTGCGCACGCAGGACGCCCGCGTGCGCGCGCTGGAAATCCTGATGCCGGTCGAGGTCGAAACCGATGCCGGCTTTGCCCGCTTGTCGCCGGGGCTGGGCCTGACGATGGCGTTCCATATCAGCTTTCCCGACGCCGCCATTGGCACCCAGCAAAAGACGCTGGACCTGTCAAACGGCGCGTTTGTCCGCGAATTGTGTGACAGCCGCACGTTCTGCCGTCAGGCCGATGTCGACACGATGCAGGCGCATGGCCTTGCTCTGGGCGGCAAACCCGGCGAAAACGCCGTGGTGTTCGATGGCGACCGCATCGCAAGCCCGGGCGGCTTGCGCCACGATGACGAACCCGTCCGCCACAAGATGCTGGACGCGCTGGGGGATCTGGCGCTGGCCGGCCTGCCGATCCTTGGCCATTACGACGGCCACCGCGCCGGCCATGCCATGACCAACACCTTGCTGCGCAAGCTTTTTGCCACGCCTGGGGCCTTCCGCATCACCGAATGCGACGCGGCGCAGGCCGCGCGCCTGCCCGGAGCGGGCGTTCATCGTGGCGAGATTCCGCAGGTCGCCTGACTGCGCTGAACTGGACACACAATATCTAGCGTTAAGGCGTTTTGCCCCGGAAATTTCTGTGCTAGGACCATGGGAAGCGGCCTGTTTTCGGGCCAACGGAATCTTGAGGGTGGGCAAGCATGGCAGGCGTCGGATCGCGAAAAGCGCTGATCGGGGCGGTTCTGATCACGGCATTTCTGGCCGGATGTAATGGCACCTTGGGTGAACGTGAGGGATTCGGCCCCGGCGGCGTCCCGATGGAAAATTTCACCGCCGAGCAGATCTTCGAACGTGGCGAATACGAACTGAACCGCGGCAAGCCCGATCGGGCGGCGTATTTCTTTTCGGAAATCGAACGCCTTTACCCCTATTCGGACTGGGCCAAACGCGCGCTGATCATGCAGGCCTACGCCTATCACCAGGATCGCGACTACGACAACAGCCGCGGCTCGGCACAGCGGTATATCGACTTTTACCCTGCTGAGGATGACGCGGCCTATGCCCAGTATCTTCTGGCGCTCAGCTACTACGACCAGATCGAGGAAGTGGGCCGCGACCAGGGTCTGACCTTTCAGGCGTTGCAGGCGCTTCGCACGGTGATCGAACGATATCCCGACAGTGAATACGCGCGGTCGTCGATCCTGAAGTTCGACCTGGCGTTCGACCATCTGGCAGCCAAGGAAATGGAAATCGGGCGCTACTACCTGCGTCGCCAGCACTATGGCGCGGCGATCAACCGGTTCCGCGTCGTGGTCGAGGATTTCCAGACCACCACCCACACCGCCGAGGCGCTGCACCGGCTGGTCGAAGCCTATCTTTCGCTGGGCCTCACCGACGAGGCGCAGACAGCGGGCGCGATCCTGGGCTACAACTACCAGTCCACCGACTGGTACCAGGACAGCTACAAGCTGTTGACCGGGCGCGGGCTGGAACTGAAGGCGGCGGGCGACAACTGGCTGGCGCAGATCTATCGCCAGATGGTCAAGGGCAAGTGGTTGTAAAAGGGGGCGGTGGGGCGATCCCCCACCCTGCGTGAACCCATGCTGCGGGCGCTAGAAATTCATGACATGCTGATCATCGACCGGCTGGACCTTGCGTTTCAGCCGGGTCTGAACGTGCTGACCGGGGAAACCGGGGCGGGCAAGTCGATCCTGCTCGACTCGCTGGGCTTCGTTCTGGGCTGGCGCGGCCGGGCCGAACTGGTCCGCAAGGGCGCCACGCAGGGCGAGGTGACGGCGGTCTTCGAACTGGCGGCCGACCATCCCGCGCACGCGGTCCTGGCCGAGGCAGGCCTGCCCGCGGGCGACGAACTGATCCTGCGCCGGGTGAATACCCCTGACGGGCGCAAGACCGCCTGGGTCAACGACCGTCGCTGCTCCGGTGACGTGCTGCGCGCTCTGTCGGACGTCCTGGTCGAACTGCACGGGCAGCATGACGACCGGGGCCTGCTGGACCCGAAGGGACACCGCGACATCCTCGACACCTATGCCGGCATCGACGCGGAACGCGCCGCCTGCCGCAGCGCCTGGGACACCGCCCAGGCCGCGCGCAAGGCGTTGCAGGCGGCGCAGACCGGGCTGGACGCCGTGCGCGCCGAGGAAGATTTCCTGCGCCACGCGGTCAGGGAACTTGACACGCTCGACCCGCAACCGGGCGAGGAACAAGAGCTCGACGCCCGCCGTCGGCTGATGCAGCAGGCCGAACGTATCCAGGATGATATCGCCCGCGCCTGCCAGGCCCTGGGCACCGAAGGCGCCGAGGGCGCCATGGGCGACGCGCTGCGCTGGCTGGACGGCGTGGCCGACCGGGCCGAAGGGCAGCTGGACGGCGCGCTGGCCGCGCTTGACCGCGCCATGACCGAACTCGGAGAGGCCCTGTCAGAGGCAGAGCGCTGCCTGGACGGGCTGCAGTTCGACCCCGGCGCGCTCGAACTGGCCGAGGAGCGGCTGTTCGCGATCCGTGGCCTTGCCCGCAAGCACCAGGTCGCCCCGGACGAACTGGCGGCGCTGGCCGACACGCTGCGCGCCCGGCTCGCCGCGCTCGATGCGGGTGATGCCGATCTGGCCCGGCTGCGCAGCGACCTGTCGCGGGCCGAGGCTGCCTATGACAGCGCGGCCGCAGCGCTGACCGCCGCGCGTCACGGCGCCGCGAAACGGCTGGACGCGGCGGTTTCCGCCGAACTCGCCCCGCTGAAAATGGACCGCGCGCTGTTCGAAACCCAGGTCACCGAAGGCCCCGCCGGCCCGTCGGGCCGCGACACGGTGGCCTTTACCGTCGCCACCAACCCCGGCGCCCCGGCCGGCCCGCTGAACAAGATCGCCTCGGGCGGCGAACTCAGCCGTTTCCTGCTGGCGCTGAAGGTCTGCCTGGCGCAGACCCGCGATACTGCGCTGACGATGATCTTCGACGAAATCGACCGCGGCGTCGGTGGTGCCACCGCCGATGCCGTGGGCCGTCGCCTGTCGGCGCTGGCAAGCGGCGGGCAGGTCCTGGTCGTCACCCATTCGCCGCAGGTGGCCGCTTTGGGCGATCACCACTGGCGCGTGGAAAAGCGCGTCGTGGATGATGTCACCACCTCGACGGTCACGCCGCTCGATCCCGAAGACCGTGAAACCGAACTGGCCCGTATGCTTGCCGGCGACACGATCACGCCAGAGGCCCGCGCCGCCGCCCGCGCCCTTGTGACCCCGAAACCCTGACCTGCTGGCCCCGAAAGCCCCCCAGTCCCGTCTTTGGTTTTCCAAATACCTCGGGGGTTTGGGGGCAGAGCCCCCAAACGCGGCGCAGCCGCGCCGGTCGGATCGGCACCGCCGATCCGAAACCCCTCAGTTTCCCCGCACCAGCTTTCCGGGGTTCAGGATGCCTTGCGGGTCCAGCGCGCGCTTGATCTCGCCCATCACGTCCCAGGCCTGGCCGTGTTCGCGCGCCATGTAATCCAGCTTTCCAACGCCCACGCCATGTTCCCCGGTCGCGGTGCCGCCCAGCGTCAGCGCACGTTCCACCATCCGGTGCGACAGCCGTTTCGCTTCGTCCAGTTCTTCGGGGCGTTCCGGGTCGACCAGCAGGATGGCGTGGAAATTGCCGTCGCCGACATGGCCCAGGATCGGTCCGGGGATGATCGAGGCGGCGATATCGGCGCGGGTTTCCTCGACCGCCTGCGCCAGCCGGGAGATCGGCACGCAGATATCGGTGACCAGCGCCTGTGCCCCGCGTTTCGACGCCAGGATCGCGTAATACCCGTTGTGCCGCATCGCCCAAAGCGCGCGCCGGTCCTCTTCCAGCGACGACCAGCGAAAGCCCTTGCCGTTGTGCTCGTCCGCGATCTCTCCGAACCGTCGGGCCTGTTCGGCGACCCCGGCGTCAGAGCCGTGGAATTCGATCATCAGGTGCGGGCATTCGGGCAGCGTGTCCCCGGCATAGGCGTTGAAGGCCGCCGCCGCCGCCGCATCGACGAATTCGATCCGCGCCATGGGAATGCCCATCTGGATGGTTTCCATCACCGCCGCGACCGCGTCCTCGATCCGGTCGAAGGCGCAGACGCCGGAGCTGACCGCCTCGGGCTGGCCCTGCAGGCGCAGGGTCAGTTCGGTGATCAGCCCCAGCGTGCCTTCCGAGCCGACCAGCAACCCCGTCAGGTCATAGCCGGCCGAGGATTTGCGCGCCCGCGTCCCAGTGCGGATCACGCGGCCATCGGCCAGCACCGCCTCGAGCCCCAGAACGTTGTCGCGCATCGTGCCATAGCGCACCGCCGTGGTGCCGCTGGCACGGGTCATGGCCATGCCGCCGATGCTGGCATTGGCTCCGGGATCGACCGGAAAGAACAGCCCCGTCGCGCGCAGGTCCACGTTCAGCGCCTCGCGGGTGATGCCGGGCTGCACGGTGCAATCCATGTCCTCGGGCCGGATTTCCAGCACCTTGTTCATGCGGGCGAAATCGACCACCACGCCGCCGCGGATCGCCAGCGCCTGCGCCTCGAGCGAGGTGCCCGCGCCCCAGCCCACCACCGGGCAGCCCTGTTCGGTGCAGATGCGCATCAGCGCCGCCACCTCCTCGGTGGTTTGTGGATAGGCCACGGCATCGGGCGGGCAGGGCGCGAAATGGGTCTCTGACCGGCCATGCAGGTCCAGATCGGACTTGGACCGCACGAGCCGGTCCTTTAACAATGACGAAAGCGCCTCAAGCGCGGCAGGGATGGACATTGGGCCGGGTCTCCTTGGCGGTACGGCGGGCAACTTAGCCGCTGGGGGCAGCAGGCGAAAGATATCTTCGGGCGAGGGCATGGCCGAATCCAATCCAAGCGTTCTGCGCCAGCAATGGCAGGAGATGAAAGCCAGTTTCCTGCGCGGCTGGGATCTGCTGCGCCATCGCGGGCCCAGCCAGATCCAGTTCTGGTTCATCGCGCTGGCGGTGGGCATCGCCGCGGGCTTTGCCGCGGTGATCTTTCGCATGGCGATCACCTGGTTGCAGGCCACCGTCTATGGCACGCCCGACGTCAACCGGCTGGCCAGTTTCGCGGGCACCCTGCCGTGGTATTTCGTGTTGCTGATCCCGGTGTGCGGCGGCATCGCGGTTGGGGTGATCCTGCATTTCTTTACCCCCGATGGCCGGGTGCGCACCGTGGCCGACGTGATCGAGGGCGCGGCGCTGAACGATGGCCGGGTCGAGAAACGGGCCGGCATCGCCTCGGCCCTGTGTTCGTGGATCACGCTGTCGACCGGCGGGTCGTCGGGGCGCGAAGGGCCGGTGGTGCATATCGCCGCGATGATTGCCAGTTGGGTGTCGAACCTGTTGCGGGTCGACGGGATCACCGGGCGCGACCTGTTGGGCTGTGCGGTGGCCGCCGCCGTTTCGGCCAGTTTCAACGCGCCCATCGCGGGGGCGTTGTTCGCGTTGGAGGTGGTGTTGCGCCACTTCGCGCTGCACGCCTTTGCGCCCATCGTCGTTGCCTCGGCCGCCGGCACGGTGATCAACCGGCTGACCTTTGGCGACGTGACCGAATTTCGGCTGCCCGGAAACGGCGCCTTGCAGTTCTACCTGGAACTGCCCGCCTTCCTGATCCTTGGTCTGGTCTGCGGGTTGGTGGCCGTGCTGATGATGCGGGCGCTGTTCTGGTCGGAAGACATTGCCAACACGGTGCAGAAGCGCTTGAACCTGCCGCACTGGCTGCGCCCGGCGGTGGCCGGGCTGATGCTGGGGGCGCTGGCGATCGGCTTTCCGCATATCATCGGGGTGGGGTATGAAACCACCTCGCTTGCGTTGACGGGCGAACTGGTGCTGCGCGAGGCGCTGGTCTTTGCGGTGCTCAAGGTCGTCGCCGTGTCGATCACGCTGGGCGGGCGCATGGGCGGCGGGGTGTTTTCGCCGTCGCTGATGCTGGGCGCGTTGACCGGGCTGGCCTTTGGCCTGATCGCGACGGGGCTGTTGCCTACGGTTTCGGGGTCGGAAACGCTCTATGCGCTGGCGGGGATGGGTGCGGTGGCGGCGGCGGTGCTGGGCGCACCGATCTCGACCACTCTGATCGTGTTCGAACTGACCGGCGACTGGCAGACCGGACTGGCGGTGATGGTGTCGGTGTCATTGTCCACGGCGCTGGCGTCGCGTCTGGTCGATCGGTCGCTGTTCCTGACCCAGTTGGAACGCCGCAACGTCCACCTTGCCGCCGGGCCGCAGGCCTATCTTCTGGCGATGTTCCGGGTTCAGGGGGTCATGCGCCGGCCCACCGACGACGGCGCGGCGGACGAGGCGGCCTGCGTGGCGATGATCGAGCAGGGGCTGTATGTGCAGACCACCGCAACGCTGGAAACGGCGCTGCCACTGTTCGACAGATCCGGGGTGGCGTTCCTGCCGGTGGTCACCTTGACCGGGGAGGACGATGCGCCGGTCCTGCAGGGCGCGCTGTTCCACCTGGATGCGTTGAAGGCCTATAACCGGGCGCTTGCAGCGACGGCAGAGGAAGAACATAGCTGACCTGACCACCGGGGCGTGCCATGCTGTGCCATCGACGGGGGAAACCACATGGCACGACTGCTGGCAGTGATCCTGGCATTTTGCGCGGCGGCGGCGGGCGCGGCAGAGATCCGGCTGGTGTCATACCGATACAGCGCGGAAAGCCCGGTGCCGCACTTGCGTCTGGACGGGCCGATCATCAAGGGCGACGCTGAAAAATTTGCGCGGGTCTGGGCCGATATCGGGCGCTGCGCCGGGCCGGCCTGCACCGAGGCGGGCACCGGTG
Organism: Mesobacterium hydrothermale; assembly: GCF_035818635.1. NCBI lineage: Bacteria > Pseudomonadati > Pseudomonadota > Alphaproteobacteria > Rhodobacterales > Roseobacteraceae > Mesobacterium > Mesobacterium hydrothermale. The sequence continues at coordinate 15,323 of NZ_JAYLLH010000015.1, read as the reverse complement.
GGCCAGCGGTCGTGCTGTCGCTGAACAGCCCGGGCGGCAGCTATGCCGAAGGCGTGGCGCTGGCCGACCTGTTCCGCCGCGACATCGTGGCGACGGTGGTGGAAAGCGGTGACGAATGCCTGTCGGCCTGCGCGATGGCGTTCTTGGGCGGCACCGCGTTCTGGCCCACTGGCGGCATCGGCCGCTATATCGACCGCAGCATCGAGCCCGGCGCGCGGCTGGGGTTCCATTCACCCTATTTTCCGCCAGCAGTGGTGGAACAGGCGATTCAGCGGGGCAAGCTTGAAGCGCTGTTGACCGGGCTGCGCCTGTCGATTGCCGATATCGTGGAAAACCTGACGCGGTTCAACGTGGACAAGTTGGTGCTGGACCGGATCATTCGGATGGGCGCGGAAGAGCTTTACCTGGTCGATACCCCGGCAGAGCTGTTCGCGACCCGCACCCGGCTGCCGGATTTTGCGCCCGCGCGGGTGGGCGGCGACTGGACCGCGCAACTGGCGCAGGTCTGTGCCCGGCTTTACGCGCTGCACTACGGCGTGGCGGTGTCGGACCCCGATCCCGTCGGGCCGTCCGATCTGGGCCGGGTCACGGCAGAGGATGGCACCGAGGTTTACCTGCTGCCGTCCGACGATCGCCCGCTGAACGTATCGGGCTGCGGCGTGCCGGTGTCCGGGGCGCGCGCGCCGGTGCAAAGCGTGGCGCTTTATCGGTGGGAGGCCGTGTCGGACCGGCACATCCCGTTGCTGACGTTCAAGAATCCGGTGGATGGCGGCTGGTCGTCGCTGGGCTATCGCGGCGGGCGGGCGACGGATAATTTCGTGTCACTGGGCACCGGGGCGCTGAACCATGTGCTGATGCCCGGGGGCTTGCCGCTGGACAGCCTGACCGGGCTGCTGCCCGAGATCCGGCGCGAACGGGGCGACCTGCCGGGGACGAGCCTGCCGACGCACACCACACCCTGGCCGGTGCGCCTGTCGGTCGAAACCGACCGCAGCCGCAGCTACGAAGGGCAGGGCCTGCGGGTGGTCGAACGGGTGGGCAACCGCGCCCTGTTCGATGCGCTGCTGGCCGGGGCCGGCGGTACCGAGGTCGGCTATGCCTATACCAAGCCCGAAAAGTTCGTCCGCACCGGCGACGACCGCAGCAATGGCAGCAGTTACTACTGGCTGGGCTTTTTGTACGGAAACCGGGCCGCGACCGTACGGATCGAGGCGCCGGTCAGCTCTGACCGGCTGACGCAGGCGCAAAAGGACGCGATTTCGACCATCGCCTGCAGCGTCGATTTCAATGGCGTGCACCTTGGGTGTTACAAGTGACGAGGGTCAGCAGGGCAGGTGTTGCAAGGCGCAACTGTCAAGAAGCCGGTCGACATCGGCCTTGACGCAGAGGTCGGTGGCGTCGCTCATCACTGCGGCGCTGGCGGCGGCAACGCCGTGGCGCAGCGCCTGTTCGGGGGGCAGGCCTTGTGACAGGGCCAGCGTGAAGGCCCCGACGAAACTGTCGCCCGCCCCCACCTTGCTGCGCACCGGAACCGGCGGCGTCACGGCGTGCCAGCAGCCTGCCGAATTGGCCAGAACCGAGCCTTCGGCCCCCAGCGCAAGGATCACGGTTCCGGCGACGTTGCGGGTGACAAGATGGCGAGCGAAAGAGGCCAGCTCGTCCATCGTTCTCAGGGGCTTGCCGGCCAGTTCCTCGCTTTCTGCCTGGTCCAGCCGCAGCACATGGCGCGTCAGCGCCCCGCTTTGCATCAGCGCCTGCATGGCCGGGCCAGAGGTGTCCAGTACGAGCGTGGCGTTGCGCGCCTCGACCCGCCCGGCAAGCCGTGGCGGGAAATCCTCTGGCACGCCGGGGGGCTGGCTGCCGGACAGCACCACCACCCCGCCATGGGGCGTGGCGGCGTCGATTGCATCAAGCGCGGCGTCGGCGGTGTCCTGCGTCCAGTCCGGGCCCGGCATGACGAACCGGTATTGCTGACCGGTCGCGCGGTCGATCACCGCGAGGCTTTGCCGGGTTTCCCCGTGGGTTTCGAAAATCACCGGGTCGACCCCGTCATTGCGCAGCAGTTCGACGAATTGCGCCCCATGAAACCCTGCCACGGCCACAAAGGCCTGTGCCTGTCCGCCAAGGTGCGCAATGGCGCGGGCCACGTTGGTGCCGCCGCCACCTGCATCCAGCACCGGGGGGGCGCAGCGCAGCTTGTCCTCTGGCCGGACAGTCTCGGCGCTGGTCGAAATGTCGATCGCGGGGTTCAGCGTAACGGTCAGAATCCGGGGCATGGCAGCATCTTTGTTGCGGACGCCCGAAAGTTGCAGATCGGCGCGCCAGCGGCAAGGCGCGCATTTGCGAAGGGGGCAAAGGTGTTATATTCTTGTTTTCGAATGGAACGCGCAGAGGGCGTGTTCCCGCAACCAAGGAATGCCAAAATGACTCTCGACCGTGCCGTGATGATGTTCGCAGGCGTGATGACGCTGCTGTCGGTGGTGCTGACCGTGTGGGTGTCGCCCTATTTCGTGTGGTTCACCGTCTTTATCGGGTTCAACATGATCCAGTCGTCGATCACCGGTTTCTGCCCGGCAGCCAGCATTTTCCGCCTGTTCGGCATCAAGGCCGGCTGCGCGTTCAACTGAACGGAAACAGCCGGCGGAGCGATCCGCCGGCTGTGTGTTCAATCCTGTGCCCGCAGATGCGGGCGGGTGGCTCAGGCCAGTTCCAGGTTCACGGCGCTTTCGCGGCCGTCACGGCCGGCTTGCAGCTCGTAGGTCACCTTCTGGTTGTCCTGCAGGCCGGTCAGGCCCGAACGCTCGACTGCCGAAATGTGGACGAAAACGTCCTTGCCGCCTTCGTCAGGTGCGATGAAGCCGAAGCCTTTGGTGGTGTTGAACCATTTCACGGTGCCAGTGGCCATATCCGTATCTCCTTGGTTTTGCCGCTCGCGGAAGTGCAGCGGCCCGGCGAAGTCAGCAAGATCGTGCGCTGTAGCCGTAAGGGAGACAGGTAGGCGATAGTGGTAACGTAGCGCGGGCCGTATCGCAGATTTGCTGAGTCGAGGCAAGCGTCTGTTTGCGAAACTGAAGTCTTTCGGCCATGGTGCGTGGCGCAGGAGGACCACAATGACTCTGATCTGGTTGGGTGCGGTGATCGGTGCCGGGGGGACTTTGGCGATGGATCTCTGGGCGGTGATTCTGAACCGGCTGGGCGGACAGCCGCTGCCGAACTGGGGCAATCCGGGGCGATGGCTGGGGCACCTGTTCCGCGGTCGCGTGTTTCACGATGACATCGCCCAGGCCGCGCCGGTGACTGGCGAAGTCGCGCTGGGATGGCTGCTGCACTACGGCGTGGGCGTGATCTATGGCGCGATGTTCGCGCTGATCGTGGGCATCGGGTGGTTTTCCGACCCGGTGTTCTGGAAGGTCTGGATCTGGGGGATTGTCACGATAGCCGGCGGCTGGTTCCTGCTGCACCCCGGGATGGGGCTGGGCTGGGCCTTGTCACGTGTCGAGCGCCCCTGGACGGGCCGGGCAATGGGGCTGATCGCGCACACGGTGTTTGCGCTGGGGATGTGGCTGACGGCGCTGGTGGTGTGACCCCGGGCGTAGCGCCATGAAAAAGGCCGGTGCCCAAAGGGGGACCGGCCTTTCCTTGTCCTGCGTTGCAGCGGCTGCGCTTAGCGCACGAATTTCTTGAACTTCACCCGCTTTGGTTCCAGCGCGTCGGCACCCAGGCGGCGTTTCTTGTCTTCTTCATAGTCTTCGAAGTTGCCTTCGAACCATTCGACATGCGCCTCGCCCTCGAAGGCCAGGATATGGGTACAAATCCGGTCGAGGAAGAAACGATCGTGCGAGATGACCACGGCGCAGCCGGCGAAATCGACCAGCGCGTCTTCCAGGGCGCGCAGGGTTTCGACGTCAAGATCGTTGGTCGGTTCGTCGAGCAGCAGCACGTTGCCGCCGGATTTCAGCAGGCGGGCCATGTGCACGCGGTTGCGTTCACCGCCTGACAGAAGGCCCACCTTTTTCTGCTGGTCGCCGCCCTTGAAGTTGAACGACGAGCAATAGGCACGGCTGTTGACCTGCGCGTCACCCAACTGGATGATCTCGGCGCCGCCGGTGATGGCCTCCCACACGGTGTCATCAGCGTTCAAGTCGTCGCGCGACTGATCGACATAGGACAGCTGTACGGTATCGCCATAGGTGATGGCGCCTTCGTCGGGCTGTTCCTGGCCGGTCAGCATCTTGAACAGAGTGGATTTACCGGCGCCGTTCGGGCCGATCACACCGACGATGCCGCCCGGGGGCAGGGCGAAATCGAGGTTTTCAATCAAGAGCTTGTCGCCCATGGCCTTTTTCAGGCCCTCGACCTCGATCACCTTGCCGCCAAGGCGCGGGCCGTTGGGGATGATGATCTGGGCGCGACCGACCTTTTCGCGTTCGGACTGGCCTGCCATTTCCTCGTAGGCTGCGATCCGGGCCTTGGATTTGGCCTGACGCGCCTTTTGGCCTTGCCGCATCCATTCCAGTTCGCGTTCCAGCGTCTTTTGCTTGGCCTTGTCTTCGCGGGCTTCCTGTTCCAGCCGCTTGGCCTTCTGTTCCAGCCAGCTGGAATAGTTGCCTTCGTAGGGGATGCCGCGACCCCGGTCGAGTTCGAGGATCCAGCCGGTGATGTCATCGAGGAAGTAGCGGTCGTGGGTGACGACAAGGATCGTGCCCTTGTAGTCGATCAGATGGTTTTGCAGCCAGGCGATGGTTTCGGCGTCGAGGTGGTTGGTCGGTTCGTCCAGAAGCAGCATGTCGGGCGCTTCCAGCAGCAGCTTGCACAGCGCGACGCGGCGGCGTTCCCCGCCGGACAGGGTGCTGACTTCGGCGTCGTCGGGCGGGCAGCGCAGGGCTTCCATCGCGACGTCGATCTGGCTGTCGAGGTCCCACAGGTTCTCGGCGTCGATCTGGTCTTGCAGCTTGGCCATCTCGTCGGCGGTTTCGTCGGAATAGTTCATCGCCAGTTCGTTGTACTTGTCGAGGATGGCCTTTTTCTCGGCCACGCCCAGCATCACATTGTCCCGGACATTGAGCGTTTCATCCAGCTTCGGTTCCTGCGGCAGGTAGCCGACCTTGGCCCCCTCTGCCGCCCAGGCTTCGCCGGTAAAATCCTTGTCGATCCCGGCCATGATCTTCATCAGGGTCGATTTACCGGCGCCGTTGACACCGACGACACCGATCTTGACGCCGGGCAGGAACGACAGGTGGATGTTCTCGAAACACTTCTTGCCACCGGGGTAGGTCTTGGAGACGCCCTGCATGTGATAGACATACTGATAAGAAGCCATGGTCTTTCCCTGTGCGGTGTTGACTGTCTGGGCTGACATACTGATCTGAGCGTCGGTGCGCAAACCCCAAATGGCGGTGACAGCGACCGCAGTCACCGGCCCGCGGCATTTTCCACGAGGTGGGGTAATGCACCGGGGCGACTGGGTATTTTGCCGGAATTCGAAACAATTCTGTTGACCGATGGTGACGCATGATGCACTTAAGCGTCAGGTGAGGTGAACAAAATCGTGCGCATGGTCGGTCCCCGACCAGGTGTCGTTCGAAGGTTTCCGTTGCCCTGCCCGGGTTGCAAAGGTCGGTCCCCACCGTCCCGCTTTTCCCAACCGCCCGGGCATCACGGTGAGTTAACGAGTGCTTCCCCAGGACCGTGTGTCCTTGCTTTTGGGAACCGGGGCGTGCGCGCCCCGGTTTTCGTTCGTCTGATCCCGCGATTTTGACAGTCTGGCGTGCCGCGCTATCTTTTGCATATGCAGCCGGAGGATATGCCATGCGCGTGATCTTGATCGTTCTGATGCTTCTTGCCCGTCCCGTCTGGGCGCAAGACAGCGCCGCACCCGGCATCGAGGCGACGATTTCCAACCAGATGGAGGCCTTTCTGGCGGACGATGTCGATCGGGCGTTTACCTATGCAAGCCCCGGGATTCGCGGGTTTTTCCGAACGCCGGACCGATTTGGTTCGATGGTGCGCGAAGGCTATCCGATGGTTTGGCGGCCCAAGTCATTCACCTTTGGCGAGTTGCGCGAAATCAACGGTGTCCTGTGGCAGAAAGTGATCGTGCAGGATGCCGACGGCGCGTTGCACGCCCTGGATTACCGGATGATCCAGACCGATGGCGATTGGCGCATAGATGCGGTGCAGATGTTGCCCGCGCCGGATCTGTCCGCCTGACCACCGCGCGGTGGTCTGACCGGTTCTTAACCAAATCCTCCTCACTCTCCTTGCGCAGGGGCCGGCTGGGTCTGGCCCAAGAAACGCGTGTCTTGCCAGAAGGCTGGGCCGATCTGGCCGGCCTTGGCGCAAAGGGGAATACCGATGAACAAAGAAATCACCGATGGCGTGGTCCTGATGCCCACACCGTTTTCCGCCGGCCTGTCCGTCTGGTCGCGACAGGACGGAACGCCCGGGTCGGACACCTATGCCGGGCTGGCGACGGCGGCTTTCGTGCCGTCCGATCAGGACTTCGGCGGTTGCCTTGAACTGCAAAAGACCGACAGTGTGCAAAGGCTACGCTACATGGTCGAAACCCCGATGCTGGAGGGCTGTTACCTGCGGGTGCGCGCACGGATCAAGGCGGTGTCCGGGGCGCTGCCTTCGGTCCGCATTGCCGGTTGGGCCGGGCGTGCGGGGGGCGGCCATGTCAACGGGCTGGCCGAGGTCGGACCCTCGGTGGCGCTGACCAGCTATGGCGAGGTGGTCGAGATCGCCGCGATCATCGGGCCGGGCAAGCGCACCGGGGTTGACATGTTCTGGGGGCGCGAACCGGATTTCGGCCATTTCGGGCTGGATCTGACCGGGGCCAACGGGGGTGTCGTGCGGATCGACGACATCGTGATCGAGGACATCACCAGCGTGTTCCTGCGCAACATGATGGACATTGTCGATGTGCGCGATTTTGGCGCTGTGGGCGACGGGGTGACCGATGACAGCGGCGCGTTCAATGCCGCCGACTCGGCCGCCAACGGCCGCACGGTCCTGGTGTCCAAGGGCACCTATCGGCTGAACCAGGATGTGACCTTTGACAACCATGTCCGGTTCGAGGGCACAGTGACGATGCCCGACAGCGCCATCCTGATCGCGGCGCAGGATTTCGAACTGGCGACCTATATCGATGCGTTCAAGAATGAAGAACTGGCCTTTCGCAAGGCGTTCCAGGCGTTGCTGAACAATTCCGACCATGAAGGGCTGGATCTGTCGGGGCGGCGGGTGTCGATCCATGGCCCGATCGACCTGCAGGCGGCGGTGCCGAACCGCACCAGCTATGCCCAGCGGCGCGTGCTGCGCAACGGCCAGTTGCGGGCCGAGGACAGCGGAAACTGGGCGCCGGTGACGGTGACCAGCCAGGCCAGCTATTCGGCCAGCAATTCCACCCGGCTGACAAATGTCGCCAACGTCGCCAATATCCAGATCGGGTCGTTGGTGCAGGCCTCGGGTGTGGGGCGCGAGATATATGTCAAAGACAAGAACGTGGCCGCGCAGACGGTAACACTGTCGCAGCCGCTGTCGGATGCCATCGGCACGCAGAACTACACCTTCACCCGGTTCAAGTTCATGCTGGATTTCAGCGGCTTCGACTCGCTTCAGGATTTCGAGATCGCCGATATCGAGTTGCAGTGCAACGGGCTGGCATCGGGCATTCTGCTGGCCCCCAATGGCGGCATTTTTCACTTGCGCGACAGTGTCATCAACCGGCCCGGTCATCGCGGCCTGACCTCGCACGGCGAAGGTTGTCAGGGGATGCTGGTGGACCGATGCAAGTTCATCAGCGCCGAAAACGGCGATCTGACCCAGAACCGTCAGAGCGTCGCGATCACCGCCAATTCCAACGACGTGAAGATCCGCGACAACCGCGCCACCCAGTTCCGCCACTTCGCGGTGCTGAGCGGGGCGTTCCAGATGATCACGGGCAACCATTTTTTCCAGGGGGATTCGGCCACCAACGGGGTGCGCTCAGCGGGGATCGTATTGACGCTGCGGGCGTGCAACTCGACCATCTCGGGCAACTACATCGACAATTGCCACATCGAATGGACCAACGAACGCGAGCCCGAGCCCGATTATACCGGCGGCTTCGGGTTTGCCGGGCTGACGATCACCGGCAACGTTTTCCTGTGTTCGAACACCGCGCCTTGGTTCGCCTTTCTGGCGATCAAGCCCTACGGCACCGGTCACTTTGTCAACGGGTTGAACGTGTCGGGCAATTCGTTTCGTTGCACGCAAGGCACGATCAACCGGGTCGAACGGGTCGACACCAGTTTTGCCAATCTCGACATGACGAAGATGCGCAAGATCGACTTTGTCGGCAACACGTTCCACAACATTGAATATGCCGCCAAGAACCCGCTGCTGGTGGCGCATGATCAGAACTCGGAGGCGACGACCTGGGTGGTCGATACCGACAGCCGGTTGCCGTTCAACAGCCGGTCGCTGAACGTCGAAGCCGTGGTTGCACGGGGCAAGATCAAGAACAGTGCGAACGTGGGCAAATACGACATGCCCTACACGCTGACCGGAGAAGGGCCGGGCAACAACCTTGTCCACCTGATCTGGCCGACGGCTGTGCGCGGCGATGTCAACGTGACGGTGCGCTGCGACCTGTAGGTCCGTCGGTGTCCCGGCGCGCCGGACGCGCCGGGCGTTTCATGCCAGATCCGTGGCGGACAGCCGATACGCCTTGCCGAACCCACCGTTCAGCAAGGCCCTGTCCGCCACGAACCGCAGGATCGAGAAATCGGCAAAGCCGATGTAAAGCTTGGTCTTGGGTTGGTGCGTCGTGATCATCTGCGCCAGCGCGGCGTGGTCTGGTGCGCCGTGGCGGACAAACTCAACCCGACCCGTTACCGTCAGGCGCGGGTGGGTCAGCGGGTCGCCCTTGTCGCCCGGTTCCCCCACCAGCAGCGAAAACGCCGGGTTGGATTTCAGCGCCGCGGTGTGGTGCGACAGGTCCGACACCAGCCCCAACAAGCCGCCCGTCCAGTCGGGGGCCACGGCAATGCGGCTGACCATCGGGCCACCGGTTTCCGGGTCGATCACCCCCAGTGCGGCAAAGCGGGCAGCCGCGATCAGGCCGCGCGCCAATGCCCGGGCGTCGTCATCTGCGGGCTGAAACGGGTCTTTGGTCATCGCGGTCTTTCAGAAATCGCTCCACAGTCCGATCATCATGCCGATCCCGCTGTCCCCGGCAAGCCCGATGGTCAGCCCGGCCTCTGCGCTGAACCGTTTTCCCAAGGGAAACACCAACGATGGTGCCAGGCGGGCAAAGGCGCTGCGCCCGGCGGGCAATCCGGTCTGGATCTGCACGATCAGCTTGCGGTCGCGGGGCAGGGCAAAGCCATGGGTCGCGTCCAGTTTCCAGTCGATTGCCTTGCTGCGCAGCCCGTATTCAGCGACGGTATCGACCGACAGCCAGCCATAGCCATGGGCGTTCCGCGTGCCGCGCCCCAGCGACAGCCCCGGGCGGAGCACCGGTTCGCCGTCGATCTGGCCGACCCCCAGTTCCACCGCCGACCGCCAGTTGCCCCGCTCGCGCAGGGGATAGCGCAGGAACCCGATCAATTTCAGATCTCCCGAAACAGAGCGCCCCAGATCCAGCCCGCCGGTCAGCCGATCCGTCAGGCCATATTCGGCATAGGCCGTCTGATAGCCCAGTTCCGGCCGCGCCGAGGACAGATCGCCGGGCCATGTCAGCCGTCCGGCCAAGCTGGCAAATCCGGTTCCGCGGTCGCGTGGCCAGGCCCCGGCCTGCAACGATCCCGCCAACAGGCACAACATCCCGATCAGTCTGAACACCTCGGCCTCCGCGTTTGCCCCGAAAACCGTGGCAAAAGATGGTAAACGCGGCGTTAACCGGGCTTAATCGCGTATGGTGCCCGGTTCTGATGCAAGTCATGCTGCACCTGCAAAATGACGTGGTAAGGTGGGGCGACTCAGGGAGAGTACCATGACAGGTTCCGTCATCACCGTGGCCCAGCAAAAGGGCGGTTCGGGCAAGACAACGTTGGCTGCCAATCTGGCTGTTGGCTTTCTGCAAGCCGGCAAATCCGTCGCGTTGGTGGACATCGACCCGCAGGGCAGCCTTGGCCGCTGGTTCATGACGCGGGCGGAAGCCGACCCGCTGCTGGTCGACGGGCTGGAATTCACCACCTCCTCGGCCTGGGGGATTTCCTATGAATGCCGCAAGCTTTCGGATCGGTTCGACGTGGTGATCGTCGACACGCCGCCCAAGGCCGACAGCGACCTGCGCCCGGCGCTGCGGGTGGCCGATCTGGTTGTCGTGCCGGTTGCCACCAGCCAGGTGGACCTTTGGGCCACCGAAGGCGTGCTGGATCTGGCCGAACGCGAAGGCAAGCCGGCGCTGATCGTGCTGAACCGGGGCCGTCCCGGCACCCGTTTGTCGCAAGAGGTGGCCGAGGCCGCCGCCAAGCTGGACGCGATGGTCGCCACCGCGCAATTTGCCAACCGCGTGATCTATGCCGAAGCGCTGGGCAAGGGGCGCGGTGCGTCCGAAGGCGCGCGGACGCCGGCACGCGACGAGGTCGCCGCCTTGACGGCAGAGGTAGCGCAGCATCTTCAGGCAGGCTAAAGGGGGCCAAGGAGTCCCGCCATGCTTGACCACGACGCTCTGCGCGCTTTGATCCAATCCGATGCCGCCACCCGCGGCGCGCCGATTTCGAAACTGGGCTATTTCTGCGCCCCGTTCCGCCCGACGTCCGGCCCGTTTTCCGACAGGGTGATCAAGGTCTATCGCGGCTTGCCCGACGCGCAGGCGCTGGACCGGCTGGTGCGATACCATGACGAATACGTCGCCGCGCTGGTCAAGACCGGTGTGCCGATGCCGGAAACGGAAATCACCCTGCTGGATATCGGCGGCAGCCGCATTCCTGTCATCGTGCAACAGGCGTTGCCGGCCGACACCATGATGCGCCCGCTGATGCAGCGCGGCACGCTGGACGAAACGCTGGCCTATATGCAGGCGGCGGGCGATGTCATCGCCACCTTCTGGAACAATGCCGACCAGTTCGAAACCCGGATCGGCTTTCACCCGTCGATCCGCAACTTTGCCATCGTCGACGGGCGCGCGGTGTTTTTCGACAGCTTTCCGCCGCTGATCCATTACAGCCGCGACGAAATGGGCCGGATGCTGCTGCAATTTTCCGAAAAACGCCTGATGCGCGTGGTCGGCCCGTTCCTGCAAAAGAAGGTCACCGGCATTCAGGACGAATGGTATTCGGCGCCGGAAACGCTGGTTGGGTTGGTGGGCTCTGCCTGTCGGTTGCGGCCCGACGATGCGCAGGCCTATCTTGACTGGGGTCGGGGCTTTGCCGAAACGTCGATGCCGCGCTGGGCGGACGAGGCGCTGGCCGGCATGTCCGCCCCGCCGCGGCTGCCGGGCTACTGGACCGGGTTTCGCAAGATCCTGGGCCTGCAAGGTGAACCCAACGTCTGATCCCGATTGCGGGCCGGCCTTGGCCTGCGCGGTTACAAACCTTTGGACAGGCGGGAAATTCGTGCCATGCTGGCGCCAGATACAGGAGGACCCGTCAGATGCCGACCATCACCCATCCCGCCAAGTGCCAGACCGTTCTGACCACCTTTGAAACCACCCCCGGCACGTGTCAGGACTTGCTGGACCTGCTAACCGACGCCTACGAGGTGTTCATTTCAAAACAGCCGGGATTCATTTCGGCCGGGCTGCATGTGAACGATGCCCAGACCCGCATCGCAAACTATTCCCAGTGGGAAAAGCGCGAAGATTACCAGGCCATGCTGCGGTCTGATGTGATGCGCGAACGCAACCGTGTAATCAACGGCATGTGCCGCAGCTTCGAGCCGGTGATGTACGACGTGGCGGCGGTTTTCTGACGATCTGACAGGGATCAAGGCGCGGGGCCGCCAACAGGCGCAGACTTCGGGTCAGGAGAGGAAAAGGAGAACCTCATGTATAAGAATGTTCTGGTTCCGATCGCGTTCGACGACGACGCCAAGGCCGAAGCCGCCATGAACGTGGCCCGCAAGCTGGCCGATTCCGACGGGCAGATCACTTTGCTGCACGTTATGGAACATGTCCCCGGCTACGCGATTTCCTATGTTCCGCCGGATTTCCGCGAACAGTCACGCAAGGCGGTTCAGGAAGAACTCGACAAGCTGGCCGCGCGGCTGGACCACGGCACCGGTGTGCTGGTGGAAGGCCATTCCGGGCGTACCATTCTGGACTATGCCGAGGAAAACGGCATCGACTGCATCGTGATCGCGTCGCACCGCCCGGGCATGGGCGACCTGCTGTTGGGGTCGACCGCGGCCAAGGTGGTTCGCCATGCCAATTGCGCGGTCCACGTCCTGCGCTGACAGGTCTTGCGCCGTCCCGTTGCCGGGGCGGCGCCCCTTGCGGCGCGCTGGCCCGCATCCTACATATGCCAAAATTGTGATATGATGGAGGACCCGATGTCCGGTTCCAAACTCACGTGCCTGTCCTGTGGTCAGGTCAACCGCGTGCCCAGCGACAAGCTGGACGCCGGTCCCAAATGCGGCACATGCGGCGCAGCGCTGATGCCCGGCAAGGCGATGGAAATCGACCTTGCGACCCTGCAAAAGGCCGCCCGGTCCGACGATATTCCGCTGGTCGTGGATTTCTGGGCGCCGTGGTGCGGCCCCTGCCGGATGATGGCACCGGAATTTTCCAAGGCCGCCGGGGAACTGAAGGGCCGCGTGCGCCTGGCCAAGCTCAACACCGAAGATCAGCCTGCCGCCGGTCAGGCCTATGGCATTCGCGGAATTCCGACGATGATCCGTTTCAAGGGCGGCCGCGAAGCCGCGCGCCAGTCCGGTGCTATGCCCGCCGCCAAGATCGTCGAATTCTCGACCCGCGGCTAAGGCCCGCGCCCGGGCCGGGTATGAAGGCTTTGCAGATGGGCCTTGCGCCTGTCGCGCGGGGTCTGCGGGGGCCCGCATCAACCCGTAGAGGTCACGAAAAAACAGCCCCGGTTCCGAACCGGGGCTGCGTATGGGTCGCCGGATTTTCCGGTCGTCGGCCTTTTACAGCTGCTCCACCGTCACGTCCGGGCCGGTATAAAACGCCAGGTAGCCCTTGATTTCAGAGGCGTCCTCTGTCGGCGCTTCATAAGACCAGGCGGCGTTTTCCAGCGTCTTCGACTTGGTCACGATGGAAAAATACGTCGCCACGCCCTTGTGCGGACAATTGGTGGTCTGCTCGCTGGGTTCCAGGAACGCCATCCCCATGTCTTCACGCGGGAAATAGATCACCGGTGTGCGGTCGCCTTCGATCAGTTCCAGTGCGGCAGCGCTTTCGCCCATCACGGCGCCACCAGCACGCACAACCCATTTTCCGGCAGCTGGCCGGATCTTCAGATGTTTCGGCATGTCGGTCCTTCCCTTGGTTCCGGGCCAGTCGTCCGGCACGTGTCATCGCTGTTCTTTTTGCAAAGCTGCACAGGCCTGCGCAAGCCACTCTCTTGCCGCACCCTCGACCAGAGGTCCAACGCGGGCCTCGACCTCGGCGTGATAGCTGTCGATCCAGTCCCGTTCCGCAGCGGTCAGCAGTCCGGTGACGATCAGGCGGCGGTCAATCGGAACCCAGGTCAGGGTTTCAAATTCCAGCATGTTCGCGACCGTCTGGCCCGGAAGCGGCGGCGCCTCCTGCACCACGATCAGGTTTTCGATCCGGATCCCGAAACGCCCCTCGCGGTAGAACCCCGGTTCATTCGACAGGATCATCCCACGCTGAAACGGCACCGTGCCCGTCCGCGCCAGCCGCTGCGGCCCTTCGTGCACGCACAGATAGCTGCCCACACCATGCCCGGTGCCATGGCCATAGTCCAGCCCGGCGCGCCACAGCTCGGTCCGTGCCAGCACGTCCATGTCACGCCCGGCCAGCCCCGCGGGCCAGCGCAACCGCGAGATCGCGATCATGCCCTGCAACACCCGGGTAAAGCATGTGCGCTCTTCGTCGCCGACCGTGCCCACCGCGACGGTGCGGGTGATGTCGGTGGTGCCATCGACATATTGGCCGCCCGAATCCACCAGCAGCAACTGGCCATCCTCGACCCGGGCGTTGGTCTTTTCGGTGACGCGATAATGCACGATGGCCCCATTGGCGCCGGTCCCGCTGATGGTCTCGAAACTGATGTCGCGCAGCGCATTGGTGGCGCGGCGCTCCGCTTCCAGCCGGGTGACCACGTCGATCTCGGTCAGGCTGCCGGCGGGCTGCGCATCCAGCCAGGCCAGGAACCGCACCATCGCCGCCGCATCGCGCAGATGCGCCGCGCGCGTCCCCTCGATCTCGACCGCGGTCTTGCAGGACTTCGGCAGGGCGCAGGGGTCATCGCCGTCGATCACAGCAATACCCGCAGCGTCCAGCGCGTCGACCACCGCCACCGGCACGCTGGCCGGATCAACCTGAACCGGCCCCTCCAGCCGGGCGAGCGCAGGCAGGAACCCGTCCGGCGCAGCCACCGTCACCCGCGGCCCAAGATCGACGCCCACCAGCTTGGCGGGCTCCATGAACAGCGTCACCGTGCCCCCGTCCGACAACAGGGCAAACCCGTGGGCCACCGGATTGCGCGGAATGTCGGCGCCCCGGATGTTCAGCAGCCAGGCAATCGAATCGGGCAGGGTAAGAACCGCATGGCGGGCCCCGCCCAGCCCCTCGGCCAGCCGGGCGATCTTCGATTCGCGGGCCTCGCCGGTCAGCTCCACCGGCTGCTCGAACACCGCGCCCAACGGCGGCGCGGGCCGGTCTTGCCAGATCCGGTCCACCAGGTTCGGCACCCGTGCGAACAACAGCCCCGGGGCCTGGGCCTGGATTTCGCGCAGCTGGCGCGGCGTGATCAGCCACGGATCGAACCCGACGCGCCGGCCCTCCGCCAACGCACCCGCCAGCCATCCGCCCAGCGACACTTCGGGCCAATCCACCGGGGTAAAGTCGTCGGCCACCTGCGCGCGCACCTGCACCCGGTACCGCCCGTCGACGAACACCCCGGCCCGGTCGGCAAGCGCCACGCACCACCCGGCCGACCCGGTGAACCCGGTCAGCCACGCCAGGCGGTCGTCACAGGGGGCCACGTATTCGCCCTGGTGGGCATCGGCCCGCGGCACCACGAACCCGTCCAGCGCCTCGCGCGCCATCTCGTCGCGCAGCGCGGCCAGCCGCGCCGGCCCCTGCGCGGGGTTGGCCGTCTCATCGAATGTCTGGAACATCGCGCGCGCTCCCTTGTCATTGGTTTTGAAAATACCTCGGGGGGTCTGGGGGGCAGCGCCCCCCAGCCGGG
>NZ_JAYLLH010000014.1:0-53897 GCF_035818635.1 Mesobacterium hydrothermale | reverse complement strand
AGGCGCAGCCTGGTCCGAAACTCCGGCGCATCAGGCGACGCGCTTGATCCCCATGACCCGCGCGCGGGCGCGCGGATCGCTGTCGAACAGCGACGCCAGTTGCTCGGTCATCGCACCGGCCAGCTGGTCGACATCGGTGATCGTCACAGCGCGTTCATAGTAGCGCGTGACATCGTGCCCGATCCCGATGGCCAGCAGTTCCACCTGCTTTTTCCGCTCCACCATGGCAATCACGTCGCGCAAGTGCTTTTCCAGGAAATTGGCCGGGTTGACGGACAGGGTGCTGTCGTCGACCGGGGCGCCGTCGGAAATCACCATCAGGATCTTGCGCGCCTCAAGCCGCCCGGTCAGACGCTTGTGCGCCCATTCCAGCGCCTCGCCGTCGATGTTTTCCTTCAGCAGCCCCTCTTTCATCATCAGCCCAAGATTGTCGCGGGTGCGCCGCCACGGTGCATCGGCGCCCTTGTAGATGATGTGGCGCAGGTCGTTCAGGCGCCCCGGCTGCTGTTCGCGGCCGGCATTCAGCCACTGTTCCCGGGCCTGCCCGCCCTTCCAGGCACGGGTGGTAAAGCCCAGGATCTCGACCTTGACGTTGCAGCGTTCCAGGGTGCGGGCCAGAACGTCGGCGCAGATCGCTGCGATCGAAATCGGCCGTCCCCGCATCGAGCCCGAGTTGTCCAGCAACAGCGTCACCACGGTGTCGCGGAACTCGGTGTCCTTTTCGACCTTGAACGACAGCGGCGTCGTCGGGTTGGCCACCACGCGCGCCAACCGGCCTGCATCCAGGATGCCTTCCTCGCGGTCGAATTCCCAACTGCGGTTCTGCTGGGCCTGCAACCGACGCTGCAACTTGTTGGCCAGCCGGCTGACTGCGCCTTTCAGCGGTTCCAGCTGCTGGTCCAGGTAGGCGCGCAGCCGTTCCAGTTCCGCCGCTTCGGCCAGTTCCTCGGCCGGGATGACCTCGTCGAATTCGGCGGAATAGACCGAATAATTCGGGTCGGCCTCGGACACCGGGGCAGGGGGCGGCGGCTCCATTGGCGCGTCGCCCTCGGGCATCTCGGTTTCCTCACCCATCTCCTCGTCGGCCATGTCATCGGCGGACACCTGGGCCTGGCTCGGGTCCTGGGTCTCTTCCTGGCTTTGCTCGGGGCTGGCGTCGGTGTCGGAATTCTCGTCGTCCTGCTGGCCGGTCGAATCCGGTTCTTCCTGCGCGTCGTCGCTGTCCTCGGCCTGATCGTCGGACTCGTCGTCCATCTGGTCGGGATCGTCGCCCAGCTGGTCGCCATACCCCAGGTCGGAAATGATCTGCCGGGCAAACCGTGCGAAATCCGCCTGGTCGGACAGCCGGTCGCCCAGGTCTTCCAGAGTGCCGCCGGCCTGTTCCTCGATAAAGCCGCGCCACAGGTCCATCACGTTCTGCGCCGCGGGCGGCAGGTCGCGCCCGGTGGCCAGGTGTCGGATCAAGTAACCGGCAGCGGTGGCCAACGGTGCCTCGGACGCTTCCTTGATCTGGCCAAAGCCGCGGCGGTCGGCGTCATGGCCGATCTTGGCGTCGATATTGCCCGCGGTGCCGGGCATGTCGCGTGCGCCCATCGCCTCGCAGCGGGCGGTTTCCATCGCCTCGTACAGCTCGCGCGCCATTTCGCCCTGTGGGGCATAGCGCGCATGCGTCGCGCCATCGTGATAGCGGCGGTGCAGCGCCAGCGCGTCGGCGGTGCCGCGCGCCAGCAGCACCTCGTCCCGGGTCATCCGGCGGCTGACCTGCGGCAGGCGCATCGCATCGCCTGACACGCCCGACGGGTCGACGGTATAGCTGACGGAAAGATCCGGGTCGTCGGCCATGACCTTGGTCGCCTCGGCCAGGGCCTTCTTGAACGGATCGGCGGGGTTGTCGGATTTCTGAGCCATGGCTCAGGTTTTCAACCCTGTCACGGCGATTGGCAAGCGCAATCTGCGGCGCTCAGCCCTGTCCCAGCAGCAGCCCGCGGCATTCCTGTTCCAGCCGCACGGCAACACGCAAGGCGGTGCGCCGTTCCCGAGGATCGGTGCCGAACGTGGCCCGGCGCAGCAGAGCAGCGTAGGCCTGTTTCGCCTGTACCCGCAGGGCGAACGCGTGGCGCGTGTCGATCTCCGTTCCGGGCAGGATCAGGTCCAGCACCTCGGCCAGGTGGTCGCGCAGGGCGCGGGTGTGTTCGGATGCGGGGCCATCGGTCAGCCACTGGTGTTCCATCCGGGCCGATAGCCGCCCGGTACAGGCGGCCAGCACCTGCACCCGCTCAGAGGGTGAGCGGGGCAGGGCCATTGAATTTCCGGCCAGGCACATAGACAGCGACGCAACGATCCAAGCCGGCACCATACCTGAGATTTTCATGCTGCCTATCATTTCACCATCTTGAAAACGAAAGGTGTTCAAATTCAGGCGAATTGAAAACGCAGGAAAGCTGTTGTCAAACAGCAACAAGGTGGCGCTTTTCGGCGCCACCTTGTCTCATGTCATAAACCGTTGCTGCGGGGCGATCAGGCGATGCTGATGCTGGCGGCGCTTTCCGGCAGTTCCTCGTCAAAGCAGCGCTGATAGAACTCGGCCACGGTCTGGCGTTCCAGCTCGTCGCACTTGTTCAGGAACGACACCCGGAAAGCATAGCCCATGTTGCGGAAGATCTCGGCATTCTGCGCCCAGGCGATCACGGTCCGCGGGCTCATCACCGTCGACAGTTCGCCGTTCATGAAGGCGCGGCGGGTGAAATCGGCCACGGTCACCATCTGGCGCACCGTCTTGCGGCCCTTTTCGGTGTTGTAGTGCGGTGCCTTCGACAGGATGATCTGGGTTTCCGCGTCGATCGACAGATAGTTCAGCGTCGCCACCAGCGACCAGCGGTCCATCTGGCCCTGGTTGATCTGCTGGGTGCCGTGGTAAAGCCCGGTGGTATCGCCCAGGCCGACGGTGTTGGCGGTCGCGAAAATGCGGAAATACTTGTGCGGAGTGATGACTTCGTTCTGGTCCAGCAGGGTCAGCTTGCCGTCGGTTTCCAGAACCCGCTGGATCACGAACATCACGTCGGCGCGGCCGGCGTCATATTCATCGAACACGATGGCGGTCGGGTTGCGCAGCGCCCAGGGCAGGATTCCTTCCTGGAACTGGGTCACCTGCTTGCCGTCGATCAGCTTGATCGCATCCTTGCCGATCAGGTCGATCCGGCTGATGTGGCTGTCAAGGTTGACGCGCACGGCCGGCCAGTTCAGCCGCGCCGCGACCTGTTCGATATGGGTCGATTTGCCGGTGCCGTGGTAGCCCTGGATCATCACGCGGCGGTTGTTGCGGAACCCCGCAAGGATCGCCAGCGTGGTGTCTGGGTCGAATTTATAGGTGCTGTCTTCGTCCGGAACCCGCGCGGTGCGCTCGGGGAAACCATGCACGATCATGTCGGTGTCGATGCCGAACACCTCGCGGACCGAAATTTCCTCGGTCGGTTTTGCGTTTACGTCCAGCATGCCGTCCGTCATGGTCTTGTCCTTCGTCCAGGGCCTTTACGTTTGCACGTGGTGCAACAAATCGTAAGAAGGGGCAAGAGGAAGGGTGCAGGGAAATGACGCGGGCCGATCAACTATGACACCGCAGCAGGAAATAGAGGCGCTGATCGCACAGGTCGCCCTGGGCGACCGTTCCGCGTTCCGCGACCTTTATCAGCGCACCTCGGCGAAACTTTTCGGGGTCTGCCTGCGTGTCTTGAATGATCGGGCCGAGGCCGAGGAAGCCTTGCAGGAAGTATTCCTGCGGGTCTGGGACAAGGCCGGGATGTACCAGGTCAACGGTTTGTCGCCGATGACGTGGCTCATTACGATCGCGCGCAACCTGTCGGTGGACCGACGCCGCGCGCGGCGCGACCCGGCGGGCGGGCTCGACGCGGCCGAGGTCGTGGCCGATTCCGCCCCGGGACCAGAGGCGCAGGCGGTGGCGCGCTCCGATGTGGTGGCGCTCAACGCCTGCCTCGACGGTCTGCCCGACGGGAAGGGCGACATGCTGCGCCGGGTCTATCTCGACGGGGCAAGCTATGCCACGCTGGCGTCGGAAACCGGTGCCAGGCTGAACACGATCCGCACCTGGCTGCGTCGCGGCCTGGCGGCGCTCAAGGAGTGTCTGGAGCAATGACCGGACCTGATGAAACCCTGCCCGGCGGCCCCGAGGCCGAGGCCGCGGAATACGCGCTGGGCCTGCTGACGCCCGCGGAACGCGCCCGGTTCGAGGCGCGTCTGGCTACCGATCCGGCGCTGCGCGCAGTGGTGGCCGATTGGCAGACCCGCTTTGCCACGTTGGCCGACGACCTGCCAGAGGTGGCCCCGCCCCCCCGGGTTCAGCAGGCGATCGAGGCACAGCTTTTCGGTCAGCGGCGTCCGCTGTGGCGACAGCTTCTGCCCTATCTGGCGGGCGGTGTCGTCGCGGCCGGCATTGCCTGGGGCGTGATGATCACGGGGGTGCTGGAACCGGCAGACCCCCATCTTTACGCCGATCTCGACGCGCGCGACTCGGGCTATGTTCTGCTGGCGCATTGGGCGCCGGACAGCGGTACCTTCATGCTGCGCCGGGACGAAGGCGGCTTTCCGCAGGACTCGTCGATCGAAATCTGGGTCATTCCGCCAGGGGCGGCCGCCCCGATCTCTGTCGGGTTGATGCAGGCCGCGGGGCTGACGCAAATCCCGGTGCCGGACGCGCTGGTTCCGGCGATGACACCGGGCACCACCGTGGCGCTGTCGCTGGAGCCGCAGGGCGGGTCGCCCACCGGTGCGCCGACCGGTCCGATCCTTGCCACCGGTTTGCTGGGCGTCCGGTCGTGATCCTGCTCACGCGCTCGTGAACGCATTTTCTGCATCTTTCTGAAACTTCCCGCCGCGCGCCTGCGTGGCTTCGGGCAACCCAACGCGGATGTTGGGCAATTCAGGAGGAAAGAAGATGACCAAGTTCCATTTCGCAACCGCAGCTGTCGCGGCTTTTGTTGGCACCGCAGCACTGGCCGCCAATCCGATGGTTGGGGGCGCGCCGATGTATGCCAACAAGAATATCGTCGAGAACGCCGTGAATTCGGCCGATCACACCACGCTTGTCGCCGCGGTCAAGGCCGCGGGCCTGGTGGACACGCTGGCCTCTGACGGGCCGTTCACCGTGTTTGCCCCGACGAACGAAGCCTTTGCCGACCTGGCTGCCGGCACCGTCGACACCCTGTTGAAGCCGGAAAACAAGGCCGCCCTGACCAAGGTGCTGACCTGCCATGTGGTTGGCGCCAAGGCGATGTCGGACGCGATCCAGGGCATGATCGCCGATGATGGCGGCATGCACCCGGTGCCGACGCTGGGGGGCTGCACGCTTCAGGCCAAGATGACCGATGGCATGATCACCCTGACCGACGAACGCGGCCGCGTGGCACGTGTCACCATTGCCGATGTCGAACAGTCCAACGGTGTGATCCACGTCATCGACCACGTGCTTTTGCCCGCCATGTGAGCCTTCCCCAGGCGCACCCAACGCGCATGGTCACGCAAAAGTGCAGCCCTCTGCCCTTGTCTCATGGGGGGCAGGGGGCCCACCCTGAACCACATAGAAGGAGGACACCATGTTGCGCCGCAATTTCATCATGACCGGGGCCGCCGCCTTGTTCGCCAGCCGCGCCAGCGCCGCCCCGGCGTTCGAGGTGACACGCACCGACGCCGAATGGCGCGCGATGCTCAGCGATCTGGAATACAAGGTCATGCGCCGCGAAGGTACGGAACGTGCCTTCACCTCGCCGCTCAACAAGGAAAAACGCGCGGGCACGTTCCTGTGCCGCGGCTGCGACCTGCCGCTTTACGCGTCGGACACCAAGTTCGACAGCGGCACCGGTTGGCCGTCCTTTTGGCAGGCCCTGCCGGGGGCGGTCGACACCAAGCCCGACCGCACGCTGTTTGCCGTGCGTACCGAATGCCATTGCCGCCGTTGCGGCAGCCACCTTGGCCATATCTTCGACGACGGTCCGCCGCCGACGGGCAAGCGCCACTGCATCAATGGTGTGTCACTGAAATTCCGTCCGGCCTGACCGGGCGGGTGGCGCCGCACCGTCAGGCGCGTCCTGCGCCCCTGATCGTCCCGGTGGCCTATGTCCCCGTCGCTGCCATGGCGCGGGGGCAGGCGGGCGTCGTGTCCGCCCCGTGTCCGCTGTTTTCGGCGGCCACTGCCCGCAGACGCAGGGTGAACCGGCTGCCGTGCCCGCCATCGGCGTTTCGAGGTCCTTCCTCTACCGTCAGGTCTGCCCCCAGCACGTCGGCCAATTCACGGCAATTCGACAGGCCCAGCCCGGCGCCGTCATAGGGCCGCCGCAGCCCGTTTTCGACCTGAAAGAACCGCTGGAACACCTTGCCGCGGAGTGCCTTTGGAATGCCGACGCCGGTGTCGGCGATGGACAGTTCCAGGATCTCGCCCTGCGCCCGGACCGACAGGGTGATCGTGCCCGATCCGGTGAACTTGACAGCGTTATCGACAAGGTTGGCGACGATCTGGCTGACCCGGTCGCCATCCAGCATGATGGTTTCCGGCAGGCCCGGCGCAACCTCGACCCGCACGTCCAGCGGTTTCTTGCTGCGCTCGACCGCGCTTGTCAGCGTGTCGCGCCAGGTTTCTACAAGCATCGCCAAGGGCAGCGAGGCGGGGTTGGCCTGAACCGCCGCCGCGTCCAGCGTGCTGGCATCCAGCACGTTGGTCAGCTGGGAAAACAACCGCTGCGCGGCGGTCTGGCCAGCGTGGGCCTGGCGTTTGACCCGGTCTGGCACCGTGCTGGCCTCGATCAGTTCGAACATGCCCATGATCGCGTTCAACGGTGTGCGCACCTCGTGGCTCATCGTGGCCAGGAACCGCGCGGTGGACAGGTGCGCGCTGCGCACCGCGGCTTCTGCCGACCGGCGGGTTTCGACCTCGGCCAGCAGACGGTCGTTCAGCCGCTTCTGCCGTTTGGCGCTGCGCGCGCTGCGCGCCTCTGCAGAGCGGGCGCGCGCGGCCTGTGTGACGGCGAAAAGGCTGAGAAGCGACAGCCCGCCAATGAACAGCGCCGCCAGTTCCGGCAACAGATCATCGAATTGCATCTGCGCCGGGCGCAGCCGGAGCGCGACCTGGAAATCGTTGTTCAGCACCCCCTGGCTGCGCGACTGGGCGACCGCAGTGTCGAGAAACGCGAAATCGTCGGTTTCATAGACCACCTTGCCGGCAAAACTGATCCGTTTGGCATAGCGGTGGGATTGCGCCTGGGGATCGTTGCCGGGCAGCAAGTAGTCGATCCATTGCTTGGCTTCGAACCCGATCACGAAATACCCCGCGACGCGGTTGTTTTCGATCACCGGCAGCACCGCAAGGAACCCCAGTTGCCCATCGCGATTCAGTGGCAGCGGCGGGGTCATGGTCACGCTGCGGGTGTCGCGCGCGGTCTGGAACGCGGTCGCGCGTTCGGGGCTGAGCGTGGCAAGGTTGGTCCCGATGACCGCAGGATCGCGAAGCGGTGTCATGCCGCGCAGAACGAAACCCGTATCGGCAAAGCCCACTGCGCGAATGCCCTGCAAGACGGTCTGCAATTCCCGTTCGATCAGGAGCAGACTGCCGGCGTCGGGCGAACTGTCGAACCCACGGCTCAGCATTTCGAGTTCAAGCAGCCTTATCGCGATATCGCGTTCGATCCGGCTCAGCTGCGCATCTGCCTCGGCTAGGGCGGCGCCGGACAGAATCGTCTGCTGCCGGTCTGTCAGCAGCGCCCAGACCGACCACGCCGCCGCCAGAACAAGCGCGACCAGCCCGGTCAGCACCATCCGTCGCATCACGAAACGCAATCCACGGGGTGCAACTGTGCATCCAGCGCGGCATAGTCGACGATCGCTCCAAGATCGGCCAGCGCCACGGGTTTGCGCAGGACCCAATCGATGCCGGGCGCGATGGTCGCCGCTTCCCCGTGCGGAAAGACGCCCGACCCGGTCAGCAGGATGGTGCGCAGGTTTGGGCAGGTCGCAGCGGCATATTCCGACACCGGCAGACTGATGCCATCGGGCAGCCGGTAGTCCAGCAACAGCAGGTCGAATTTCGTTGTCCGCAGGCAGTGTAACGCGGCCGCGATTGTCGCGGCCCGCGTCACGTCATGACCCAGCCCCGTCAGGTAATCCGACAGAACTCCCGCAAGGATATCATCGTCTTCTACAACCAAGCACCGCATCGCTGCCTCGTGTCTCTCAGGGCAGGGGCAGTGTCGGGGCGATAGATTAAGCGAAGATTAATAGATTGCGGTTTCGCGGGCCGCTACTGGAAATTCCGGCTGTCCTTGATCTGGTCCCAGGCCCATACCACCTCTTGCAGCTGTTCTTCCTGGCTGCGGTCGCCGCCGTTGATGTCGGGATGCAGCACCTTGATCAGCGCCTTGTACGCCTTGCGCACCTCGGCCTTGGTCGCGGTGTCCCGGATTTCCAGGATCTCGATCGCGCGGCGTTCGGTCGGCGGCAGACGGCGGGTATGGGCCGAGGTTCCGGCGGCCTTGCGACCCGGGTTGCGCGTCGCCTTGTCGCCCAGAACCTGGTGCGGGTCCTCGATGCCCAGCCGGGCCCAGGCGCGGGCCTCGGGGTCGCGGAAATCCTTGGTCTCGCGTTCCCAGACCTTGTCCTTGCTGGCCTGCGCGTTCATTTCGGCCTCGGTCTTGCCCTGGAAGAAATTCCACTGGTTGTTGTATTCTCGGACATGGTCCTTGCAGAACCAATAGAAGTCATCCAGCACGTCCGGCGCCTTGGGCGCGCGGAACTTGCCGGCCTCGTTGCAGCCCTCGTGCTCGCAGACACGGGTCGAGGTTTCAGATTCGCCTGTCATGCCACGCCGGCCACGCGGATTCTTCTTCTTGGCCGACTTCACCGACATGTCGAAACCGAAGGGATCAGATTTGCTCATTAGGACACCTTTTCGACTCGGACGCCGGATACTAGACTAACTTTCAGAAACTTACAGGGGTTGACCGGAAAAAATGACCAGGGCCGAGCAGATCGAATCCCGCTTGCGGCAAGCATTTGCACCAAGTGAACTTTTAATTCGCGATGACAGTGAACGCCACCGTCACCATGGCGGCTATCAAGAGGGCGGGGAAAGCCATTTCCACGTCCGGATTCGCGCCGAAGCTTTTGGCGGCCAGAACCGTCTTGCCCGTCACCGCGCGGTGCACGATGCGCTGGGCAAGGACCTTGTCTGCCAGATCCATGCGCTGTCGCTGGATATCGACGGCTAGAACCTATTCTGCCGCCACGTCGTCCGGGGGGTCGGGCTTGCGGTTCACCTGGCTGGCCCGAGCCTTCAGCACCGGGCTGATCGCGGTCACGTCCTGCGGCGCCTCTGCCGGGCCGTCGTCTGCCGGGTCCGAAATGTCGGGCATCGGTGCCAGCGACGCGGGCGGAGTGGCGGGTTTTTCCAGAAGCCGCGGACGGAAATCGCTGATGTCGTCCTGCCGCGCGCGGCGGAACACCAGCAGGTTGCGCCACTGCGTTGTGGTCTGGGTCAGGCCGGTCCGTTCCTCGGCCGGCAGGGTTTCCGAGCGCTGGAATTCCCAGCCCCCTTCCGCCATCTCGTTCATCACGCGTTCCAGCGCATAGGCAAACCGCGCCTCGGCCCCCTTCACACCGCGGGCTTTCTCGCCCTTGGCGGGGGCGGGCACCACCTTGTATTCGTAAACGGTCATAGACCCCCTCGGCTTTTGGCCTGACTGGCCACCAGTCTGGACCATAGAATAAACCCGGACCAGCGCTTTTGCACGGCCCGGGTTGTGATTGTTTCAATAGCAGCAACAATATCTAGCAACATTTGTCATTGTCTGGCCCCGATCAACCCTGAGGCCACCGGCTGATGCGCGTGCCGGTGAAAACACTGTGCCGTTTCCCCTTGACCGGGCACAGTCAGGAATACCTTACGTTTGGGAAGGCGCATATGAGGCGATCCGCCGGGACGGCCTCTTGCGCCGTGTCCCGGTTCGGTCGGCACGGCCCCAAAAAGCAAAAAGACCGCCCCGGACGGGCGGCCTGTTTGGTGCATTGGTCGTGCGCATGGACTGTGCATGCCATGTGCATCGGATGTGCATTGCCCGTTCGGGCGGGGCCTAGAGCCCCAGTTTCGCCGTCACGATCTGGTTGACGGCGGCCGGGTTGGCCTTGCCACCGGTGGCTTTCATCACCTGTCCGACGAACCAGCCCGCCAGTTTCGGGTTCTGCTTGGCCTTTTCGACCTGCGCCGGGTTGGCGGCGATGACCGCGTCCACCGCGGCTTCGATCTCGCCGGTGTCGGTGACCTGTTTCAGGCCTTTTTTCTCAACGATTTCAGCCGGATCGCCGCCTTCGGTATAGACGATTTCGAACACGTCCTTGGCGATCTTGCCGCTGATGTCGCCGGCCTTGATCAGCTTGATGATCCCGGCCAGTTGTTCCGGGCTGACCGGGGTTTCGTCGATCGCGTGATCCTCTTTCTTAAGGCGTCCGAACAGTTCGTTGATGACCCAGTTCGCCGCCAGCTTGCCATCGCCGCATTCCGCTGCCACCGCTTCGAAATAGGCGGCGTTGGCGACCTCGGCGGTCAGCACTGATGCATCGTATTCCGAAAGGCCGAAGTCATTGACAAAGCGGGCTTTCTTGGCGTCCGGCAGTTCTGGAAGGCTGGCCGCGATGTCATCGACCCAGGCCTGCTCGATTTCCAGCGGCAGCAGGTCGGGATCGGGGAAATAGCGATAATCGTGCGCCTCTTCCTTGGACCGCATCGACCGGGTTTCGCCCTTGTCCGGATCATACAGGCGGGTTTCCTGGTCGATCTTGCCACCCGCTTCAAGGATGGCGATCTGGCGCCGCGCCTCGTAGTCGATGGCGGCCTGGATGAACCGCATCGAGTTCATGTTCTTGATCTCGCAGCGCGTGCCCAGATGCGAAAAATCCTGCGTTTCCTGGTATTTCTCGTACTGACCGGGGCGGCAGACCGACACGTTCACATCGGCGCGCAGGTTGCCGTTCTGCATGTTGCCGTCGCAGGTTCCCAGATAGCGCAGGATCTGGCGCAGCTTCCCGACATAGGCGGCGGCCTCTTCCGGGCCGCGGATGTCGGGGCGGCTGACGATTTCCATCAGCGCGACGCCGGTCCGGTTCAAATCGACGAACGACATTGCCGGGTCCATGTCGTGAATCGACTTGCCCGCATCCTGTTCGATGTGGATGCGTTCGATCCGCACCAGCCGCGCCACGCCCGGTTCCATGTCGACGATCACTTCGCCTTCGCCGACAATCGGTTCATAAAGCTGGGAAATCTGATAGCCCTGCGGCAGGTCGGGATAGAAATAGTTCTTGCGGTCAAACGCCGATTTCAGGTTGATCTGCGCCTTCAGGCCCAGACCGGTGCGCACCGCCTGTTCGACGCAGAATTCGTTGATCACCGGCAGCATACCGGGCATGGCCGCATCGACGAAAGACACGTTCGAATTGGGCTCGGACCCGAACTTCGTCGACGCACCCGAGAACAGTTTCGCCTGGCTGGCGACCTGGGCGTGCACTTCCATCCCGATCACCAGTTCCCAGTCGTGTTTCGCCCCGGCGATGACCTTGGGTTTGGGGGGGGTAAAGCTCAGATCCAGCATGGCGTCCTTCCTTGGAATAACGCAGCGGTTCTAAGTCAGGGACGGGGGCGGGGCAAGGCCCCTCAGGCGGGAACGACCGACACGCCGTCGGCGTCAAAGATCACACGGTTTCCGGCGCGGATTTGCGGGGCAAAGTGTTCCGCCAGTGCCGACAGCGCCCGCACGCGGCCCTTGCGCTGGGTGTCGCGTGTCGTGGGCAGGGGCGCAGGGTGCAGCACCGGTGTCACGTCCTGCATCCAGACCACCGGGTGGACTTCGCGCAGAAAATCGCGGGCGATCCAGTCGAAGCATTCGGCCACACGCGCCCGATTGCTGCCCGGCTCCGACCAGCCCGACAGGGTCTGTCCCGTGAAGGCGGCGAACAGGTTCACCGTGTGCTGTTCAGGCTGCAAGGCAAGGATATCGCACATGCCTTCGATAAAGAATTCCGGGTCCAGCCGCTCGAACGCGCCGTCGTCCATGGCAAGCGCATCAAGGTAAACCCAAGTATAGCCGCCAGCGCCCCACAGGTCGATGGTGCGGGCGGCGGTGCGGCGGGCTTGCAGTTCCAGCTGTTCATAGCTCCCGAACCAGCGCGGCAGCAGATGTACCCCCATCGCCCGCATGTGCCCGGGGCTGGCCGGGTCCAGGTCGATCAGGTCTTCATAGTCATCTGCCACGCGCTGGTCGGGGCGGCGCTCTGCAGCGAGCAGGGCGCAGCGCGCCGCGGCAAGGGTGGGGGCGTCCAGTTCGAATGGGTCGAAACGGTCGATGATGCGGGCCGCGGCGTTGAAGTGGCTGTGGAATCCGCCCTTGTTCAGGGTCGGCAGTTCCAATCCCCAGCTTTCGCCGCGCCAGGCCCAACCGATGTCGATATGGGCCAGGGCCACGACAAGGGCGACGCCATGGTCTTCGGAATTGTCTTCAAGGATGTCTTCCAGCGCCAGCAGCGTGTCGCGGGCCCCGGTTTCGTCGAACCGGCGAACCGCGGCCGCGGCGGCTTCGACCGCGTCGGCGCGGGCCCCGGCGGCCAACACGGCGGCAACAGGTGTGCCGCCAGGGGTGGTCACGCGGCGCTGGTCAAAGCTGCGGATCAGCTCTCCCAGCTCGGCCCAGGCTTCCTGTCGCGACAGGAATTGCCCCTGTTCAAAGTACCGGTTGTGGGCGCGCACGTCCTCTGTCCGGTCGCACATGGGGATCACAAGCCGGGGCATCAGCGGTGGGATATGCTCGTCTGCGAACCTGTCCTCGCGCGCTTTCTGGATCAGGCGAAGATGCGGCACCCGGGGCGGGCGGATCAAGCGCAATCCATTGAGAAAGGGCGACAATTTGGCAGGCAGTGTGGGCATTTACGACAGTGACCTCGGGCTTTCGTTGATCCCAAACTGCCGCTGCATTTGGGCGCATTTGGGGCGGCATCGGGGAGTTCGCGGGTCATTCCCAAGGAGTTTGAAAGAGGCTGCAGTGCAGCATCCTCCCGGGTGCGGATCCGCCAAGGGCTTGTCACATCAGGCAGAATCGGCGCATTTTTTCAGGCATGTCTGTTGTTTTACGCCGCGTGGTGCCCTTGGCGATTGGGGTCTTGTTGAGTGTCGAACATGCCGGCGCGGCCGAGGTTGCGCCGCTGACATCGTTGCGGCCTGTGGCCCGGACCGAGG
Source organism: Mesobacterium hydrothermale (assembly GCF_035818635.1). Lineage (NCBI taxonomy): Bacteria > Pseudomonadati > Pseudomonadota > Alphaproteobacteria > Rhodobacterales > Roseobacteraceae > Mesobacterium > Mesobacterium hydrothermale. The sequence continues at coordinate 40,618 of NZ_JAYLLH010000014.1, read as the reverse complement.
TTTCCCTGACCGCGCGCTGGGACCATCGCCCCGGCAGCCCGGCTTGGACCCGCGCGGCACTGCGGGCGTTGCGCGGCCATGCCCGCGCCTTGCCGCAACTGACGCCGCGCGATATCGCGGATTGGTGTCCGGCCTATCCGACCGGAACGATCCAGCAGAGAGAGGCGTTCTGGATCGGCCCGATCTCGGCCCTGGCGAAGCATGAAAGCACCTGGCGCCCGACCGCCGTGGGCGGCGGCGGGCTGTGGTATGGCCTTTTGCAAATCCTGCCTGACACCGCGCGGCGCTACAACTGCCGCGCACGCAGCGGCGAGGCGTTGAAGAACCCGGTCGATAACCTGTCCTGCGGCCTGAGGATCATGGCGGTGACGGTGCCACGCGACGGGGTTGTGAGCCGTGACATGCGCGGGGTGGCGGCCGACTGGGGCCCGTTCCACAGCCGCACCAAACGCGAGGACATGATGCGCTGGACCCGCAGCCAAAGCTATTGCACGGCGCTGGGCCGGTCATTGCGCCCGGTGGCGCGGCGGGACTTGCAGGGGCCGGTCAGGCCCTGACCCGGTGCTGACGTGGCAAGGCGCGCAAGCCCTTTGGCCGCGGTTCGCCAAGCGCCATGACGGTGTCACGCAGCATCGCGGTTGCAAATTCGGATTGCCGGGGCAGGCTGTCGGGCGCGATCGGTGCACCAACGCGAATGCAAAACGGCTGACGCGCCTTGTTCAGCGTTTCGTGGAACAGCGTGATATCGCGCAACGTCGGATGGATCCGGTCGAACAGGTAGAACATCAGGGAATTGCGCGCGGTGATGTGGATCGGGATCACAGGCAGGTCGAACTTGCGCGCCAGCATCGCGGCAGAGCCCATCCACGGGCGCTCGTTCAGGTGCAGACCTTGGCGAAAGGCCAGCCGGCCAGACGGAAAGATGATGCCCAGACGCCCCTTGTCGACCGCGCGCCGGGTATAGGCCATGGTCTCGCGCGCCTTGGCGTGGCTACGCCGGTCCTGCCGCCATTCCACCGGGGCGATCAGGTCGGCCATCTGCGGCAACACGCGCAGGATATCGTTGTTGGCAAAGAAAAAGAGGTCTGGACGCATGGGCGCCAGCAGGTGGTGCAGGATCACCCCGTCGGCAATGCCGGTGGGATGGTTGCAGACCACCAGCGCGGGGCCGTGCAAGGGGATGTGGTGCAGGCCCTCGGCCTCGACCCGGCGGGCCACAAGGCGGCCCATCTCGTCCATGATCTGGCGGGCGGGCAGGTGTTCGAACTTCCCGGCCAGCGCAACCGTCCGTTCATAGCCCAGCAACCGGTCCAGGACGCGGCGGGCATGGCGCGACGCGGCCTCGGGCCGGAACAGCCACGGCGCACGGTCTGCAATCAAGGGGTCGATGCGGTCTCTCATGCAACCGCAATGACACATCCGTGCAACAACGCCGTGACAGCGCGTCAACGTCCGCCGGTCACATCCAGAAATGCCCCGGTGACATAGCTGGCCGCGTCCGACAACAGCCACAACAGCCCCTCGGCCACTTCCTCGGCCGTGCCTGGGCGGCGCAGGGGCGGGGTATGCCCCAGTTGCTGCACACGGTCGGGTTCGCCGCCCTTGGCGTGGATCTCTGTGGTGATGATGCCCGGGCGCAAGGCGTTGACCCGAATGCCTTCCGGCCCCAGTTCCAGCGCCATCCCCGTGGTCAGGGTTTCAATCGCGCCCTTGGTGGCGGCATAGTCGATATACTGGTTCGGGCTGCCCAAGCGCGCGGCGGCGGATGAGACGTTGACGATATGCCCGCCCTGATGCGTGCGCATGTGGATCACGGCCTGCCGGGCGACCTCGAACGCGCCAAGCACGTTGACGTCGAACACCTTGCGGACGCGCTCGGGGGTCAGGTCCTCGATGCTGCCCCTCGGGCTGACGATGCCGGCGTTATTGACAAGGTGCAGCGGGGCCGGGGGCAGGTCGTTGAGCGCAGCGAAAAGGCGCGTGACGTCTTCGGGCAGGGACACATCGACCTGCATCACCAGCACTTCTGACCCGGCGTTGCGGATGTCGGCTGCGACACGGTCGGCCCCGGCGCGGTCGCTGTTGTAGGTGATCACCACGCGCGGATAGCCGCGCGCGGCCCCCATGCGGGCGGTGGCCGCCCCGATTCCGGCGCTGCCGCCGGTGACCAGAAGCGTGGCGGTGGTTTGCATGGATGTCCCTCCCGTGGTGTGTGCGGCCTGTCAGCCTTCGAGTATGCGCGACACCATTTCCGATGTGTCACGCGACAGGCCCGGCTTGGCCATGATCCGCTTTAGCGCGGCCCTGGCATGGGCTTGGCGGCCGGCGTCATAGCGTTTCCAGGTCTGGAAGGCGGAACACATGCGCGCGGTGGTCTGCGGGTTCTTGTCGTCCAGCGTGATCAGCCAGTCCGCCAGCAGGGCGTAGCCCGCGCCGTCGGCGCGGTGGAACCCCGCGTGATGCATCGCCAAAGCGCCAAAGACCGCGCGGAACCGGTTGGGGTTCTTCCAGTCGAAATCGGGGTGCCGGGTAAGGGCGCGCGCGACCTCGACCGCCTGGTCGGGCTCTGCCGCGCCGACCTGCAGGCCGAACCACTTGTCCATGACCAGCCGATCCTCTTTCCACTGGTTGTAGAAAGACTTCACCGCCAAGTCGCCCTTGCCCGCGCGGATCAGGTTGCCCAGGGCAGACAGTTGCAACGTCATGTTGTCGGCCGCGTCATACTGCGCCTGTGCCGCCGCGCCGCCATCCAGACGGGTGGTCAGCGACAGCACCGCCGCACCAAGCGCGCGCTTGCCGGATTGGTCCGCATTGGGGGCGTAGGAGGCCGTCACCCAAGTGTCCTTGGCCAGACGCGGCAGCCTGTCGGCCCAGCGTTCCGCCATCGCCTGCCGCAGGGTTTCGACGGCGCGGTGGATCGCGTCGGGATCCGGGGTTTCACCCATTTCGAACAGGTTCTGTGCCAGTTCCGATTGCGTCGGCACCGCCAGCATCAGTTCGCGGAATGACGGGTCGAGCGTGTCGTCAAAGACCACCCGTTCCAGCCCGTCAAGCCATGCGGTGTCGGGCGCGGCACCGTCACGGATCATCGCCAGAATGCTGGCGCGGGCCAGTTCACGGCTGGCATCCCAGCGGCAGAACGGATCGGTGTCATGGGCCAACAGAAACGCACGTTCCTGCGGACTTTGATCGCGTTCCAGCACCACGGGCGCGGAGAATTCGCGCAGGATCGACGCAACGGGGCGCGATGCCAGCCCGTCGAAGGTAAAGCTCTGCGTGGCTTCGGTCATTTCCAGAACGGTGGTCGGCAGCACCTCGTCCCCGTTGGGGTTCAGCAGGCCCACGGCGATCGGGATCACCTGCGGGGCCTTGTCGGGCTGGCCGGGCGTGGGCGGCGTGTCCTGCGTGAAGGTCAGGGTATAGGTCCCGTCGGCCCAATCCTCGGCCACCTTCAGCCGGGGCGTGCCGGATTGGGAATACCAACGCTTGAACTGGGTCAGGTCGCGGCCGGTGGTGTCCTCGAACACCTTGAGCCAGTCTTCGATCGTCGCGGCGTCGCCATCGTGACGGTCGAAATACAGGTCCAGCGCTTTTGCATAGGCGTCGTCGCCCACCAGCCGGTTGAGCATCCCGATCACCTCGGCGCCCTTTTCATAGACGGTGGCGGTGTAGAAGTTGTTGATCTCCTGAAAGCTTTCGGGGCGGACGGGATGCGACAGCGGGCCCTGATCCTCGGGGAACTGGCGGCCGCGCAGGTCGATCACGTCGCTGATGCGTTTCACCGGGGCCGAGCGCAGGTCCGAGGTGAACTGGCTGTCGCGGTAAACCGTCAACCCTTCTTTCAGGCACAGCTGGAACCAGTCGCGGCAGGTGATGCGGTTGCCGGTCCAGTTGTGGAAGTATTCATGCGCGATGATCGCCTCGATCCGTTCGAAATTGGCATCGGTCGAGGTTTCCGGGCTGGCCAGGACGCAGGACGAATTGAAGATGTTCAGCCCCTTGTTTTCCATCGCGCCCATGTTGAAATCGTCGACGGCCACGATGTTGAAGATGTCCAGGTCGTATTCCCGGCCATAGACATCCTCGTCCCATTTCATCGACGCTTTCAGCGCGTCCATGCCGAAGGCGCATTTGCCCTCGTCCCCCGGGCGGACCCAGATGTTCAGCTCTACGTCTTTGCCGGATTTCGTGGTGAAGCGGTCGGGGTGGTTGACCAGGTCGCCCGCCACCAGCGCGAACAGGTAGGCCGGTTTCGGCCAGGGATCGTGCCATTCGGCCCAGCCATCGCCCTGGCCCGCCGGGTTGCCGTTGGACAGCTTGACGGGTTCGTCCCCCTCGATCCGCACGGTAAAGGTGCTCATCACGTCGGGACGGTCGGGGTAATAGGTGATCTTGCGGAAGCCTTCGGCCTCGCACTGGGTGCAATACATGCCGTTCGACATGTACAGCCCTTCCAGCGCGGTGTTTTCGGCCGGGGCGATTTCGACCTCGGCTTCCCAGGTAAAGTCGCATCCCGGTACGTCGCAGGTCAGGCCTTCGGGGGTGATATCGACGCTGACCGGGTTGCCGTCGATCTTGGCGGATTTCAGTTTCAGGTGTTCGCCATGCAGGAAGAACCGCCGTTCCGCCGCCGGGTCGGGGTTGGGCGAGAAGGTGATGGTGCTGAACACCCGCGTTTCCGTCGGGTGCAGCACAAAGCGCAGCGACACATCTTTCACGATCCAGCCGAAGGGTTTGTAATCTTTCAGGTAAATCGTCTGGGGTGCAGCGTCTTTCATCACTCTCTCCGGTGGGGCGTTGATGCCGATTGGCTTGGGCCTAACTGTGTGCCGAATGGAAAGGGGCTGCAAGCCATGGTCACGGTTTTATGGTTCAAACGCGATCTGCGGCTGGGCGATCACCCGGCGCTGGCCTTTGCGCTGGAACAGGGCGCGCCGGTGGTGCCGCTGTATATCGTAGAACCGGATTTGTGGCGGCTGCCTGACGCCTCGGCCCGGCACTACGGGTTCCTGTGCGAAAGCCTTGGGTCGTTGCGCGATGATCTGCGCGCCAAGGGGGCCGATCTGGTGCTGCGCGCGGGGGCGGCGGTGGAGGTGCTGGGCCGGTTGCGCGAAGAGGTGCGGTTCGATCACCTGGTCAGTCATGAGGAGACCGGCAACCAGTGGACCTATCAGCGTGACAAGGCGGTGGCGGCCTGGTGCCGGGGGCAGGGGGTGCCCTGGCGGGAACTGTCGCAATGCGGGGTGGTGCGGCGGCTGCGGGACCGCGACGGGTGGGCCGCCGCCCGCAACCGGTTCGTCTTTGCCACTCCGCTGCCGGCACCGGCGCGCATTCCGACGATGACCGTTCGGTCGCACCCGATCCCCGCGCTGGACCTGCCCGACCCGGCGCCATTGCGGCAACGTGGCGGGCGGGAGCGGGCGCAGCAGTTGCTGGACAGTTTTCTGACCGACCGGGGGCAGAGCTATCGCAGGGCGATGTCGTCGCCGCTGGACGGTGCCGAGGCCTGTTCCCGCCTGTCGCCGCACCTGGCCTTTGGCACCCTTTCGGTGCGCGAGGCGGTCGCTGCCACTGCCGCCCGCCAGCGGCAGGTGCGTGGCACGCGCACAGGCTGGGGCGGCAGCCTGACGTCGTTTCAGTCGCGGCTGGCCTGGCGAGACCATTTCATCCAGAAACTGGAGGACGAACCGGAGATCGAGCGCCGCAACATGCACCGCGCCTATGACGGGCTGCGGGGCAGCGACGACGCGCGGTTGCAGGCGTGGTGCCGGGGCGAAACCGGTCTGCCTTTCGTCGATGCCTGCATGCGGTCGCTGAACGCCACCGGCTGGCTGAATTTCCGCATGCGCGCCATGCTGATGAGCGTCGCCGCCTATCACCTGTGGCTGGACTGGCGCGGGCCGGGCGAACACCTGGCACGGATGTTCACCGATTACGAGCCGGGCATTCACTGGTCCCAGGTGCAGATGCAGTCGAACACGACGGGCATCAACACGCCGCGCATATACAACCCGGTGAAACAGGGGCAAGACCAGGACCCGACCGGCGTTTTCACCCGGCGCTGGCTGCCCGAACTGGCCCGAGTGCCCGATGCGCATTTGCAGGCGCCCTGGCGCTGGCAGGGGGCGGGGCAGGTGCTGGGGCATCTCTATCCCCGCCCGATTGTCGACCCCAGCGAGGCCGCCCGCCACGCGCGGGACGCGATCTGGGCGGTGCGGCGCGCGCCGGGATTTGCCTGCGAAGCACAGGGGGTGGTGAAGAAGCATGCCAGCCGAAAGGACAGTTCCGGGCATTTCGTCAACGACCGCGCCCCGCGGCGCAAGGCCCGTTCGCTTCAGTTGAGGTTCGACCTGTGAGGAAGAAATCCGACCTCCCGGTCAAGACCTGCGCCACCTGTGGGCGGCCGTTCACCTGGCGCAGGAAATGGGCGCGGGTCTGGGACGAGGTGCGGTATTGTTCGGAGCGGTGCCGGCGCGCGCGCGGGCGGACCTGACGGCTTTTTGAGTATTTTCAGAAAGATGAAAGGGATTGTTCGGAAAATCGGAAGGGTCTTTTTGCGGGTCCGCGTGTTTCGGATTGTTGCCTATCGAAAACTTCGGCCCTAGTTTGCACACCGTGGTATACGGGCGCAGGCTGAGGAGCGAGAAGATGGGCAAGCGGGTCGAGCGGTGCGGGTTGCAGGTGGACAGCCTTGTGGCGACGTTCATCGAGGAGCGGGCGTTGCCTGGAACGGATGTCTCGGCAGACGCGTTCTGGACGGGGTTGTCGGCGCTGGCGCATGACTTCGGGCCGCGCAATGCCGCCTTGCTGGCGCGGCGGGCAGACCTGCAACGGCAGATCGACGACTGGCACATCACCCATCGGGACCACCCGCACAACCACAGCGCCTACAAGACGTTCCTGCAGGACATCGGGTACCTGTTGCCCGAGGGGCCGGATTTCGAGATCGAGACCGCAAATGTCGATCCCGAGATCGCGTCGGTGCCCGGGCCGCAGTTGGTGGTGCCGATCACCAACGCGCGCTACGCCTTGAACGCGGCCAACGCGCGATGGGGCAGCCTGTATGATGCGTTCTACGGCACCGATGCGATGGGGGCGCTGCCGCCCAAGGGCCCGTTCGAGCGCGGCCGTGGCGCGCGTGTGGTGGCACGGGTGCGGGTGTTCCTGGACGAGGCGTTTCCGGTTGCGGGCACCAGCCATGCCGATGCGCGGCGTTATCACGTCCGGGACGGGCAGTTGATGGTCAACGACCTGCCGCTGGTCGATCCGTCGAAATTCATCGGCTATCGCGGGCATCCGAAGGCGCCCGACGGCGTCTTGCTGCGCAACAACGGGCTGCATGTCGAACTTGTCTTTGACCGGACCCACCCGATCGGGGCGCGCGACCAGGCCGGGCTGGCGGATGTGCAGATCGAAAGCGCGATTTCGGCGATCATGGACTGCGAGGATTCAGTCGCCTGCGTCGATGCCGCGGACAAGGTCCAGGCCTATGGCAACTGGCTGGGGCTGATGGTGGGCGATTTGCAGGAGCGTTTCGAGAAGGGCGGCAAGACCTTGACCCGGCAACTGAACGCCGACCGGGTCTATACCGCGCCGGACGGGCAGGGGATGACCCTGAAGGGCCGGGCACTGATGCTGGTGCGCAACGTCGGCCATCTGATGACCAACCCCGCGATCCTGCTGCGCGACGGCAGCGAGATTTTCGAGGGGCTGATGGACGCCATGGTGACCACGTTGGTCGCCATCCATGACCTCAAGCGGCAGGGCGGAAATTCGCTGCACGGATCTGTCTACGTGGTGAAGCCCAAGATGCACGGGCCGGAAGAGGTGGCCTTTGCCGATGACGTGTTCAGCCATGTCGAACAGGCGCTGGGCCTGCCGCGCCATACCGTGAAGCTGGGCATCATGGACGAGGAGCGCCGGACCAGCGTGAACCTGCGCGAATGTATCCGCGCGGCAAAGCACCGGGTCTGTTTCATCAATACCGGGTTCCTGGACCGGACCGGCGACGAAATTCACACCAGCATGGAAGCGGGGCCTTTCAGCCGCAAGGATTTCATCAAGCGCAAGGGCTGGATCGGGGCCTATGAGAACCGCAATGTCGATATCGGGCTGGCCTGCGGGCTTTCGGGCAAGGCGCAGATCGGCAAGGGCATGTGGGCGATGCCCGACCGGATGGCCGCCATGCTGGAATCGAAGATCGAACATCCCAAGGCCGGGGCGAACTGTGCCTGGGTGCCGTCGCCCACGGCCGCCACGCTGCATGCGCTGCATTATCACAAGGTCGACGTCTTCGCCGTCCAGGCCGGGCTGCGCGCGGGCGGGCCGCGGGCGCATGTCGACGGGCTGCTGGATATTCCGCTGGCCACCTATCGCCGCTGGACACAGGCGCAGATCCGCGCCGAGGTGGAAAACAACGCGCAGGGCATCCTGGGATATGTCGTGCGCTGGATCAACCAGGGTGTCGGCTGTTCCAAGGTGCCGGATATTCACGACGTCGGGTTGATGGAGGACCGCGCGACCTGTCGGATTTCGTCGCAGCACATTGCCAACTGGCTGCATCATGGCGTGGTCAGCCGCGACGAGGTGATGGAGATCATGAAGCGGATGGCCGCGGTGGTGGACCGGCAGAATGCCGGCGATCCGTTCTATACGGCCATGGCACCGGAGTTCGACGGGATTGCCTTCAAGGCCGCCTGCGACCTGGTGTTCGAGGGACGGGTGCAGCCGTCGGGCTATACCGAGCCGGTACTGCATGCGCGGCGGCTGGAGCTGAAGGCGGTCTGAGGCCGTCTGCCCTGTCCCTAGCCCTTGTTCGCGGGTGGCGGGCGCCAGACACGAGGGGGCTGTCTGCCCCCTCGGGCTCCCCCGAGGATATTTCGGGCAAGATGATGGGGGGCGTGGCGTTTTTGCGGGCGTTTGCACCGCCTGTGGGCATTTGCGCGGATGGGAAAGCTTTTCCACGGCGCTGGAATGGCTTACGTAACTGCCATCAGCAGCCAGAGGACACCCATGTCGCGCCCCATCGTCGGTATCATCGGTAACCAGCATCTGATCAACGACCAGTACCCGGCCCATGCCGGCGGGTCGATGAATTCCGAAGCGGTGGCCTGCGTGGCGGGCTGCATGCCGCTGCTGATCCCGGCGGACCCCCGGTTCGTTTCGGTGCCGGAACTTCTGGCGACCTGCGATGGATTCCTGTTGACCGGCGGGCGGCCCAACGTTCACCCCGAGGAATACGGCGAAGAGGCGACCGAGGCGCATGGTGCCTTTGACCGGGCACGCGATGCGATCACGCTGCCGCTGGTGCGGGCCTGTGTCGAACGCGGCCAGCCCTTCCTGGGCATCTGTCGCGGGTTTCAGGAGGTCAACGTGGCGATGGGCGGTTCGCTTTACCCCGAGATCCGCGACCTGCCGGGGCGGATGAACCACCGGATGCCGCCCGATGGCACGCTGGAAGAGAAATTCGCCCTGCGTCACGTCGTGCGCTTTGCCGAGGGCGGGCCGTTCCACCGCCTGATGGGCGCGCAGGAAGTGATGACCAACACGCTGCACGGGCAGGGGATCAAGACCCCCGGCAAGCGCATCGTGATCGACGGGCTTGCCCCGGACGGCACGCCAGAGGCGATTTTTGTCGAGGGTGCCGAGGGCTTTACCCTGTCGGTGCAATGGCACCCGGAATGGGATGCGGCGAACGATCCGGTCTCGCGCCCGCTGTTCACCGCCTTCGGGGATGCGGTCCGTGCCTGGGCGGACGGGCGGGTGCCGGTGCGGCAGGTTGAACACGCCTGACCCTTGCGCCTGCGCAAGGCGCACGAGCCGTTTTCGTGGCAGACTCACCAAAAACGGAGGGTTGTGCCATGACCACATTGATCGCCTATGCCACCACCGAAGGGCAGACCCGAAAAATCTGCCGCTTTGCCGCTGACCACCTTGTGGAGCTGGGGCAGTCGGTTGAATTGCTGAGTGTCGAGGATGCGGAAGGGATGGATGCGCACAGGTTCGATGCGGCGATCCTGGCCGGATCCGTTCACGCAGGCAAGGTGCAGCCCGCGTTGCTTGCCTTTGCCCGAGACCATGGCGCGGCGCTGTCACGGATGAAAACGCTGTACCTGCAGGTGTCGCTGTCCGCTGCGGGACATGACCCGCAGGAATGGGCCGAACTGGCGCGCATCGCGGACGGTGTCGCGGCCGAGATCGGCTGGACCCCGGGACGGACCGCGCAGATCGCCGGGGCGTTCCGGTTCACACAGTATGATTTCTTTCGCACGCTCGCGATGCGCTGGATCGCGCATCAGAAGGGCGAAGAGGTCGATCCCGGCGGCGACAAGGAATACACCGACTGGGACGGGTTGCGGGCGCTGCTGGACGAGTGGCGTTCCGAGGCCCCCCCAAGCTAAAGCGCCCTGGACGGGACCCGGGGCGCTGGCAGGTGTTCCCGTGCCCCAGCTGACGAAATCGAACGTCTTTGACAACGGCAGTTCCCGCGCGCGTTTGCCCGTCAGGTCGTACAGCGCGTTGGCCAGCGCCGGGGCGGCGGGCGGTGTGCCGGGTTCGCCCGCGCCGTTCAGGTGTTTCTGCACTTCCAGCACGGTCACCGTCACCCGGGGCATCGCGCTGATGCGCAGCCCGTCGTAGTCGGGGAAATTCCGCTGTTCGACCATGCCGTCGGCAAAGGTGATTTCCCCGCCGATCGCCGCCGACAACCCATAGACCATGCCTCCGGACATCTGCGCCTCGACGATCGAGGGGTCGAGCGCAACGCCCACGTCACAGGCGATCCAGGCATCGGTCATCCGGATCCGGCCGCCGTCGTCGCGGACCTCGATCACCGTGGCGACCGGGGTGCCGAAACTATAGACCATGGCCACGCCACGCCCCACCCCATCCGGGGTTGTCCCGGTCCAGCCCGACATCTCCTTGACTGCGCGCAGCACGGCGGCGGCGGGTTCCCAGGTCCGTTCCGCCATGTCCAGCCGGAAGGCCAGCGGGTCGGTGCCCGCCGCCACGGCCAGTTCGTCGATGAAACTTTCGTGGAAGAAGCCGTTGATCGAGGCGCCCACGGACCGCCAGAACCCGATGGGCACCGCCGGATCGGGGGCATAGCCGCGCACGCGGTAATTCGGGATCGCGTAGGGCTGGTTGAACAGGCCGTCGACGATGCTCTTGTCCGGGCCCGAGGGCGCGAAGCCTAGCCAGCGGTTCATCGCCTGCGGGGAAATCGCCGGGCTTGACACCTGCGCATCCAGCGCCACCGCCTTGCCATCCTTGACCGCGCCGCGCATCCGCGCCAGCGCGCCAGGGCGATAGAAGTCATGGGTCATGTCTTCCTCGCGGCTCCAGGTGGTCAGCACCGGGATCCCGGGCAGCGCCTTGGCTACGCGGGTGGCGAGGATGGCGAAATCGACCTCTCCGCGCCGACCGAAGCCGCCGCCAAGATAGGTGGTGTGCACCGTGACCTGCTCCTCGCTCAGCCCGGCCTCGTCGGCGCAATGCGCCCGTACAAAGGTGGGGGCCTGCCCGCCGGTCCAGACCTCCAGCCCGTCAGGTTTGATCCAGGCCAGCGCGCTCATCGGCTCCATCGTGGCATGGGCGAGGAAGGGCATCTTATACGCCGCTTCAACCGACGTGCTGCCTGCGACCGGCGTATCCACATTGCCATCGTCGCGCATCGTGGAATCCGGCGTCAGGTCGAACCCGGCCTCGATCGTCGCAAAGATCGCGTCGGTTTCGGGCGGGTAGGGGGCCGGGGCCCAGTCGAGGGTGATTGCGTTGGCCGCCTGGATCGCCAGCCAGGTGTTGCTGGCGATGACCGCCACGCCGTCGCCCAGGTCGACGATCTTTTCCACCCCCGGCATGGCCTCTGCCGCGCTGGCATCGAAGGACAGCATCCCGGCACGGCGCGGCGACATGCGCAGCGTGGCGAATTTCATCCCGGGCAGGCGCACGTCGATGGCGTATTGTGCAGTGCCGGTGGCTTTTTCCACCATGTCCACGCGCGGCAACGACGTGCCCAGCAGCTTCCAGGCCTCACGCGGGCGCAGGTCGACACTGGCGGGTTTGATCGCGGCGGCCTCGACCGCCAGGTCGGTATAGGGGATCGCGGTGCCATCGGGCGCGATGACCTGCCCGTTCTCGGTGCGCAGCTGGCCGGCCCCGATGCCCAGCCGCTTGGCTGCCGCGCCTTTCAGCATCTCGCGCGCGGCGGCACCGGCAACGCGCATCCGGTCATAGCCGTCCTTCATCGCGGTCGACCCGCCGGTCACCTGCATATCCAGCAGCTTGCCGGCATCGCCGATCTGCGTACCCAGCCAGTGCATGAACTCGGACCGGTCATAGCCCTTGCCCGGCACGACCTCTTCCAGCAGGGCCGAATTGTAATAGGCCTTGGCGGGCGGGCCATGGATCACCCGCACGTCGCGCCAGTCCAGGTCCATCTCCTCGGCCAGCAGCGCGGCCCAGGTGGTGCGGGTGCCTTGCCCCATCTCGGCGCGCGGCGCGATCAGGGTCACACCATCGCCGTCGATCACGACAAAGGCATTCAGCGCCGCGCCCCCGTCGGGGTCAGACAGCGGGTTCGGCGGGGTCTTCTTGACCTGCCAGATGCCGAAGGCCACGCCGCCGACAATCGCGGTAGAGCCAAACAGGAAAGTGCGGCGCGCGATCTTGCCAATGCTTGCCATGTCTCAGCCCTCCATCCCGGCGGCGGATTTGATCGCCGCGCGAATCCGCGGATAGGTGCCGCAGCGGCACAGGTTCCCGGCCATGGCACTGTCGATCTCTGCGTCGGTGGGCCTGGGGTTTTCCGCCAGCAGCGCTGCCGCCTGCAGGATCTGGCCCGACTGGCAATAGCCGCATTGCGCCACCTGGTGGTCGATCCAGGCCTGCTGCAGCGCCGACAGGGCGTCGGGTGTGCCGTGCCCCTCGATCGTGATCACGGCGCCCCAGACGTCGCCCAGCGCCACCTGGCAGGACCGTACGGCCTCGCCGTCGATCTGTACGGTACAGGCGCCGCAACTGGCGACGCCGCAACCGTATTTCGTGCCGGTTAGGTTCAGCGCATCGCGCAGCACCCACAGCAGCGGCACGTCCTCGGGCAGGTCCACCCTGTGGACGGTGCCGTTCACGGTCAGATCGACAGGCATGAAACTCTCCTCACGCGCAATGACATCTTGACAAAAATAGCACATTTTGTCATCGCGTCAATTGACAGTTTGGTGAATTTTTGTCACGACCGGATCATGACAGCGCAAGACGACGAAGGCGGCGGCAAGCAGAAGGCGATCCTCAAGGCCGCCTTCACCTGCTTTTCGCAATATGGGTTCCGCCGCACCTCGATGGAGGACATTGCAGCCGCGGCGGGCATGTCACGCCCGGCGCTCTACCTGCATTTCCGCAACAAGACCGACATCTTCCGGTCGCTGGTCCAAGTCTACTACGACGATGCGATCCGCATGGTGGCACAGGCGCTGTCCGAACCGGCCCCCCCCGAAGCCGTGCTGCAAAACGCCTTCCGCGCCCAGTCCGGCCAGATCGGAGAGGCGCTTCTGACCTCGCCGCACGGGGCGGAGCTGCTCGACACCGGCAACGCCACAAGCGCCGACATCGTTGCCGCCGGCGAAGCGCGGCTGGCCGGGCTCTATGCCAACTGGCTGCGGCAGCAGGCCCGGTCCGGCCTGATCGCACCGCTCCCCGACACGCACGGGACCGCCCGGCTGTTCATGGCGGCGCTCAAGGGCATCAAGACCCCGCCTTACGCGGATTACATCGCCAGCGTCGAACAGCTTGCCCGCCTGTTCGGCCGGGGCCTGCGCCCCTCCTGACACCTTCCCTGCCTGTCTTTGGTTTTCCAAATACCTCGGGGGTGAATGACGCCGAAGGCGGCAGAGGGGGCGGCGCCCCCTTGCGCGGGGCCTGCCCCGCGCCCGCTGGTGGCGTGAAATACTCGGCGCAATCCGGCTCTCTCAAACCTCGCCGCCTGCGATTTGGATCGCCTGGCCGTTCACGCTGCCGGAATGCTCGGAACACAGCCACAGCGCCGCCTCGGCCACCTCGTCCGGCGCGATCAGCCGACCGTGCGGATTGGTCCCGACCATGACCTGTCGGGCGGCCTCTTCGCTCATTCCGGTGCGGGCCATGATCCGGGTGACATTCGAGGACACGATCTCGGTGTCGACATAGGCCGGACACAGCGCGTTGAACGTATAGGGTTTGGTGGCGTAATCCGCCGCCAGGCCCCGGATCAGCCCGATCAGCCCGTGTTTCGTCGCGGTATAGCAGGGCGCCCCCTTCAGCCCCTTGATCCCGGCGATCGAGCTGACCCCGATCACCCGGCCCCAGTCGGTCTGAACCATGGACGACAGGCATTCGCGGATCGTCAGGAAGGCACCATCGAGGTTGATCGCCATCATCCGGCGCCAGAATTCCATGTCGGTGTTGTGCAGCGCGCGGCCTTCGGCGATGCCTGCGTTGGCGACGCAGATCTGCACCGGTCCATGCCGTGCCACCGCATCGGCCACGCCGTCGCGGACAGATGCTTCATCCGCCACGTCCATGGCCAGCGGCGTCATGGCGTGGCCTTTGGCGGCCTCTTCCAGCACGTCGATCCGGCGTCCGGTGATGGTCACCTTGGCCCCTTGGTCCGCCAGCGCCCGGGCGATGGCCAGCCCGATCCCGGTGCCGCCGCCGGTGACCAGCGCGTGTTTTCCCTTGAGCGTCATGTCTTGTCTCCCTCTCGTCCCGACGCAAAAGTGGCGTTTCGCGGGAGAAGTCGCAAGCCATGTCGTTTCTCGGTTGATTTATAAATTCGCATAGGTGAATTTGATGCCGCGATAGCCAAGGGAGGGTGGCATGATGAAACTGGCTCTGGCGGCGGTGGCCGCTGTGACCGCGCAGATGGTATCTGCGCACGAGGACATCGCGGATCAGTATCCGCAGTCCGAATTGTACAACAAGCCGGTACAGGTCATTCCCGGTGTCTATTCGGCCATCGGGGCCACGGCGCCGCCGACCTATGAAAATTCCGGCCACAACAACAACCTGTCCTTCATCGTCACCGGGGATGGCGTGATCGTCATCAATGGCGGGGCAAGCGTACGTCTTGCCAAGGCGCTCCATGACGAGATCAAGCAGGTCACCGATCAACCGGTGAAGCTGGTGATCAATGAAAACGGCCAGGGCCACGCGATGCTGGGCAATTCCTATTGGGCGGAGTTGGGCGTTGACATCCTGGCGCATGAAGACGCGATTGCCGAAGTCGAGGAAAATGGCGACTTCATCCTGATGGGGATGCAGCGTTACAATCAGGACAAGGCCGAAGGCACCACTGTTGCGATCCCGAACCTGTCGTTCAGCGACAAGTATGTGATCGAGATGGGCGACATCACCGTCGAGGCGCTGCACCTTGGTCCGGCACATGATCCGGGCGACGTTCAGGTCTGGATCCCGGACTGGGACATCGTCATTGCCGGTGACATCGCGTTCCACGAACGTATGCCGCCGATTTTCGAGGGCACCTGCACCAGTTGCTGGATCGAAACCTTCGAAGGCCCGTTTACCGATCTCGGTGCGACTTTTGTCATTCCGGGCCACGGGCACCCCACCAACATGGCGATGGTGACGCTGGAAACCACCGGATACCTGCGCGACTTGCGCGAAAAGATCGGTGCCCATATCGAAGACGGCGGCGACATGGCCGAGGCCTACTACGTCGACCAGTCGCGGTGGAGCTATCTTGACACGTTCGAGGAATTGGCCACCAAGAATGCCGGACGCGTTTACGAGGAAATGGAGTGGGAATGATCCCAGCACCCAAGATCGCCCTCGCCGGTGTTCTGGTCGCGGCCAGTCTGGCCGCGGCGCCGGTATTGGCGCAGGACGATGCCGTTGCCGAGGCGGTGATCGACTACATGGATTTCGCCACCTACGAGGCCGGGATCATCCTGCCGAACCAGATCGACCAGACAGTGTTCGACGCGGCGACCTTTATCGACACCCGCGACGCGGAACAGTTCGGCAAGGACACGATCCCGGGGGCGGTCAATATCGAATGGCGTGAAATCCCCGGCCGGCTGGACGAAATCCCCGACAGTGGCCTTGTCATCCTGTTCTGCAACACTGGCAGCCTGTCGGCGCAGGCCACCTTTGCCGCCCGGCTGATGGGGCGCGAAAACGTGGTGGTTCTGCAATCCGGCATCAACGGCTGGCACCAAGACTCGGCGTACAAGCCCTGATGTTCAAGTGGATCGATATCCCGCCGGTCTGGCTTGCGGGCGCGCTGGCGCTGGCTTGGGTGCAAAAGACCCATTACAGCTATGGCCTGACGTTCGGGCCCGTGGTTGCCGATCTTTTGGGCGGTCTGCTTGTGGGCGGCGGTCTTGTTCTGATCGCGCTGGCCTTTTACGAAATGCGCCGTCACCATACCACCATCGTACCGCATCTGGAGGCAAGTACACTTGTCACAAGCGGCATCTACAAACGGTCGCGCAACCCGATCTATCTGGGTGATTCGCTGATCCTGACAGGGATGATTCTGTATTGGGATTCGGTGTTGGCGCTACCACTTATCCCAGTGTTTTTCTGGGTAATTGAACGCCGTTTCATTTTCCCTGAAGAAGAGAGATTGCGGCGAAAGTTTCTTGCGCAGTTCGCCAGATATGCGCAACAAACGCGAAGATGGGTGTGACCTTCGTGCGACCTGTCGTCGTTGTACCCTTTGCCTGATTGTCAGGCATTGCTTCCCCGGATAGGCCCAACATCCAAGGGGGGGAGCACCCTTAATCCATGCAAGTCTGACGCAAGAGAGGACGCGAAACGTGAAAATCGGAACGCCAAAAGAGGTGATGGAGGGTGAGGCACGCGTTGCCATGACCCCCGACTCGGCGCGCCAGCTGCAAAAGCTGGGATATGAGTGCGCCATCGAAACCGGGGCCGGTGCCGCTGCTGGGTTCAGCGACGCCACATACGAAGAAGCCGGTGTCGAAATCATCAAGACCGCCGCAGCGCTGTGGAAGGATGTGGATATCATCGCCAAGGTGCGTATCCCGACCGACACCGAACTGAAGCGCCTGACCCCAGAAAAGACCCTGATCACCTTCTTCAATCCCGGTGGCAATACCGAGGGTCTGGAGCTGGCGAAGTCCAAGGGCGCCAACGTCATCGCGATGGAAATGGTCCCGCGTATCTCGCGTGCGCAGAAGATGGACGCGCTGTCGTCCATGGCCAACATCGCGGGCTATCGCGCCGTAATTGAAGCGGGCAACAATTTTGGCCGCTTCTTCACCGGTCAGATCACCGCAGCGGGCAAGGTTCCCCCGGCCAAGGTTCTGGTTGTCGGCGCCGGTGTGGCCGGTCTGGCCGCCATCGGTACCTCGACCAGTCTGGGCGCGATCACCTATGCGTTCGACGTGCGTCCCGAAGTGGCCGAGCAGGTCGAATCCATGGGCGCCGAATTCGTCTATCTGGACTTCGAAGAAGAACAGCAGGACGGTGCGGCAACCGGTGGCTACGCTTCTGTCTCGTCGCCCGAGTTCCGTGAAGCGCAACTTGCCAAGTTCCGCGAACTGGCTCCGGAAATCGACATCGTCATCACGACCGCGCTGATCCCGAACCGCGAAGCGCCGAAGCTGTGGCTGGCCGACATGGTCGCCGCGATGAAGCCGGGGTCGGTCATCGTCGACCTTGCTGCCGAGAAGGGTGGTAACGTCGAAGGCACCGTGATGGACGAGAAAGTTGTCACCGACAACGGCGTGACCATCATTGGCTACACCGACTTCCCCAGCCGGATGGCGTCGCAGTCGTCCACGCTGTATGCCACCAACATCCGTCACATGATGACCGACCTGACCCCGAACAAGGACGGTCAGATCGTGCACAACATGGAAGACGACGTGATCCGTGGCGCCACCGTCACCTTCCAGGGCGAAATCACCTTCCCGCCGCCGCCGCCGAAAGTGCAGGCGATTGCCGCGCAGAAGAAGGAAAAGCCAAAGGAACTGACGCCGGAAGAAAAGCGCGCGCAGGAAGTTGCCGCATTCAAGGCGCAGACCCGCAGCCAGGTGACCCTGCTGGCGGTGGGCGCGGCGCTGATGATGCTGGTCGGTGCCTTTGCCCCGGCAAGCTTTATGGCGCACTTCATCGTCTTCGTGCTGGCCTGCTTTGTCGGCTTCCAGGTGATCTGGAACGTCAGCCACTCTCTGCACACGCCGCTGATGGCTGTGACGAACGCCATTTCCGGCATCGTCATCGTCGGCGCGCTGCTTCAGGTTGGCTCGGGCAACTGGCTGGTCGTCACGCTGGCGTCGATCTCGGTGCTGATCGCAACGATCAACATCGTCGGCGGCTTCATGGTGACGCGCCGTATGCTCGCCATGTTCCAGAAATCGTAAGTTAGGGAGCAGAGACAATGAGCATCGGTATCGTTACCGCAGCCTATATCGCGGCTGCAGTCCTCTTCATCCTCTCCCTTGGCGGTCTGTCCGGCCAGGAGAGCGCAAAGCGCGCCGTCTGGTACGGCATCGTCGGCATGGCGCTGGCCATGGTCGCCACGATCTTTGGCCCGGGCGTCGGCAACTACGTCATCTTGCTGGTCATGATCCTGGCGGGGGCCGGCATCGGTCAGCTTGTCGCCAAGCGCGTCGAAATGACGGAAATGCCCCAGCTGGTCGCGGCGCTGCACAGCTTCGTCGGTCTGGCAGCGGTGTTTATCGGCTATAACGCCTATATCGAACTGGTCCGCGTGCTGGAACTGAAGGCGACCCTGTCGCCGACCCTGAACGCGACCGGCATCGAAGCGGCGCTGCATGACATGGGCGTCAAGGGCTTTGCCGCCGTTCTGGCGCACAAGGACGGCGTCGAGCAGGCCATCCTGAAGGTCGAAGTGTTCCTGGGTGTCTTCATCGGCGCCGTGACCTTCACCGGGTCGGTCATCGCCTTTGGCAAACTGGCTGGCAAGGTTGACGGCAAGGCAAAGAAGCTGCCGGGCGGTCACGTGCTGAACGCCTCTGCCGCGATCCTGTCGCTGATCCTGATGATCCTGTTCCTGAACGGCGCGGGCATCTGGACGCTGATCATCATGACCCTGCTGGCGTTCTTCATCGGTTACCACCTGATCATGGGCATCGGCGGCGCCGACATGCCGGTCGTCGTGTCGATGCTGAACTCCTATTCGGGCTGGGCGGCGGCTGCCATCGGCTTTACGCTGGGCAATGACCTGCTGATCGTCACCGGTGCTCTTGTCGGTTCGTCCGGTGCGATCCTGTCTTACATCATGTGTAAGGCCATGAACCGGTCGTTCATCAGCGTGATCCTGGGCGGTTTCGGTGGCACCACCGGTCCGGCGATGGAAGTCGAAGGCGAACAGATCGCGATTGACGCCGATGGCGTTGCGCAGGCTCTGGAAGACGCGGACAGCGTCATCATCATCCCGGGGTACGGCATGGCCGTGGCACAGGCACAGCAATCGGTTTCCGAACTGACCAAGCGGCTGCGCGCCAAGGGCAAGGAAGTGCGTTTCGCGATCCATCCGGTCGCCGGCCGTCTGCCGGGCCACATGAACGTGCTGCTGGCCGAAGCGAAGGTGCCGTATGACATCGTTCTGGAAATGGACGAGATCAACGATGACTTCCCGGACACCGATGTGGCGATCGTGATCGGCTCGAACGACATCGTGAACCCCGCCGCGCAGGAAGACCCGAACAGCCCCATCGCCGGTATGCCGGTTCTGGAATGCTGGAAGGCCAAGCAGGTCTTCGTGTCGAAGCGTGGTCAGGGCACCGGCTATTCGGGCATCGAGAACCCGCTGTTCTACAAAGAGAACACCCGGATGTTCTATGGCGACGCGAAAAAGAGCCTGGACGAGCTGCTGACCAAGATCAGCGCCTGATCCAAGTCGGGACAATGAAGCACGGGAAGGCCCCGCCGGGTTCGGCGGGGCCTTTTCAATTTGGTTGGGTCTGGGGCCGGTTGCAAGTGGCGCATTTATTTCCTACCTTTTTGGTAGGAAAAGGGGCCGCCATGCAGACTTCGCACCATTGGAGCAACCTTCTGCCGGACATGGCAGAACAGATGGCGGAGCCGTTGCTGGCCACATTGCGCCTGCTGGCGCGCCAACGGCAAGCCCACCCGGACGATCGGCTGGATCACCCTTTGGCGCATTTGCTGGACGAAATCGCAAAATTGCAGGATGGCCCATTGCACTTTGCCGCATGCGGTAGCCAAGTGCGCAGCTTTGACGAAGAGTGGTTGACCGCCCTGGTCCGTGCACGGCTGCGCAACGATGCGGAGAGCTATGCGTTCCTGCTGCGCAGCCGGTTTTCAGAGCACGCTGTCAGTCGCCTGCATTTCGCGTTGAACCACGTGCACGCGACGCTGGGTCTGTTTGGCTGACAGCCCGATCAGCGCGACGTCTGCGCAATGTCGATCATGTCGATCAGCGCGGTCATGTTCTGGGTCACCGACCCGGGGTCGCAGGTCAGCGTGGCGATTTCATTGCCGTCCTTCAGTACAAGGATCCCACCTTCGATCTCGGCGTTGGTGTTGCGATCCACGGACCAGAACACTTCGTAGGCATAGCCGCCGGCCACTGGGAAAGTGATGGATTCACTGATGTAGCGGCCCATACCCGACCAAGGCCGCGCGATCAGCGCGGCCTTGTCGATCACGATTCCCTTTTCCACCACACCATTGCGATTGAAAAACCCATAGCTCGCCATGTTGCCGTCCAGCCAGAAGGCATCGCAAAGCTCAACTGCCTTGGCCCCACCCTTGAAGGTGCACGCAAACATTTCCGACCCGTCGATTTCGCAAAACTGGCCTGCAGATGCGGCGTTGGCCCCGAAAATGCACAGTGCGATGCAAGAAAGGAATTTCACTGTCTCTTGTCCTTGTAGAGTGGGTCTGTGGCACCGCAAATCTGATGCCGGACCATGACTGTAGCACCATGATCCAACGATCCGAACCCTTTGCATAGACAGCAAAATCAGGTCTTGAACCGGTGCGGAATAGGCATAAGTATGCAGTTCCCAAAAATTCGAATCAGAGGTGACCCGAGAATAATGATATACTTTCAGATACTTACCGGCCTTCTCAAATGGGCGCATAGCATAAGCGTGCATTTCAGAAGCATAAGCGTGCATTTTGCACTACCGGACTGATCCGCGCAAAAAAGGCCCGCTTGTTGCGGGCCGTTCGATGGTTGAGGCGTTGAGAATTAGGAACGCTGTTTATCCAGCTTCTGAACCAACAACTTAGGATCAGGCCCGTCCAAATAATCCTCGACGGTAAAAGGAGTGAACCCCTGTGGCACTCCAAAATGCTCTGCATAACCAACACTGAAATCCTCTGGTGTCAGCTCAGATCGACCGGCAGCCCGACAGGCTCTTACTGCCCGTATGAAAACCTCGATGACCAAGCCCCAACGATATGCACAAGCGCGTGATCGAGGCGCTGTCAGGCAAGTGGATCGTGGAGGCGGGCGAGCTGAAGGGCAACCGCAAGGCCGGGACCGACCACCTCAAGGGCTTCCTGTCCCGGACCCACGACAAGGCCCGGATGTCATACGACCGGCGCGAGCGCGAGGTGCCCCGCCAGTGCGTGATCGTCGGCACCACCAATGACAGCCGATACCTGCGCGACACGACCGGCAACTGCCGGTTCTGGCCGGTGGTGCCGCCCCCGGACGCCTGAGAAGGTGGGCCGCGCCGGTGCGACCCGGCGCGGCGTTTTCGGGGTGGCGCACTACTCGGCAGCCACGGCGAAGGCCGGGCGCACAGGCTCCGCCAGCGGCCATTCGGCAAGGCAGCGGACCAAGCCGCGCTCCGGGCCGTGCCGGTGGAAGAAGTAGAACACCCGGTTGCGCAGCCGCTTGCTGAACCACGCCTCCCAGGTCTGATACTTCTCCTTGCTCCCACCGTGCTCATTGTAGTGCAGGTGGGCATCGGGCATCAGGGGCTTGAGCGTCCGCGCCGCCTCCTCCGCCGTGACGCCAAGCTCTGCCAGTGAGCAGCGCCCTTCGATGTAGTCCCACACGGTGAGGCCCCGCAGGGCCGCGACCGCGAGGACCCAGTGGGCCGTGGTGTCGATGATCTTGCGGCCTTCGCCGCTGCGCCAGTAGGTCGCCATGATGAATCTCCTGTGATGTAGAAGGAGCGCCGCCCGACACCGCGCCAGGCGGCGCGGGGCGTCAGCAGCCCGGCACAACGAGCTGCAAGCGGCCCGACTTGGAGGGACGGACGATGAGCGGGTTATTCCGGCTCAGCGCCCAGTTCACCTCTTGGACGGCTTCCTCAATTCGGACCTGCAAATCAAAAGGCAGGCCGCTGATGTCGCCCAGTTCGATGGTTGTGTCGCAGTTCTCGCAGGCGAGATACACGGTGTCTGCCCTTGTGGGGTCCATGTAGGCAGCTTGACCTTGACCCGGGAGGCCCCAGCCGAACCAAAACACGATTGCGGCGACGGCAGCAAACCCGCCGATGATTGCCCCGAGTATCGCCGCGCCGATTTTGCCCAATGCCTACCTCCTGTCCGCCTAGATAAGAACATTTGACGAACAAATCAATCTCTGTTCTACCCGATCCACACGCCCGGGTCGACAGAAAACCTTGAATCTCAAGGGCCTTTGCGGCAAAACTGCCCATTCTGAGAGGAAGGGAGTTGGCGACCCCGCCAGGACTTGAACCCGGAACCTAGCGCTTAGAAGGCGCTTGCTCTATCCAGTTGAGCTACGGGGCCAGCGCGCCAGAGAAAGGACAGAAATTCTGCCTGAACGCAAGGTGTTTTCCCGTCCGGCCCTTGCCGTCGCGCAGCGGAGCGTTAGCATGTGCAAAAAATGAGGGACCGTGCACGATGAAAATGAACCCCCTTGGCCGCAGCGGCATCGAGGTGTCCGAGTTTTGCCTTGGCACAATGACCTTTGGCACCCAGACCACACAGGACGAAGGCCACGCCCAGATCGAACGGGCCCATGATGCCGGGATCAACTTCATGGATACGGCGGAAATGTACCCGGTAAACCCGGTGCGCGCCGAGACCATCGGCATCACCGAGCAAATTCTGGGGGATTGGTTCGCCCGGACCGGGCGTCGGGCCGATTGGATCCTGGCGACCAAGCATTCCGGCGAAGGGTCGCACGCGCGGGGTGGGGCCCCGATTTCTGCGCAGTCCATCCCCGAGGCCATCGAAGGATCGCTGCGGCGGCTGAAGACCGACTATATCGACCTTTACCAGTTTCATTGGCCGAACCGGGGCAGCTACATGTTCCGCAAGAACTGGCGCTATGACCCGTCGGGTCAGAACCGCGAAGAGACGGTACAGCACATGGCAGACGCGCTGGGCGCGCTTCAACGCGAGGTCGAGCGCGGCACGATCCGTGCCTTTGGCCTGTCCAACGAAAGCGCCTGGGGCACGGCGATGTGGTTGCGGACTGCCGACGAACAGGGGGGGCCGCGGGTTGCGTCGATCCAGAATGAATATTCGCTGCTGTGCCGTATGGCCGACACCGATCTGGCCGAACTGATGGTGAACGAGGACGTGGGCCTGTTGCCATTTTCACCTTTGGGCGCGGGATTCCTGTCGGGCAAATACCAGAATGGCGCGGTGCCGCACGGTTCGCGCATGTCGATCAACGACACGATGGGCGGACGCCGGTCCGACCGTGTGTTCGGCGCGGTGCAGGCCTATCTGAAGATCGCAGCCGATTTCGGACTGGATCCGGTGCATATGGCGCTGGCGTGGTCGGCGCGGCGGCCTTTTGTGGCGTCTTCGATTTTTGGCGCGACCACGATGGCCCAACTGGAACATGCGTTTGGCGCCGTCGACGTCGTTCTGACGGACGATCTGCTGGTGGCACTGGATGATGCCCACAAGGCCCACCCGATGCCTTACTGAGCCAGCGCGGTCAGTTCCGACAGGTGGGCGGTGGTGCTGCGTGCGCCTACCGTCGCCTCTCGGACCAGGTGGTCGAAATGCGTGGTGATCGCCTGGACCCGTTCGGTATCTCGAAAGCTGACGTAATTGCGACCCAGATAGATCACCGCAAGACGCGGGCCAAAGATCGTCACCGGGGCGGAATAGACTCGGCGCGCGTCGAACAGATACAGCCGCAGCCGCGGGTAGAGTTGCTCGGTCAGGCTACGCAGGTGGTCCAGTTGCGACCGGCGCAGACCCGGTGACAACCCGTTATAATAACCTTCGCCAGAGGCAAAGCTGTGCAGTTCGTGCAGCGGAAAGGCGATTTCATAGTCCGATGCGCTGTTGCGCATCCAGTCCAGCCGGTCCTGAGAGGCGTTGATCGCCTGTTCCGTGGTCCGGCCAAGGTGCGGCGCGTATTCCCATTCCAGGATGGCACGGGTTTTCAGCATGTCGGGCAGACCTGCGGGCACATGGCGAATCTTGTAGCCCGCCGCCTCTTGGTGCCAGCCGAAGATCTGTTCGTCCACCAGCGCCCGCGGCGCTGCGGTCAGGGACAGGGACGTGCTCAGCAGGTCAGCCGCGCTTTCGGGCCGTTCTGACAAGCCCAGTAACCAATCCGCCGAAACGCCAAGGGCCGATGCACAAGATGCCGCGATATGGGCATTTGGCAAGCGCGCGCCGTCATCCGTGGTCAGTTGCGAAATGGTCGATCGGTCGACGCCCGTGCGCCGCGCCAGCGCACTTTGCGATGTGCCGGTCTGTTCCATCGCGCGCAGCAGGCGAGAGCGGAACAGATGCGCGCGGCGGCGTTTGTCGATTTTATTGAGCATGTTGTGACGAATATCACCAATGCAGATTTTTGTTAACCATATTCAGAATCCCCGACGGGTACCGTTCGCGATATCACGGTGCTGTGAACTTGGCAGGGGACAAGATGGAAACGCGGACACGCAGCTTGGTGAAATCGGTGCTTTGGACGGTGCTGGGGATTTGCGTCATGGCGCTGATCGGCTTTGTCTTTACCGGATCGCTTCGGACCGGCGGGGCGATGGCGCTGATCAACGCGGGCATCGGTTTCGTGTCCTACCTGCTTTACGAACGGCTTTGGGCCAACATCGCGTGGGGTCGGGATGTCTGACCGGTCGATCGCGCGCGAATGGCCAACTCTGGCGCTGTTGGCGTTGTGCTACGTTCTTTGGGCACTGGGAACCACCTGGGCGGCGGCGCTGTGGTTGCCGCTGGGTATGGTGCTGGTGACCTTTGCGGCCGCGCTGCATTCGTCGCTGTGCCACGAAATGCTGCATGGCCATCCGTTCCGCAATCGTCACCTGAATGCAGCGCTGGTGTTTCCGGCGCTGTCGCTGCTGATCCCCTACATGCGGTTTCGCGACACGCACCTGGCGCATCATCGCGACAGTCTGCTGACCGACCCCTACGACGATCCCGAAAGCAATTATCTTGACCCGGCGGTCTGGGCGGCGCTGCCACGTTGGAAACAACGGGTTCTGCGTGCCAACAACCTGTTGATCGGGCGGCTGCTGATCGGGCCGCTGGTTGGGCAGGTCAGTTTCATGGTGGGGGACTGGCGGTCGATCCGTGGCGGCGACCGGCGCGTTCTGCTGGGATGGCTGTGGCATCTGCCGGCGGTGGCGCTCGTGCTGTGGTGGGTGGTGGCGATCGGGCAGATGCCGGTCTGGGCGTTCCTGCTGTCCAGCTATGCGGCGGTGTCGATCTTGAAAATCCGGACGTTCCTGGAACACCAGGCCCATGAAAAAGCGCGGGGCCGCACTGTGATCATCGAGGATCGTGGCCCGCTGGCGCTGATCTTTCTGAACAACAATCTGCACGTTGTGCATCACATGCACCCGCGCGTGCCTTGGTTCCAGCTGCCGCAGCTTTATTGGCAGAACAGGGATCGCTACCTGTCGTGCAACGACGGCTATCGCTACCGTTCCTACGCCGAGGTTTTCCGCCGCTATTTCCTGCGGGCGAAGGACCCTGTGCCGCATCCGCTCTGGCCAAAGCGCTGATCTGGGGCCATAGAAGGCGGCATGAGCCTTTGGATCGCGGTATCTTTGGCGGCGGCGCTGTTTCAGACCGTGCGCTTCATGTTGCAGAAGGTGCTGGCGACGGTACGGCTGTCGGCCACTGGAGCCACGTTTTCCCGCTTCTTCTATTCTGCGCCCCTGGTGATCCTTGCGCTGTTTTTCTACCTGCATTTCAGCGGTCGGCCGATGCCGGCGATCGGCGGGATTTTCTGGATTGCCGGTATGGTGGGCGGGATTGGGCAGATCCTGGCCACGATCTGTGTCGTCGCCCTGTTCAAGCAACGCAACTTTGCCGTCGGGCTGACCTTTGCCAAGACAGAAGTGATCCAGAGCGCGATGTTCGGCTGGCTGATCCTGGGTGACGCAGTGTCGGCCTATGGCTCCTTGGCCATCGTTTTGGGGGTGGCCGGAGTCATCCTTCTGTCACGCAAACCGGGGGATGTGGCCACGCGCTGGTGGCGCGACCTGAGCTCGCAAGCCTCGCTTCTGGGGTTGTCTTCGGGGGTTCTGTTCGCGATCTCGGCGGTGCTGTACCGCGCGGCGACTTTGTCGGTGGACAGTCCCGACGCCCCGTTGCGCGCGGCGGTGACGCTGGCGTTTGTCACCGGCTTCCAGCTGTGCATCATGACGATCTGGCTGTTCTGGCGCGACCGCGACCAGCTTGGCCGCGTCTGGGCCGCGCGGCGGACGGGGATTTTCGTCGGGCTGACCAGCATCGGCGGATCCTTCGGCTGGTTCTGGGCCTTCACCCTGCAGAACGCCGCCTATGTGAAGGTTGTCGGCCAGATCGAATTGATCTTCGGTATCCTCGCGTCGGTTCTGTTCTTCCACGAAACGATCACCCGGCGTGAAATCGTCGGCATCGCGATCCTGACCGGCAGCATCCTGTTGCTTGTCCTGACAATCTGAGCCGCGACGTCAGTCCGTCATCGGGTGTCCGCGCAGGCGCAGGAACAGGCTTTCCTCGTCGTCGTTGCGGAAGAACGGCACCGACACCGGTGGCGACATGTCGGTCGCGCGGGCGGCGACCTCGGCCAGAACCACCTCGGTGATGAAAGGCAGGTCGAAGCGGCGCACCTCGCTCAGCGGGATCCACTGCAGGTGGCTCAGTTCGTCCTCGGCCCCGGAAAAATCGTCAAGATCGCTTGCGACCTCGTCGGCATCCAGAAAGAAGAACCGCGCGTCAAACCGGCGCGGCCGCCCCGGCGGGGTGATGGCACGGAACACGAACTGCAGCGCCCGGGCCGACGGGACGTGGCCGGTGGCGGCAAAGCGAGCCCAGTCGCCGGGCACGGCGCCGGGCCATTGACCCGGCTGGCCCAGCAGCAGGCCGGTTTCTTCCCAAAGCTCGCGGATGGCGGCGACGGCCAGCGCGTGGCTGTGGTCGTGATCGCTGTCTTCCTGCAGCCGATTCCGGCACAGGTCGGTCAGCGGCGCGGCCAGGGGCACCTGCGCATCGCTGCGATCCACCGCGCCGCCTGGAAAGACGAACTTGTTTGGCATGAACGCGGCCTGGGCGCCACGCTGTCCCATCAGGATGCGCGGCTCTGTCAACCGGTCGCGCATCACGATCACGGTGGCCGCGTCGCGGATGGCTGTCTTGTCGATTGTATCGGTCATGCGCCCCTCTTGCCCCTGGGGCTCATGCGGGCGGTGCTCCGAACCCGTGCATGTGTCGCGACCACTGGAATGCGATCAACGCCCCTTTCAATCGGGGCAGAAGATAAAGCGACAGGCCGACACAGCCAACCGCGAATATGGTGAACAACACCAGTGGTTCAGGCCGCCATTTCACGAAGGCCCAAAGCAACAGGGGCGCCATGACGTGGCCGACGATCAAGATCGTCACGTAAGCCGGGCCATCGTCTGCGCGATGGTGATGAAATTCCTCGCGGCAGACCGGGCAGGTGTCGCGCACCTTGAGGTAACCGTTCAGAAGCGGGCCGTTGCCGCACTTGGGGCAACGGCGACGCCACCCCTTCCACAAGGCAGGGGCCAGAGGCCGTTCGACCTCGATGCTGGAATCGTCAAACATGGTTGTCCTCTCTCTCCAGGGCAGAGGGTGATCCAAACGGGCGGGAATAAAAAGTGTGCAATGTGTCCTTGCGTCGGCGTGTCGCGCGTCACGGCGGAGAGAGAAAAAATCTAGACTCCGCGACGGAACTTCTGGCCCCGCCCGTATGACTTGTCGGAAAGCGGATGGAAAAGCCGCTTCCCCAAAACGTCTGAGACCTGAAAAAGACCTGAAGGAGAACCGAGACATGAAACGCGCATTGATCCTTTCGAGTGCAATTGCCCTGGGACTGGCCGCATCGGCCATGGCACAGGACGCCACTGGCCCGCAGACAGAACGCGGCCCGCGCCAGATGCCGACCTTTGCGGAACTGGATGCAAACGCTGACGGTCAGCTGACCATCGAGGATTTGCAGGCCAAGAAATCCGAACGCTTTGCCAAGGCCGATACCAACGGCGACGGCCAGTTGAGCGCCGAGGAGCTGACCGCCGCCGCCCAGGCGCGCGACGCCGAGCGGATCGAGGACCGCACCGCGCAGATGATCAAGCGGATGGACAAAAACGGCGACGGCACCCTGTCGATGGACGAGTTGCAGTCCCCTCGTGGTGACATGGGCGCACGCATGATCTCTCGCTTTGACAGCAACGATGACGGTGCGGTGTCCGAGGAAGAGTTCGCCCAGTTGCAAGAGCGCATGAAAGACCGCGCCGGCGGCAAGTTCGGTGAGCACGGCGGTCACGAGAAATTCGGCAAGCGCGGCGGCGATCATGGCCCGCGCGGCGAACACAAAGGTCGCGATGGCCACGGCCCGCGCTGGTGGGAATAACGGCCTGAAGGTCCCGGGCGGCGGATCGTCCCCCGCCGCCCGGGACTCCAATTGGATTGCGGGACTTGGTAAGACCGACTAGGCCACGCAGGCAAATGACCATGCCCTATGACGCCCAGGACGATCTGAGTGACGAAGCGTTGCTGGCCCGCTATGCCTCTGGCGATGCGGCGGCGGCGCGCATCCTGACCTTGCGCTTGACGCCCCGGGTCTTTGGCCACGCCATGCGGCTGCTGGGCAACCATGCGGAGGCCGAGGACGTGACGCAGGACGCCTTGATCCGGCTGTGGCGCATCGCTCCGGACTGGCGCGAAGGCGAAGCCAAGGTCACGACCTGGCTTTACCGGGTGGTGGCGAACCTGTGTACCGACCGGCTGCGGCGTCGCCCGTCGGTCGATCTGGACGCGGTGCCAGAAGTGGAAGACGGCGCTGTGGGGGCGGCGGAAGGGATGCAGCAGCAGGCGCGGGCAGACGCGTTGCAGGCCGCCCTGATGCAGTTGCCCGACCGGCAAAGAGAAGCGGTGGTGCTGCGTCACATCGAAGGGTTGGGAAACCCCGAGATCGCCGCCATCATGGAGATCAGCCCGCGCGCGGTGGAAAGCCTGACCGCGCGGGGCAAGCGGGCCCTGACCGAGATACTGGCCGGGCGCAAGGACGAACTGGGGTATACCGATGACTGATCACGGCATGGACGAACTGCAAAGCTTCTTCGACGCGGCCAAGGCCCAGGCGGCAGAGCCGTCGGCGGACCTTCTGGCCCGCGTCCAGGCCGACGCGCTGGCGCTGCAGCCGGTGCGCAGCGCGGTGGTCACCGAACGCGCGCCCGGAATCCTGCGGCAACTGTTCGCCGCCGTCGGCGGCTGGCCTGCGGTCACCGGGCTGACCGCGGCCACGGTGCTGGGGGTCTGGCTGGGCGCGGTACAGCCGGCGGGGCTGAGCGACAGCCTGAGCACGGCGCTTTACGGCGATGGCACGCTCACGGTCGATCCGCAAAGCAGCTTTGATTTCGTCTTGCTGGAGGGCTGAGCCATGGCGACAACCGAAACCGCCCAGCCGCGCGGCACCCGGCGATGGGTCCGGGTGCTTTTGTTCGTGTCGCTGGCGCTGAACCTGATGGTTGTCGGGTTGGCGGCGGGGATGATCTGGCGCGGTCTGCCCGATCATCGTGAAGCGCCGCAATCACGCGACCAGACCATGCCCTATACCCGGGCGCTGGAACGCGATGACCAGCGTGCGCTGCGTCGTCAACTGCGCGAGGCCTTTGCCGGCGCACCGCGCGACCGGGGCGATCTGGCGCGCGCGTATCGCCGGTCGGTCGAACTGCTCCGGGCTGAGCCTTTTGACCCGGATGCCCTGCGCGCCAACCTGGACGCGCAGTCGCGGAACGCGCAGGCCCGGCTGACGACCGGTCAGAAGGTTCTGGCTGACTACCTCGCGACGATGAGCCCGTCGCAGCGGGCGGCCTATGCCGACCGGCTGGAACAGGAAATCACACGGTTCGAAGCGCGCGCTCACCCGCTGCGCGATTGATCCGGCGATCAGGCGGCGGGGCGCGAGAAACGCACCGGGTCCGCGTCGCGAAAGGCCACCTCGGCCAGCGCGGCGTCTGCCAGCCGCAACAGGGCGTCGGCACGGGCTTCGGCCGGAAGGGCTGCAACCGTGTGAGACAGGGCGACACCGGCACCCAGGCTCAGGCTTGCGCTGGATTGCCGGCCTGGACAGGCGAAGGGCTGTTCGCCGACGATATGGCACAGCCGCAATGCGGTGCGCCGGGTTTCCGCGCTGCCGGTTTTGGGCAGAACTGCAAGAAATGACTGATCTCCAAAGCGTGACAGCAGGTCCCCCGGCCGCAACCCGGCCCGGAGCCGCACCGCAACTGTGGCCAGCGCGGTATCCGCGCAGGCAAAGCCGTAGCGTTGCAGAACCACATCGACCCCCGCCAGCCGCAGCAAGAGAACCGCGAAGGGCCCCTGGTCCGGCACCGGGCGTCGCGCCAGTTCGGTCAATCGCGACAGCCCTGCCTGCCGGCAGAGCAGCCCGGTATCAGGATCAAGATCAGTGGTCTGCCCCTGTCGCGCACTGCGCGGACCAAGGGCGATCAAACGCCTGAGCCTGTGCGCCAGTTCCTCGACCTGTAGCCCGTGACACAACGCATCCCCCGCCCCGATATCAAGCGCGCTTGC
This sequence comes from Mesobacterium hydrothermale, assembly GCF_035818635.1. Lineage (NCBI taxonomy): Bacteria > Pseudomonadati > Pseudomonadota > Alphaproteobacteria > Rhodobacterales > Roseobacteraceae > Mesobacterium > Mesobacterium hydrothermale. The sequence goes on along the minus strand of NZ_JAYLLH010000014.1, from coordinate 9,640 downwards.
GGCCAGTCCGGTGTCGGGCCTTGGCGGTGCCAGCATGACCAGCGGCTCTTGGCCGCGGATACGGGGGGTGACGAGTTCCGCCAGCAGAGCCAGGGCAGAGCCGTCGGTGCCGTCACCGGGGATCAGCACGACCGCGCTGTGTGGCGGGCCGCTCAGGGCGCCGCGCAGGAACTCTGCGGGGGTCGCGGTGGCATAGTCGCCCGGCACAAGCGCACACAACGGCTCCGCCAGTTCGCGGGCCTGACCGGCGTCGTCGGACAACAGCGCAATTCGCGGACGCCGGACAAAGGCCGCGCCGGGTTCGGCCAGGCCTTTGGGAAGGCGGGGCAGGGGCACGGCATTGTCGGGCCGCGCAAGGCGCAAGAGCCCGCGCACCCGTGCCAGCAACAACGCCTGATCCAGCGGGCGCGATATCACGTCATCGGCGCCAGCTTCGAACGCGGAAATCCGCGCCGAAAGCGTGTCGATCGTGACCGCAAGGATCGGGATCGCCCCGAACTGGGCCGAGCCGCGCAACTTGGAAAACAAAGCCTGCGCCGTCATGTCGGGCAGGTCCACCGCCGAGATGATGACGTCGGGCGGCAATTGCCGCGCCAGCGTCAGCGCCTCTTCGCCGGTGGTGGCCTGAACCACGGTGTGTTGTGCAGATGACAGCAGCGACCGCAACACGATCCGGTTCGGTGCGATGGCATCCACGATCATTACCCTGCCGGCCATGGGTCCCCTCCTTGGCGCTTGCATGTTCGGTAGGGTCAGTCTTTAGTTATCTTGGTTAAGAAAGCGTTGCCGAAAGTTCTCTCCATGTCGATGTCGCAGGATGCTGCCGAAACCCTTGGGCTACAGGCCATTTCGTGGCTTGTTGCGCATGACGACCTGTTGCCGGTCTTTCTTGGGGCGACCGGTGCCGGACTGGACGATTTGAGGGCGGGCGTCACCGATCCGGCGATGCAGGGCGCTGTACTGGATTTCCTGCTGATGGACGACGCCTGGGTCACCGCGTTCTGCGATCATGTGCAGATCCGATACGAGGATCTGGCGCAGGCGCGCGCGGCATTGCCCGGCGGTGAGCAGGTACACTGGACATGACCGGCGCGGGGGTGGACGCGGTGCTGTTCGACAAGGACGGCACGCTGTTCGATTTCTCGTCAACCTGGGATGTCTGGGCCTTGTCAGCGCTGGAGCGGCTGTCGTCGGGGGATGCGGTGCTGATGCAGGCGCTGGCCGATGCGGCGGACTATGACATCGCGGCGCGGCGGTTTCATCCCACCAGCGTAGTCATCGCAGGCACCAACCGCGAAGCGGCAGAAGCGCTCGCCTCGGCATTGCCGGACCGCACGGTGGAAGAAATCGAGGCGGTGCTGATCGACCTGGCCGTCAACGCGCCACTGGCCCCGGCCGTGCCTCTGGCGCCATTGCTGGATGCGCTGGCGCGGGCTGGGCTGGCCTTGGGCGTGATGACCAATGACACCGAGGTCGCGGCCCGCGCGCATCTCAGGTCTGCGGGGGTGCTGGACCGGTTCGATTTCATCGCCGGGTTCGACAGCGGGCACGGCGCGAAACCATCGCCTTCGCCTTTGCTGGCCTTTGCCGATGCGGTGGGGCGCGACCCGGCCCGTGTGGCAATGGTTGGCGACAGCGCCCATGACCTGATTGCCGGGCGCGCGGCGGGAATGCGCACGGTGGGCGTTCTGACCGGCCCCGCGACACAGGCCGATCTGGCGCCGCTGGCCGATGTGGTCCTGCCCGATATCGGGCATCTGCCAGGCTGGCTGGGCACTGCCTGACACCTGCGGCATGCGGAAAGCGACAGTTTGCGTCGGAAACCGGCAGGATTGCCGGGCGAGCCGGGTGTTTTCTGGGCCAAACCCGATCGGAGTAGCCCCATGGCCGAACTGTCGTCCCCCCAGAAACGCAAACGCAGCGGCGGCCGCGCCGGACACGCCGGACGGCGGGGCAGTGCCCTGATCGAGCAGGCGCCCTGGACCTTGCCGATCAACCGCGACCGCCCAACCGAACCGATGTCCGAGGAGGGCGTCGCGCGGATGCACAATGCCGCCATGCGCATCCTCGAAGAGATCGGGATCGAGTTCCTCAACCCCGAGGCGCTGGACATCCTCAAGGCCGCCGGTTGTACCGTATCGGGCGAAAACGTCCGCATGGGGCGCGACATGGTGATGGAACTGGTGGCCAAGGCACCGGATCAGTTTACCCTGACCCCGCGCAACCCCGACCGGCAGATTACCATCGGTGGCGGGCATATCCTGTTCGGCAACGTGTCCTCGCCCCCGAACTACTGGGACCTGGAGATTGGCCGCAAGGTGTCGGGCACGCGCGAACAGTGCCGGAACCTGTTGAAGCTGACACAGTATTTCAACTGCATCCACTTCGCTGGCGGCTATCCGGTAGAGCCGGTGGATATCCACGCCTCTGTCCGGCACCTGGACGTGCTTTATGACAAGCTGACGCTGACCGACAAGGTGATGCACGCCTACAGTCTTGGCCCCGAACGGGTCGAGGACGTGATGGAAATGGTGCGCATCGCCAGTGGGCTGACACACGAGGAATTCGACGCCAGTCCTCGGATGTACACCAACATCAACTCGACCTCTCCGCTGAAACATGATTGGCCGATGCTGGATGGCTGGATGCGGATGGCGCGGCGCGGGCAGGGGTTGGTGGTGACCCCGTTCACACTGGCGGGGGCGATGGCCCCGGTGACCATGGCAGGCGCGGTGGCGCAGTCGCTGGCCGAAGGCTTGGCGGCGGTGGTGCTGGCGCAGATCATCAATCCGGGCGCGCCCTGCGTCATCGGTACCTTCACGTCGAACGTCGACATGAAGTCGGGCGCACCGGCCTTTGGCACGCCGGAATACATGCGTGCCACGCAGATGACCGGCCAGATGGCGCGGTTCTATGGCCTGCCGGTGCGGTCTTCGGGCGTCTGTGCCGCCAACGTTCCGGACGGACAGGCAATGTGGGAAACCGAGCACAGCCTGTGGGCGGCGATCCAGTCGGGCACCAACATGGTCTACCATGCCGCCGGCTGGCTTGAGGGCGGGCTGATCGCCAGCCCGGAAAAATTCATCATGGATTGCGAGGTTCTGAACCAGTTGATCCGCTACATGGACCCCGACATTTGGGACACCTCGGACGACGCGCTGGCCATTGACACGATTGCCGAGGTCGGCCCGAACGGCCATTTCTTCGGCTGCCAGCACACGCAGGATCGCTATACCACCGCATTCTATCAACCGTTCCTGTCGGACTGGAAGAACTACGAGGCGTGGGAGGCGGCGGGCGGCGTCTGGACGGTGGAGCGCGCGCATCACATGTACAAGGCGATCGTGAACGAATTCGAGGCCCCGCCGATGGACGACGCGATCCACGAAGAGCTTCAGGCCTTTGTCGCAAAACGCAAGGAGGAAGGCGGCGCACCCACCGATTTCTGACGGCCGCGCTTGCACTTGGCCCCGAAACCACCCCATGCTGCCCGCACGGAAAGCAGGGAGGAGCGGACCATGACAGATGCACGGTTTCGCCTTTTGATGTTGCTGGTCGGCGGTATCGCCGGGCTGGCTTGCTGGGCGTTGTTCGACCTGTCGCCGGATGTCCTTGAACGGGGCCGGATGTGGCTGTTCCTTTCGGCGTTGGCGTTTTCCTTTTTCACCGCAGTTCTGGCACTCAGCGGGCCAAGCCCGATGCAAAAGACTCTGTTGCCGTCGTTAGGGCTTGGGGCGGGGATCGGGCTGTTGCTGGTCTGGGCTTCCGGGCGTCACGCCAAGGTCGGCCAGTTTCTGGACGTTGGCTATGGGCCGCTTGCGGTTGTGACGCTGATCCTGATAGCCGTGCCCTTCCTTGGGGCGGGGCTGCAAGGCAAATGGCGCGACTACGGCACCCTGTTCGACCTGACCTGGACGATCATGGTGCGCTATATCTCTGCCGCGCTGTTCTCGGGGATATTCTGGGCGCTGGTAATGTTGTCGGATGCGTTGCTGAAGATCGTCGGTGTAACGATCATCGACGATCTTCTGGACATCGACGCGGTGCCCTACATCCTCAGCGGGTCTGTCCTTGGCCTGGCCATGGGCGTGGTGCATGAACTGCGCGACTATATCTCTCCTTTCCTGGTGCTGCGCCTGCTGCGCCTTCTGGTGCCGCCGGTTCTGGTGGTCATTGTCATCTTTGTCATCGCCTTGCCGTTCCGGGGGCTGTCGGGGCTGGTCGGGTCGTTTTCCCCGGCGCTGACGCTGATGTCCGCGGCCTCTGCCGCGATCTTGCTGGTGACCGTTTCCGTCGACCGCGACGCGGAAGAGGCGATCAGTCTGCGCTGGATGCAGCATGCGGTACGGCTGCTGGCGGTGCTGGTCGCTGTGCTGGGCGGATTGTCGATCACGGCGATCTTCATCCGCGTGGCCGATCACGGCTGGACCCCGGACCGGTTGCTGGCAATGACCTTTGCCTTCGTGATTATGGCCTATGGTTTGATCTACACTTATGCCGTGCTGTGGGGACGCACATGGATGAGCGAGATCCGGCAAGCCAATATCGGCATGGCGCTGGTGACCGTCGCGGTTGCGGTGGCCTGGCTGACCCCCCTGTTCCGCCCCGAAGCGATCAGCACCAATGACCACCTGCGGCTTTACCGCAATTCCGGCGGGGCGTTTGTTGAACTGCCCTTGTACGAAATGGTGCACGATTGGGGCGTTGCGGGTAAGCGGGGCCTCGAATCGCTGGAGGCCGATTACCCTCAGCTTTCTGGTGATATCGCCAAAGCCAAAGACGCAAGCAGCCTTTGGCGGTTCCGCAGGGAAACCGACGTGCAGAACGCCGCCCCGGTACGGGCCGATCTGCGCCAGCGGATGCCGGTCTTTCCGCGGGACGCCGACCTGCCGGATGGTGCGTTTGACGCTCTGGGCAAGACGACGCTGGACCCGTGGTTGCAGGCTTGTGACCGCACGTTTGATGGCCAGCCCGGCTGTGCGCTGCTGCTTCAGCCCGGCCCGCCCGCCCGTGCGATCGTCTTGTTGCGGCAGACCGGCAACCGGGTCACGGCGCAGGCGTTACGGTTCACCGATGACCGGCTGGAGCAGGGACCAGAACTGTTGATATTGCCCGGCGGGACGCGGTTCAACCTGCCTGAAGAGGTTCTGACCCGGACGCTGAACGGAGTAGGCGTGCTGGCCCCTGTCACCGTCGAGGCATGGACCATCGGGGACATGGTTCTCTTTAGCAACAATTGAAAACGTTCAGCGGGCGTTAAGCCCCCCCGCGCAGAGTGTCCGCAGACCAGCGGACTCTCACCATGCACGGCTTGATCTTTCGCAGCTTCCAGAACTTCCTGACCGACACCTACGGGGCAGATTGCTGGCTTGGCGTGGTCGATGCCGCCGCGCTGGATTTTGCCGAATTCGAAGCCATGCTGGGCTACGATGCCGCCCTTGCGCATCGGGTGCTTGCCGCGGCTGAAAAGGTGTTGGGCAAGTCGCGAGATACTTTGCTGGAAGATATGGGTACCTATCTGGTGTCACATCCCAACACACAGTCGGTGCGGCGGCTTTTGCGGTTTGGCGGGGCGGATTTCATCGATTTCCTGCATTCTCTGGACGACTTGCAGGACCGCGTGCGACTTGCGCTGTCCGATCTCGACATGCCCGCGCTTGCCCTGACCGATGATGGTCCGCAACAGTTCACGTTGAACTGCCGGGGCTTTGGCGGCTTGTTCGGGCATGTGTTCGTGGGGTTGTTGCGGGCCATGGCCGACGACTATGGTGCGCTGGTCTGTCTGGAGCACAAGGGCCGGACGGGGGACTGTGAAACCATCGCGATCACCGTTTTCCATGCCTCTTATGCCGAAGGGCGCAGTTTTGATCTGGCCGCGGGCGTGGCAGACCGGCGAAAAGGTGCGCCATGACGGTGCAGATGCCCATGCTGAAGGTCTTGTGCCCGATGCACGCGGTTCTGGACGCCGAGGGGCGGATCGTCCAGGCCGGGCCGACCCTTCGAAAGCTGCGCAGCGCTTTGGAGGGGCGACAATTTCTTGATGTCTTCGACCTGCGCCGCCCGCCCGACCTGCAACAGATGGACGATCTGCTGCGGGCAACTGGCAAGCGCCTGCACCTGCGGTTCCGCGATGTGCCGCGCACCTCGCTCAAGGGGGTGCTGGTGCCGGATGGGCGGGGGGGCGCGGTCATCAACCTATCGTTCGGAATCTCGCTGGTCGAAGCCGTGCGCGACTATGCCTTGACCAATGCCGATTTCGATCCGACCGATCTTTCGGTCGAAATGCTTTATCTGCTCGAAGCCAAATCCGCCGCGATAGAGGCATCACGTCGTCTGAACCGACGGCTACAGGTTGCCCGAATCGCGGCGGAAGAACAGGCTTTTACCGACACGCTGACCGGTTTGAAAAACCGCCGCGCGCTGGATCACGTGCTGGCGCGGGCGCTGGCAGGGGGCGGTGACCTTGCGCTGATGCACCTTGATCTGGACCGATTCAAGGCGGTGAACGACGGTTTGGGCCACGCCGCCGGTGATCACATCCTGCAAGAGGCCGCACGCCGCATGCTGGGTGCAGTGCGTCGAGGAGACACGGTGGCGCGCGTGGGCGGGGATGAATTCATCCTGTTGTTTGACGGGCTGACGTCACACCGGCGACTCGGGCAAATTGCCAGCGGCCTGATCGCCGCGCTGGAGCAGCCGATCCTGTGGCACCGCACCCCGTGCGAGATTTCGGCCAGTATCGGAATTGCCCTGCGGCCCGCCGGGAAAACTCTTCAACCAGAAGAGCTTATCTCCCAGGCTGATGCCGCACTTTATGCCGCGAAAGCGGCTGGTCGGGCGCGCTTCGAATTTGCAGACACCGCCAGCGGGCCGGCATAAGGCGACGGGAGTCCGGCCAGCACCCCAAGGCAATTTCCCACGCCGGACGTTTCCTGTGAACTTCGCGGATTTTTCTGCCAAATGGGGCTTGATCCCCCCGGTCTCCCGTCGTAATACCTGCGCCACGTTGGGGTGTAGCCAAGTGGTAAGGCAACGGTTTTTGGTACCGCGTACCGTAGGTTCGAATCCTACCACCCCAGCCAAATATCATTCTTATCGGATTTCGCCTTATCTTCGGCCGCTGCGCTCGCAGCGATAGCAGTAGTTTCCGCCAAAAGATCAAAGGGTTGTCGGAAAGTGGCGACCACCTCCCCATCCTCCCAGGTGCAGTTCGATAGCACGAAATTCAGAAGCCGCCGCTTCTCGCGGGCCGGCTGGAGCTCGAACAGGGCCTGCGCGTTCCGAGCCAGTTCGAGAATCCGCAAACCTTCTTCCATGTAGGACTGCTCGGCTTCCTCGTGGCGCTCGATGTCCCGTTGCAGGCGGCGCTGCTCTTCGCGCCACTTGCCCGACATCTCCTCGAAAAACTCGCCGGTGATCTTCCCGTCGAGCTTGTCGACATACATCGTGCTGATCCGCTCGCCGAGGCGGGCGTGCTCGGCTTGGAGCCGCGCAATCGCCTCCTGATGCTCGCGGCGCTCGTCGGCGTGGCTGGCGTGCAGGGCCTCGCGCACCCACTCCAGCACCTCGTCATCGAAGCGAAGCCGGCCAAGCATGGCGGTGAACTGCTGCTCCAACACCTCCTCGCGCACATACTTCCGACGGCACGAGGCAGGCTCGCCCGGCATCTGTCGGCGTAGCCGGTGCAGTGATAGTAGATATATTTCTGTTTCTTGATCTCGCCGACCACCGAGCAGCCGCATCGCGCACAGGCGATCAGGCCCGAGAAGGCGAAGTCGTGCGTCATGCGCCGGTGCTTGCTGGCGTTCCGGCCGTCCATGACACCCTGCACCCGCTCCCACAACTCGACCGGCACCAGCGCGTCGTGCTTGCCTTGATAGAGCTTGCCGTTCCACTCGAACCAGCCGGTGTAGAGACGGTTGCGAAGGATCGAATGCACGGTGCTGGTCGGCACCGGCGCGCCGCTTTTCTTGTAGACCAGACCGGCGGCGCGGGCCTTCTTGGCAACCTCCTTCAGCGCGTATTCGCCGGTCGCATACCACTCGAAGAGCTTGGTGATCATCGGCGCGACCTCCTGATCGACGGCGATCACCTTGCGCCCGTCTGGGCCGGTGACGTTCAGGTAGCCGAGTGGTGTCTTGGTCGGCCAGATGCCCTGCTCGGCCTTCTCCTGCATCCCCTTGCGGGCTTCTTCCGACAGGTTGTCGATGTAGTTCTTCGCCATCAGCACCTTGATGCCGTGCATGAACTTCTCGGACGAGCGCGAGTCGCGCGACAGGACCACCCCTTCCTTCGGGAAGTGGATCTCGGCATCCAGCTCGTCGATCGTCACCCAGTCCTTGAGGTTGCGATAGAGCCGGTCGGTCTTCTCGACCAGGACCACCCGCATGTCCGGATGTGCACGCAGCCAGTTCACCATCTCGCCAAAGGCGCCGCGGCCGGTCTGCTTGGCGGTCTCGACGTCCACATACTCCTTCGCCACGGTGAAGCCCTCGGCCGCGGCGTAGTCCTTTAGCAGCTTCAACTGCGCGGGGATCGAGTAGCCCTCCTTCTCCTGCTCCTTGGAGGAGACGCGGGCGTAGATCACCGCGCGGGTGCTGGGCGGCAGGACGGAGAGCTTGGGGGTGAGCGTTCTGGCTGGCATGATGTTTAGTATAGGCTAAACATCATTCGGTGGCAACGCTTGGGGGTAAGGTTGCCATTCGTCCGCGTTGAGCTTTCGGACACGCTCGACGAAGGCCCGGTGCATGTCGTTAAGCTTCGCGGCCAGCCATTTGTGTTGCCGCGGCCAGTCGTTTTGATCTTGGGCGTCAGTGTCATCCAGATAAGCGGCGATCCGGCAATCCCGACGCGACGGCAACTGCTCCCATTGGAGAGTATACCCGAGCTCCTGTTCGATGGCGTCCTTCTGATCGTGCAAGAGGTTGAAATGAGCATCAGCATGAACACCGCTGATGTAGAGCTCAGCGCGTAGCCACTGCTTGAAACCGTTCATGGCAGTGCCCAGCGCAAAATCAGTGCGACCAATCGAATAGTTCATCCAGGATTGCGGCTGTGCCTTCCGATTGCCCGAGACCGGACCACCAACCTTGCTCAGAACCGCATGAAATGCCGTCCAGTAGTCGAGTTGCATCTTGCGCGTGTCGGTCAAGTCCGCTTCGTCGATCGCCCTGGCAGCTTGGGCGACCGAGCGGGACCAGTCGTTCGGCTTCGAGACGACGTTGAATTTCGGCGCAGCCGGGGAGTCGCCGATCCGCCAGAGTTCGACCTCCAAGCCGAAAAACCGAAAGCTCTCGTCGGTAATCTTGTTCAGCCAGTCCAGCGTGGAGCGATGCTCCTCCGTGAACCGGGCGGCAATCCAGATGATGGTCACCGCCTCCAGGCCCGAGGCATAGGTCAGGAGTTGCCCAAGGTGTCCGTGATCGGTCCGTTCAAGTTGGTTTTCAACAAGCACCCAGGCGCCCGTGCCGATGTCCTTGCACAAGATGTCGGCGCGAAACGGCCCGACGGATTTCTCCTGCGCTTCCAGTTCCAGGTCGATCCCGAGAGTCTCGCCAAGGACCGCTAGTGGATTGATCGCGACAAACGAGTCCGAATTGGGATTCCCATTTGGTGCTGGCCGTGCGAGTCATGCTGATGC
>NZ_JAYLLH010000013.1:0-111507 GCF_035818635.1 Mesobacterium hydrothermale | reverse complement strand
GTTTGGCGGGCAGACCCCAACGACATCATCGCCGCAAGAAATCGAGGGTTCCAAATGTTGGATTCAATCCACTAGCCCTCGGCAAGCCCCGGATCATCCAGAAGATGTCTGCCCGCGCGATCTTCAACCTCTATGAACCAAAGGTCCGGATCCATCCGTCGTTGCGCTGCAATCGACGCGTCAACCGAAGCCTCGTCGCCCTCGGCCAGCACATCCCAGACGCGCGCATCTTTCAGAAAATCGAATCGACGTGTGAAAACACGGGCTTGCCCATCCAGCGTGTTCAGTTTAACGAGCACCGAACCGGCCAGATCGTTGCCATGAGAAACAACAAATGCCGGAATATTCAGCAGTCGCAACCGCAACAGGTAAGCATCGACCCAAATTCGGGCAGTCACGCGCATGTCAGGAATACCATACTTTCATCGTTTGGTGGCCTCGGTAGAGTCGTTTGCAGGTTAAGAAGACGGAGTAATACATGTCCCGCTTTCAACGTGTCGTCCTGGTTCCCAGCGCGCTTTTCCTGTCGGGATTGGTGCTGATCGGGCTCGGTACAAAGCTCGACGTTACCTTTCTCGAAGAAGATCACCAGCGGATGCTGGGCAGCACCCTTGGCCTGATGGGCGTGCTGTGGTTCAGCCTCTGCAAGCGCTGAACGAACCCTGACAGGCAACGCCGTCAGGCGTTGCCATCCTTGAAATCCAGTCCCATTTCCGAATAGCGCTCGGCTTCTTCCAGCCATTTTTCCCGGACCTTCACCTGCACGAACAGGTGGATCTTGCGCCCCAGGAATTCTTCCAGCTCTTCCCGTGCGGCCTTGCTGATCGCCTTGATCGTTTCGCCCTTGTTGCCAAGGATGATCCCCTTGTGGCCGTCGCGGCTGACATAGACGATCTGGTCGATCCGCGCCGACCCGTCATCGCGTTCTTCCCAGCGCTCCGTTTCCACAGTCAGCTGGTAGGGCAGTTCCTGGTGCAGCCGAAGGGTCAGTTTCTCGCGCGTCATTTCTGCCGCGATCATCCGCAGCGGCAGGTCGGCGATCTGGTCCTCGGGGTAAAGCCACGGGCTTTCCGGCAGCTGGTCGGCCAGCCAGGCGCGCAGGTCATCGACGCCATAACCCTTTTCGGCCGAGATCATGAAGGTCTTGGCAAAGGCGAAACGTTCGTTCAGGTCCTGCGACAGCGCCAGCAGGACCTCGGATTTCACCCGGTCGATCTTGTTGATGGCCAAGGCCACGGTGCGACCCTTGCCGATATCGGCCAACCCGTCGAGGATACGCTTGACCCCGTCGGTCACGCCACGATGCGCCTCGACCAGCAGGACAACGACATCGGCATCTGCGGCGCCGCCCCAGGCGGCGGCGACCATCGCACGATCCAGCCGGCGGCGCGGTTTGAACAGGCCCGGTGTGTCAACAAAGACCAACTGGCTGTCGCCTTCGATGGCGACGCCGCGAATGCGGGCCCGGGTGGTCTGCACCTTGTGGGTGACGATGGACACCTTGGCGCCGACCATGCGGTTGGTCAGCGTGGATTTGCCCGCGTTGGGCTCTCCGATCAGGGCAATAAATCCGGCGCGTGTGGTCATCTGGTACGATCCTTTGTCGAAGCCGGGGTCATACGGCAGTTTACCGCGCCGCGCCAGTGCTCTGTTTCGCCTTGCCTGACCGCAGCAAAGTATAGGTTCCGCTGGCCACGATCAGCAACCCGCCCAGCAACGTCCAGAGGTCCGGGCGTTCATCGAAGAACAGGTAGGCAAAGCTCAGCGCCACCAGCAAACGGAAATAGCGGAACGGCGCCACGACAGACACTTCGCCTGTCCGCATCGCCCCGGTCAGCGCGGTATAGGCGATGACACCGACCACCCCGGTCGTCAGCAGTCGGGACAGCTCGGACCCGGTGGGCATACGCGGCGGGGCGGGGTCGAAGGGCATGATCAGCAGGCCCGCCATGACGATCACCGCGAACCCCAGGATGCCCAGCTGCCGCGCGGTCACCGCCGGCGGGCTGGCCCGGGTATACAGATCGCGCATGGCAAAGCCGAACATGCCCGCCACGGCAAACAGTGCATCGGCACGGAACGCATCGGGCGTGGGCCGCAGGATCAACATCACCCCCATGAAACCAATCGCCATAGCCGCCCAACGCCGGGCGCCGACATGTTCCTTCAGCAACAACGCCGCCCCGGCTGTCACCACAAGGGGCGCAGCCTGAAGGATCGAGGACGTGACCGACAACGGAGTAAATGCCAGCGCCAAGGCGAAAAACAGCCGTCCGATGATTTCGAAACCCGTGCGGATCAACAACCGGGGGCGGATCATTTCGGGATGCAGCGGCGCCTCTCCGGCGGCCAGGGTCAGGACGGTGTAGATCGTCACCCCGGTCAGGCCGAAGATCAGCGTGGCAAAACCCGGCGGCAGGCCGGGGGCCACGGATTTGAACAACGCATCCTCGATCGCGAAGCCAAGCATGGCCAGCATCATCAACAGGCTGCCCTTCAGGTTCGCGCTCATGCCGCGTCCCGCGGCGTTTCAGGAAGATCAGGGGAAAAGACAGGTTGGGCCAAGGCAGGTGTCCAGAACATCGATGCGCGACCCCAAGTTCCCTAGTGGCAAATGCAGGGACTGACCAGCCCGGCGCGGCGTCAGTCGGTTCCGCCCTGTTCAAGGTGCTCCAGCAGTGCCTTGGCAGCCGCCTGTTCGGCGATCCGCTTGGATCCGGCGGTTGCCTCTGCCTCTGCCCCGTTTTCCAGAACGGCAGCAATGGTGAACACCGGTGCATGATCCGGTCCGGACCGGGCGCGCTGTTCATAGCTGGGTGGCTTCATGCCGCGCGCCTGCGCCCATTCCTGAAGGCTGGTCTTGGCATCGCGCGCATCTTCCTTGACGTTGCGGATGCGGTTGCCCCACAGCCGCAGGATCAGGTCGCGTGCGGTGTCAAACCCGGCATCCAGATAGACAGCGGCAATCACAGCCTCCATCGCGTCCCCCAGCAGCGCGGTCTTTCGCCGACCGCCAGACAGCATTTCTGACCTCCCCAGTTTCAGCGCGGCGCCGATATCGGCCTGCCGTGCGATCTCTGCGCACATTTCCTTGCGCACCAGCGCGTTGAAGCGCGGCGCAAGTTGGCCTTCTGTGGCTTTTGCGTCCTCGGCCAGTAGCGCCTCTGCCATAACCAGCCCCAAAACCCGGTCGCCCAGAAATTCAAGCCGCTGGTTGTCCTCGCGCCCGGGCGAGGACATCGACGAATGTGTCACCGCCTGAAGCAGCAAGACCGGCCTAGCAAACTGATGCCCGAGCCGGTGCTGCAAATCGATCAATTCCTTGGACAGCTTCACTCGATCGCCTTGAAGAAACGGTCGCTGCGCCAGGTCCAGAAGAACAACATGGACCGCCCGGCGGACGAGAACATGATCCTGTCGGCGCGGCCGACGATATTTTCGTAGGGCACGAACCCGACGCCCCCGACTCGCTGCGCCACGCGGCTGTCAGAGGAATTGTCGCGGTTGTCGCCCACCATGAAGTAATAGCCTTCGGGCACGGTTTCGACGCGGGTGTTGTCGGTCCAGGTCGTGCCGATGTTCAGGATGTCGTGCGACACGCCGTTGGGCAGGGTTTCGGTGAACCGGCTCTTGGTGCACAGCGCGCCTTCGCCGACCGGGCCATTTTCGCATTTCGGGGTAAGGCGCTGGGGCCCCTGCGCCTCATAGATTTCCTCGAACGTGCCGTTGGGCTCGACCTTGACCGCAACATCGTTGATGTAGAGCAAGCCGTTTTTCATCTGCACCGTATCGCCCGGCAGGCCAATCACGCGCTTGATGAAATCGCGGCCGGTAGTCGGGTGACGGAACACCACCACGTCGCCGCGTTCAGGTTGCCCGCCCAGGATGCGGGTATTGTCACCGTCCAGAAAGCCGCAGATGTCATCGGCGCTGATGTCGATGCCGAAGCGCGGGATGTAGATCGACGGGCAAGAGGCATAGGAATAGCCATAGCTCATCTTGTTGACGAACAGGAAATCGCCGATCAGCAGCGTGTCTTTCATCGACCCGGACGGGATCCAGAAGGGCTGAAAGAACAGGGTGCGGAACACACCGGCGATCAGCAGCGCGTAAACCACCGTCTTGATCGTTTCCAGAACGCCGCCGCTCTTCTTGGTTTCGGATGCCATCACTCTGTCCCTAGCCACACAAGTCTGGCGCTTCATGCGGGCGCTAAATCCGGCTGTCAAGGGAACAGACCCGCGCAACCCCGATGGACGCGCGGGTTTCACAATCGCTTTACAAGGCGGCCCCCAGCCGTGTGCCCTGGTTGATTGCCCGCTTGGCGTCCAGTTCGGCGGCCACGTCCGCTCCACCGATCACATGCGCGGTGATCCCTTTGGCCGCCAGGGCGTCGGCAAGGCTGCGCTCGCTCAACTGACCGGCGCACAGAACCACCGTATCGCAGGGAATCAATTCCGGGCGTTCGCGGGCCTCGCCATAGCTGACGTGCAGACCGTCGGCGTCGATCCGTTCGTAATTCACCCCGCCCTTCATCTGCACATTCTTCATCTGCAACGCCATGCGGTGGATCCAGCCGGTTGTCTTGCCCAGTCGCTTGCCTGGCTTCTCCGCCTTGCGCTGCAACAGCGTGACCTGCCGCGCGGGCGCACCGGGTTGCGGGCCTTCAGGGACCAGACCGCTGCGATGCTCGGCCGGGTCGGCGACCCCCCATTCGCGCATCCAGTCGGGCAGGTTTTCCGTCGGACTGTCGCCATCGTGCACAAGGTATTCCGACACGTCAAAGCCGATCCCGCCCGCACCGATCACAGCGACTCGATCACCCACCGGCGCCTTGTCACGCAGCACGTCGATATAGCTCAGGACATTGGGGCCGTCCTGCCCGGGGATCTGCGGATCGCGCGGAATGACGCCGGTCGCGATCACCACCTCATCAAACCCGTCCAGATCGTCAGGCCCAACCTCTTGCCCCAGTTTCAGGCTCACACCGGTCTCGGACAGCATGGCGGCGAACCAGTCGACAAGACCAATGAACTCTTCCTTGCCCGGGACCTGCTTGGCCATGTTCAATTGCCCACCGATCTTGTCGGCCCGATCAAACAGCGTGACCTTGTGCCCGCGCTCTGCCGCGGCGATGGCCACGGACAGACCCGCGGGGCCCGCCCCCACAACCGCGACGGATTTGGGGGCATCGGTCGGTGCGACCACCAGTTCGGTTTCAAAGCACGCCTTCGGGTTCACCAGGCAGGACGAGATCTTGCCGCTGAAGGTATGATCCAGGCAGGCCTGGTTGCAGGCGATGCAGGGCGCGATCAGCTGCGCCTCGCCGGCCGCGGCCTTGGCGACGAAGTCCGGGTCGGCCAGGAACGGCCGTGCCATGCTGACCATATCGGCGCAGCCGTCTGCCAGAACCTGCTCTGCCACCTCGGGCGTGTTGATCCGGTTCGAGGTGATGACCGGAATGCCGACTTTGCCCATCAGCTTCTGCGTGACCCAGGCAAAGGCCGCGCGCGGCACAGAGGTGGCAATCGTCGGGATCCGCGCCTCGTGCCAGCCGATACCGGTGTTCAGAATCGTGGCCCCCGCCTTTTCGATTTCCTGCGCCAGTTGCACCACCTCGTCGTGGGTGGACCCGTTCGGCACCAGGTCGATCATCGACAAGCGATAGATCACGATGAAATTCGGCCCGACAGCGGCGCGCACGCGCTTGACCACCTCGATCGCCAGCCGCATCCGGTTTGCGTACGACCCGCCCCAGCGATCCGTACGTTTGTTGGTATGGGTGACCAGGAACTGGTTGATGAAATACCCTTCGGATCCCATCACCTCGACCCCGTCATACCCTGCCTCTTGCGCACGGGCAGCGGCGGTGGCGATATCGGCGATCTGTTTCTCGATCCCGTCTTCGTCCAGTTCCTTCGGCACAAAGGGCGAGATCGGCGATTTGATCGCGCTGGCCGAAACGCAATCCGGACCATAGGCATAGCGCCCTGCATGCAGGATCTGCATCGCGATCTTGCCGCCCGCGTCATGCACCCGGTCGGTGACGATCCTTTGGTTGGCAATGTCCTGATCGGTGAACAGCCCTGCCGCCCCGGGAAACACCCCGCCTTCGCGGTTGGGCGCCATGCCGCCCGTCACCATCAGCCCGACACCACCCAGCGCCCGGGTGGCATAGAATTCCGCGACCCGGTTCCAGTCCTTGGTTTCTTCAAGGTTGGTGTGCATCGACCCCATCAGCACGCGGTTCTTCAGCGTGGTGAACCCAAGGTCGAGCGGGGCAAGAAGATGCGGATAGTCTGACATGGCGGGCCTCCCTGATTGCCGGTCAGATCACCCGGTCAGGCCCTGCTTGTCACGCGAAACGTGGGGTCAGGTTCTGCGCATGGCATCAGTCCCGAACGGGAAACTCGGTTTCGGGCACAGACAGCCAGCGCACTTCCAGCCAGTTGATCGGCGCACGGCATTTGTCGACCTTGATGCAGGCGTCAAAGGCCCGGCGCATCGCAGGGCCGGATTTCGCATCGACGTCGCCTGTATAGAACCCGGCATCTTTCAGGTCGCGCTGCCAGCGGCGTTTTTCCATGTCGCGCAACAGATCCCAGTAGGTATCAAGCGCCTTGCGTTGTTGCGAAGCGCCTTTGCCATTGGCGCGTGCCGCAACCCCTTCGAGATAGGCCACATCGGCTCGAAAGGCCCCGGTGTCGAAGACCCGTTGCGCGGTTTCGTCGATGAATTTCCGCATGTTCTGGGTATCGCCCTGTTTGGCATAGATCGCCGCGAGGCTGCCAAGAAAAACCGTGTCGTCCGGCGACAGAAACCAGGCCCGGCGATAGTAACCAGCTGCCCGGTCAAGCTGCCCCAACGTATAATACAAACCGCCAACGGCCGAGGTAAAGCGCACCCTGTCATCGCGTTCCCAAGACCGGGAATTGAGCGCGGCAAGACAGTCTTCCAACCCCTGTTCGTCGGTCGGGGCGGACGTGCATTTGCGCATCTCTGTCTTTTGCGCAGGTGCAGGCGCAGGCACGGGCGCCGGGGGCGCGAAAACCGGGATGTCTTCGGTCGCGATGGCGGGTTCGGGTGTATCGGGCGCGGCAGCGGTGTTGGGCTCCGGAACCGCCGTTGCTTTGGTGGGCTGGCACTGGCCGGCCAGAAATGCCCGCGCCATCGGGGCAAAGACGTGATCGCCACACGTGTCGACATAGGCTTGGTAGGAAAAGCACTGACCCGCGGCCTTAGCTTCGTCATAAAGCTGGTCGCACTGGCTGCGTACCTCGATCCCCCGACGCGGGGAACAGGTTTCGCTCAGGCAGGTATAGCCCAGCGTCTGGTCGGAATAGGCCGGGCGCTGGACATGGTCGTTATAGGTGCGGGCCAGGGCGGCGGTCTGCACCTGAGCCTCGGTGATCGCGTCTTCGAGATAGCGGCCCTGTTCCAGCAGCGGCAGGAAGTGACGGGTGAACACCGACATGGTCTGGCTTTCGGGATCCTGCGGCAGGCGGTCCAGCGCCACCTGTCCGTTATCGGCGGAATAGATGATGAAGGATTCGTCCGTTCCGGGCAGCGCGGAAAGCCCGCGCGACAGCCCCACCGACCGGCCATTGGCGCGGAAGGGATTGTTACGGCAGGCGTCGATGATCAGCACCGCAAGACCCGCGGTCGCCCGGTCGATATCGTCCAGAACGCCGTCCACGCCGTTCTTCAGCGCGATGGACGCGCGCGCCAGCTGCCGTTCGCTGCCGTCGCGCGGGGCGTCGGTCGGGATCAGGAAATTCGTCCGCCCGTCAGACCAGCCGTGGCCGGAATAGACGAACACCACGTCATCGCCCGGCCCCAGACCGGCGGTAAACGCCTCGATCGCCAGCAGCATCGCGTCCAGCGACAGGTTCTCGTGATAGGTCACGTCATAGCCCAGGCGCCCGAACCCGTCGCGATAGGCCCGTGCGTCGCCCAGCGCGTTGGGCAGGTTTTCCAGAACGTCATAGGCCGCGTTGCCGATGACCATCGCCTGCCGTCCGGCATTGGCGAGCACGGGAAACAACATCAGGCAAAGAACGATCAGACCGCGCATGGCGCACCTCCGGGCAGGTTCGCGCGACAGGGTACATGGCCGGCACAGCGTCACAAATACCGGATTTGCCTACTCTGCCCTTCCCAGCGCCGCGATCCGGTGGCACCAATAGGCCATGAAACAGCTGACCCTTTCCGACGGCACCCCCGTCACGCCCTTTGCCTTTGGCACCATGCAGTTCGGCGGCACAGCCGATGCGGCGGCGAGCCAAGCGCTTTACGATGCCTGCCGCGCGGCGGGGATCACCCATTTCGACAGCGCCTATGCCTATACCGAAGGCAGGTCCGAGACCTTGCTGGGCGATTGCGCCCGGGCCGAACGCGACAAGGTCTATATCGCGACCAAGGTGAACTATGCCGGGGGCGGATCGGCCGCGAACATCCGGGCGTCGTTCGACGAAAGCCGCAAGCGGCTGGGGCTTGATACCGTCGATCTGCTGTACATGCACCGCTGGACCGATGACGTGCCGCTGGACGAAACCTTTGGCGCGCTGGCAGAGCTGCAACAGCAGGGACTGATCCGGCATATCGGGGTGTCGAACTATGCCGCGTGGCAGGTGATGAAGGCGCAGGCGGTGGCGGCGAAACTGGGCACGCGGATCGACGTGATCCAGCCGATGTATAACCTTGTCAAACGGCAGGCAGAGGTTGAACTCCTGCCGATGTGTGCCGCCGAAGGGATCGTCGCCGCCACCTATTCGCCGCTGGGGGGCGGGTTGCTGACCGGCAAATACGCCGACGGGGCCGACGGCCGGTTAAAGGACAGCGCGATGTACGCCGCGCGCTATGCCCCGGCCGCGATGCACGATGCCGCGGCAGAGCTTTCAGCCATTGCCGCCGAACTGGGCACCCACCCCGCAACGCTGGCCGTGGCCTGGGTCGCGCGCCACCCCGCCGGGCCGAACCCGATCCTGTCGGCACGGTCCGTGGAACAATTGCAACCGTCGCTGGCGGGGATGACCCTTGCCATGGATGACGGGCTTTACGCCCGGCTGTCGGCCCTGACGCCAACCCCGCCCCCCGCCACCGACCGGCTGGAGGAGGCGTGACAGACATCGTTATTATCGGCGGCGGGATCGCCGGGATCTCTGCCGCGGCGTTCCTTGCCCCCCATGCACCTGTCACGGTGCTGGAGGCCGAGACCAGCCTTGGCTACCACGCCTCGGGCCGGTCAGCGGCGGCGTTCCTGGAACATTACGGCAATGCCACGATCCGCGCGCTGAACCGTGCCAGCCTGCCCTGCCTGCATTCCCACGGGGTGCTGAAACAAAAGGGGATGCTGCTGCTGGGCAAGGCGGATGAGGCAGAGCGCTTTGCCGCCAATGTCGCCGATTTCGACCTGGACCAGATCGCGGTCTCCGAAGCGCACGAGATGGTGCCGATCCTGAACCCCGCCACTTGCGCGCTGGCGGCGACGCGGCCCAATATCTATGACCTTGATACAGACCTGTTGTTGCAGGCGTTCCGAAAACAGGCGCTGGCCCACGGGGCGCAGATCGTGACCGGCGCGCGGGTGGACCGGATCAGCCAGGACGGGCGCTGGCACATTCGCGCCGGGGATCGTGACTGGTCCGCCGACACGCTGGTGAACGCGGCAGGGGCCTGGGCCGACCCGGTGGCGGAACTGGCGGGCGTCCAGCCGCTGGGCATCCAGCCCTTTCGCCGGTCGATGGCGCGGATCGCACTGGCCGACGGGATCGACGCCAGCCGCTGGCCCTTCATGGACGGGGTCGACGACGCCTGGTACGCCAAGCCCGACGCCGGTGCGCTGCTGGTGTCGCCCGCCGACGAAGACCCGGTGCCGCCGCAGGATGCCTGGGCCGATGACATGATCCTTGCCGAAGGGCTGGCGCGCTACGAGGAAATGGTGACCGAACCCGTCACCCGGATGATCGCCAACTGGGCCGGGCTGCGCAGTTTTGCCCCGGACCGGGCGCTGGTTGTCGGGCGTGACGCGCGGCGGCCCGGGTTCGTCTGGCTGGCGGGGCAAGGCGGCTATGGGTTCCAGACCTGCTGTGCGGCGGCACAGCTTCTGGCGGCGCAGCTTTGTGGCACCGATCACGATCTGGACGCGGCCACCGTCGCGGCGCTGTCGCCTGCGCGGTTCGGCTGACGCTCAGCGCCAGTCGACCACGTCGGACAGACCCGCGCGCGTGGTGCGGAAACCGTTGGCGGGGTGATCTTCGTCACGGTAACCCAGCGCGATCCCGCACAGGATATCGCGATCTTCGGCAATGCCGAACCAATCCCGCAGGAAGGGCGAAAACCCCGCGACCGAAGCCATGGCAATTCCAGCCAGCCCCCGTGCCTCCAGCCCCAGCAGAACGGCGGTGACGAAGGCCCCGCAGTCAAGGACGCCATAGGGGCCAAGGATCTTCGGCGTGGTGATCAGCAGGAAATTCGGCGCGCCGAAGAAACGGAAGTTCTCCATCATCTGCCGGGCGGAACCCTCGCGGTCACCCTTGGTGACGCCCACCGCCTCGTACAATTGCCAGCCGCAGTCCCGCCGCCGGTCGCGGCAGGCCCCGTCATAGCCTGAAGGGAAAGGAATGTCGCTGGCATGCGCCGCCTTCGACGCATGATCGTAAAACGCGCTGCGCAACCGGTCGGTTTGCTCGGCCCCGCAAGCGATGACCTGCCAGGGCTGGGAATTGCACCAACTCGGGACGTGCTGTGCACTGGAAAGCACCGCCGCGATTTCGGCCTGCGGAACGGGATCGGGGCGGAACCCCCGGCACGATGCACGGCGCGTCAGGATGGCGGTCAGCGTGTCGAAATCCGTCATATCAGCCCCTTTGTCTTCAGCTCTTGCAGGATTGCCGCGCTGTCCTGCCCGCGCATCGGGCTGGGCGGTGGCGCGGGCGGCGCGTCGTGGCCAAAACGCGGTGCGGCAGCGGGTTGACCTGCCTGCCAGATGCCCCGGGCCGCGACATGCGGATCGCCTTGCGCCTCTGACGGGGACAGCACCGGTCCGACGCAGGCATCGCTGCCCTCGAACAGATCATCCCAATGGGCGCGCGACTTTTCAGCGAAAATCCGGGTCAGCCGCGCGGTCAGCTCTGGCCAAAGTGCCTGGTCGAACTGGCGGGCGAAATCCGGATCGTTGGACAGGCCCATCTTGTCGAGGAACAGCGCGTAGAACTTGGGTTCCAGGCACTGGACAGAGATGTTGCCACCACAGGCACAGGTATAGCAGCGGCTCCAGTGCGGACCATCGAGCAGCGATCGGCCACGCGCCTGCGTGGAAAATTGTGCGCCCATCGACAAAAGCAGCGCCATCATGTGGCTGGCCCCGTCGACGATGGCGGCATCGACCACCGTGCCGCGCCCGGTGCTGCGGGCGTTCAGGATGCCCGCCAGCATCCCGACCGCAAGATACATCGCCCCGCCGCCGATATCGCCCAGCAGGGTCGGCGGCACCCCCGGCACGGCTCCGGGCAGGCCGCCATAGAACAGCGCCCCCGAGAGACCAAGGTAATTCAGGTCATGCCCGGCCTGACGCGCCCGCGGACCGGTCTGGCCCCAGCCGGTCATCCGGCCATAGACCAACCGTGGGTTCAGCGTCAGCGCCTCTTCCGGGCCAAGCCCCAGCCGTTCCATCACGCCGGGGCGCATGCCTTCGGTCAGACCGTCGGCGGTCTTGATCAGGGCGCGGGCGATTTCGCGATCGTCGGGGGCCTTGAGGTCCAGCGCGATCGAGCGTTTGCCACGATCGAGCAGGTTGTTGTCCTCTTTCCCGGGCGTGTCGGCCCCGGATTTGCGGTGGATCACCACCACTTCGGCCCCCAGGTCGGCCAGAAGCATGCCGGCGAACGGCGCGGGGCCAAGGGCCTCGATCTCGATGATGCGGATGCCTTTGAGCATGGTCTTGTCCTCCCGCCACGGACTGTGGCCCGACGGTGCAATGGCCGCAAGGGCGAGAATGGGGGGCCAGCCCCCCATACCCCCCGGGATATTTTGAGCAAGATGATGGGAGACGGTTTTCTTTTTGTTCCGGCGCGGTATCTGTTGAGGCATGTCGCGATTGCCTGCCCCTCTGCAAAGCTGGTTCGACGCCCGGGAGTGGCGGATGCACCCGCACCAAGCGGCGATGCTGGAGCGGGCGGATGCGCCCGCGTTGCTGCTGATCGCGCCCACCGGCGGGGGCAAGACTCTGGCGGGGTTCCTGCCGACATTGTGCGAGCTGGGGACCGCGCCGGAGAACGGGCTGCATACGCTTTACGTGTCGCCACTGAAGGCGCTGGCGGCGGATATCAAGCGCAACCTGCGGACACCGATCGAGGAGGCCGGACTGGCGATCCGGGTCGAGGACCGCACCGGCGACACACCCGCAAGCCGCAAGAAACGCCAGCGCGCTGACCCGCCGCATATCCTGCTGACCACGCCGGAATCGCTGGCGCTGCTGACGTCCTACGAGGATGCGCCGCGGATGTTTGCCGGGTTGCAGCGGGTGGTGGTCGACGAGATCCACGCGCTGGCCGAAAGCAAGCGGGGTGATCAGCTGTTCCTTGCGCTGGCACGGTTGCAGGCGATCTGTCCCGGGCTGCGGCGGGTTGGTCTTTCGGCCACGGTCGACGATCCACATTCAATCGCGGAGCTTCTGGCGCGCCATCCCGACAGCTGCGAAATCCTGCAGGCCGACCCGGGGCCCGATCCGGACATTGCCATGCTGGTGACGGAGGAAGCCCCGCCCTGGTCGGGGGGCGGGGCGGCCTATGCCATTCCTGCCGTTCTGGAGCAGGTCAAGCGGCACAAGACGACGCTGATCTTTCACAACACGCGGGCGCAGGCGGAGATCTTTTTTCACAATCTATGGCTGGCGAACGACGACGCCCTGCCAATCGGCATCCACCATAGATCGCTGGACCGGCAGCAGCGCGAAAAGGTCGAGGCGGCAATGGTGCGCGGCGATTTGCGCGCGATCGTCTGCACCGGGTCGCTGGACCTGGGCATCGACTGGGGTGATGTGGACCTGGTGATCCAGGTCGGCGCGCCAAAGAACGTCAAGCGCCTGGTGCAGCGGATCGGGCGGGCCAACCACCGCTATAACGCACCGTCGAAGGCCCTGTTGGTGCCGGCCAACCGGTTCGAGGTGGTGGAATGCCTGGCCGCGCTGCAGGCGGTGAAAGCGCATGACCTGGACGGCGATCCGCGCGGGCCGGGGCCGCGCGACGTGCTATGTCAGCACATCCTGATCGCCGCCTGTGCCGGACCGTTCGACGCCGACGCGCTTTTTGCCGAGATGACCAGTGCCGGCGCCTTTGCGACGCTGACGCGGCAGGGCTTTGACGATTGCCTGCAGTTCTGCGCCACCGGGGGCTATGCCCTGCGGGCCTATGACCAGTGGCAGCGGCTGGTGCAGCGGCCCGACGGGCGCTGGCAGTTGCGCGACCCGCGCAGCGCCGTGCGGATCCGGCAGAACATCGGCACGATCCAGGACACCGATACGCTCAAGGTACGCTGGCGCGGGCGCGGTGGCGCGCCACTGGGCGAGATCGAGGAAGGCTTCGCCGCATCGCTGTCGCGCGGCGATACCTTTCTGATCGGCGGGCAGATCGTGCGCTACGAAGGGCTGCGGGACCTGACGGTCGAGGTCAGCCGCGACCCGGGCCGCAAGCCCAGGATCGCCACGTTCAACGGCACCAAGTTCTCGACCTCGACCCAGTTGAGCCAGCGCATCCTGCAGATGTTCCGGCACGGCGACTGGTCGGGCCTGCCCGATCATACCGCCGACTGGCTGCGGTTGCAGGCCGAGGTCAGCCGCCTGCCGGAACCCGGGCGGTTGATGGTGGAGACCTTTCCCCATGACGGGCGGCAACAGATGGTGGTTTACGGCTTTGCCGGTCGCAACGCGCAGCAGACGTTGGGGCTGCTACTGACCAAGCGGATGGAGGAGATGGGGCTGGCCCCCATGGGGTTCGTGGCCACAGACTATGCCACGCTGATCTGGGGGCTTGAGGCGGTGACCGATCCGACCCCGCTGTTCGACCTGGCCGCGTTGGAGGCGGGGCTGGACGGCTGGCTGGCGGGCAACGCCGTGATGAAACGCACGTTTCGCGCCAGTGCCACCATTGCAGGGCTGATCGAACGGCAGGTGGGTGGGCAACGCAAGACCGGGCGGCAGGCCACGATGTCGTCGGATATCCTGTATGATACGTTGCTGAAATACGACCCCGATCACCTGCTGATGCAGATCACGCGGGAAGAGGCGATGCGCGGGCTGGTCGATTTCGCCCGCATCCGCGAGATGTGCGACCGGGTGGGCGACCGTATCGACCACATCCGGCTGAGCCGGATCACGCCGCTGTCGGCGCCGCTGTTCCTGGAACACGGACGGGTGCCAATCAAGGGGTCGGCCGAGGAGCGGCTGTTGCAGGAAGAGGTGACGCGCCTTCTGAACGAAAGCGGGCTGGCGCAGGTCGATGCCCTTCCGTCGCGGCCGCGGTGGCGGTTGCGTTGATCCTGACGAACAGGTGCGGACATTCGGACGTGGCGTTCCGCTCGCCCGCGCGGGCACCTGTGCTATCGAAGGCGCAAAGGAAACAGGGAGGCGACCGATGATCCTGACCGAAACCCAGGAACAGATCCGCGACGCGGTGCGGGAATTCGCGCAGGAACGGCTGGCCCCCGGGGCGGCAGCGCGCGACCGTGACCACGCCTTTCCGCGCGACGAACTGGCCGAGATGGGTGCACTTGGCTTCATGGGCATGGTCGTACCGGAAGAATACGGCGGGTCCGACACCGGCACCGTGGCCTACGCGCTGGCACTGGAAGAAATCGCCGCGGCCGACGGCGCGTGCTCGACGATCCTGTCGGTGCATTCCTCGGTCGGCTGCGCGCCGATCCTGCGGTTCGGCAGTGACGATCAGAAAGCCCGGTTCCTGCCCGACATGGCGGCGGGCAGGAAGATCGGCGGGTTTGCCCTGACGGAACCGCACGCGGGTTCGGACGCCTCTGCGCTGAAGACCCGGGCAGTGCGCGACGGTGATCACTTTGTGATCAACGGGTCGAAGCAATTCATCACTTCGGGCAAGAACGGCGATGTCATCATCGTCTTTGCGGTCACCGATCCGGCTGCGGGCAAAAAGGGCATCTCTGCCTTCATCGTGCCAACCGACACCCCCGGATACGACGTGGTTTCGGTCGAACACAAGCTGGGCCAGCACAGTTCAGACACCTGCGCGCTGGCCTTCACCGACATGCGTGTTCCGGCGGAGAACCTGCTGGGCGAAGAAGGGCAAGGCTATCGCATCGCATTGGCCAACCTCGAAGGCGGGCGGATCGGCATCGCGTCGCAATCCGTCGGCATGGCGCGTGCGGCGTATGAGACAGCGCTGGCCTATGCCCGTGAACGGGTGACCTTTGGCAAACCCATCATCGAACACCAGGCGGTGGCATTCCGGCTGGCCGATATGGCGACGAAGATCGAGGCCGCGCGCCACATGGTGTTGCACGCCGCGGCGCTGCGCGAGGCGGGCAAGCCCTGCCTGACAGAGGCGTCGATGGCCAAGCTGTTCGCTTCGGAAATGGCGGAACAGGTCTGTTCCGCGGCGATCCAGATCCACGGCGGATACGGCTATTTGGCTGACTATCCGGTGGAACGGATTTATCGCGATGTGCGGGTCTGCCAGATCTACGAAGGCACCAGCGACGTGCAGCGGCTGGTCATCGCGCGGGGCCTGTAACCTTTTGTGCCACAAACCAAAAAGCCCCACCAGAGGCGGGGCTTTTTCGTGGTCCGGTTGGTGGAGCCTAGGGGGATCGAACCCCTGACCTCTACAATGCCATTGTAGCGCTCTCCCAGCTGAGCTAAGGCCCCGTAACCGTGCGCGTCGAATTACGCGAGCGCGCGGGCGGGTTCAAGTCGAAAAATCCAGCCCGCGCGAAAATTTTGCGTCAGCTGTCGTCGTCGTCCGAAGCAACATCCGCCAGATCGTCGAGCGAAACGTTCTCTTCTTCGTCGTCGTCGTCCAGCAGATCATCCTCGAGTTCGACATCGACGTCATCATCATCGAGCAGATCGTCATCGTCGGAGACTTTCGCCTTTGCCTTCGATGCCGCATCTTCTGCGTCCGCAGAGATCATCCGCGGTTTGGTGGTGTCGATTTCAATCACTTCGCCGGTGTACGGGCTGACGATCGGCGAGCGGTTCAGGTCGTAGAAACGCTTCCCGGTGGTCGGGCAAATGCGTTTGACGCCCCATTCTTCCTTGGGCATGCGTGGTCCCTTCATGAATCCGTGGTCTTGTAGACGATCGCGGCCAACTGCCATAACACGGGCGGCGTGTCAAAGGCTTTGGCGCGGTCATTCTTTTGAGGCAAGGGATATGGGAACACTTCGTCTGCCCGGCACCCCACCCATAGACATTCTTCTGCGCCGGTCCGCCCGTGCGCGGCGAATGAGCCTGCGCCTGTCACAGTTGGATGGGCGCGTCACCCTGACCCTGCCCAAACGCGTCCCAGAGACCGAGGCACTGGCGTTTGCCCGCGACAAGGAAGCGTGGCTGCGCAGCCACCTGGAAAAACGCGGCGGCGACATCCTGCCCACGGCCGGCGCAGCAATCCCGCTGCGCGGGGTTGAGACACGAATCGACCTTGCCATGGGACGGCGGGTGGTTCTGCGCCCCGACCGGATCGAGGTGCCCGGCCCCGCCGAACAGATCCCCGCCCGATTGCGCGGCTGGCTGCGGGAAGAGGCGCGCACGCGGCTGACACAGGCCGCCGATCACTATGCCGCAGAACTGGGCCTGCCCTATAGCCGCATCACCCTGCGCGACACCCGGTCACGCTGGGGGTCGTGCACCAGTGACGGGGCGCTGATGTTTTCCTGGCGGCTGATCCTCACTCCGCCAGAAATTCTGAACTATGTCGCTGCGCACGAGGTCGCCCATTTGGCCGAGATGAACCATTCGCAGGCGTTCTGGGACACGGTCACGCGAATCCACGGCCCGTGGAAGACGCAACGCACCTGGCTGCGCCAGCACGGTGCCGGTTTGCACCGCTATAAATTCGGGGATTGAAAGTCTTCAATTGACCGGCGCAGAATTTGTGATCACATATTCCCATGCTGTCCGCCAAGCCCAATCCCGACCTAAATGCCTCGGCCCATGACCGCGTCTATCGCGGGCTGCGGTCGCGCATCATGGTGGGGGAAATCCCTCCGGGCGCCGCCCTGACCCTGCGTGGGATCGGAGCGGATTTCGGGGTTTCGATGACCCCAGCGCGCGAAGCCGTGCGCCGGCTTGTCGCCGAAGGCGCACTGTCGCTGTCAAGTTCGGGCCGGTTATCGACGCCGGAGCTTTCGAACGAGCGGATCGAAGAACTGGCCGCACTTCGGTCATTGTTGGAAGTCGAACTTGCCAGCCGGGCCCTGCCCCGCGCGCACATCGCCCTGATCGACCGCCTCACCACGATCAACAACGCGGTGGGCGACATGGTGTCGAACCGCGATGCCGTTGGCTATATCCGTACGAACTTAGAGTTTCACCGGACAATTTACCTGCGCGCGCAAGCCCCGGCGATGCTGGCCATGGCGGAAAACGTCTGGCTGCAACTCGGGCCCACGATGCGCGCGCTGTATGGCCGGCTGCGCAGAACGGAACCGCCGCGCTATCACAAGCTGATCATTGCGGCGCTGAAATCCGGGGATGAACCGAGCCTGCGGCTGGCGGTGCGTTCGGACGTGACGCAAGGGCTGCGTCTGCTGGTGGCCTGACACGCAAGACATGGCTTTCAAGACACCCAAATCGCAGGTCCTGACCAAGTTCGTGCTGTTGCTTGGCCTGCTGGCGGCGAATTTCCTGTATCTCAGCCTGAAATTCGATCTGGCCACGGGCGGCATTGCGTCCGCCCTGACATGGAGCTTTTTCGTGTTGTGCACGCCAATCGCCGATGCCGGGTTCCTGCTGGATTTCCCGCTGCGACTGATCTTTGGCATAAGAATGGTGCTGTCCGAACTGATGGTCTGGGCGCTGGCTATCGGTACGAATGTCGCCACACTGCTGCTGGCGCAGCAATATTACGACACTACGATCCTGACAAGAATCCTGCACCAGATCCTGATTACGCCATGGCCCTACTGGTCGGTGATCGTTCTGTCCGCGACGGGCACCTTTCTGTCAATCCGGTTCGGTGATGAACTGATGGACATCCTGAACCACCGCGATCGAAGTTTTTTTCAGGCGCATCACTTCAAGTACGAACTGATCCTGTTCGCCTTTTTCCTGATGGTGCTGTTCGGATATTTCGAACTGATCCGGGAACTGGGCCTGGAACAGATCCTGTGACCCGGCCTAGGCCGCCAGCCCCTTGGAGCCCATCGACAGAAACTTGGCCCGACGATTGCGGATCAGATCTTCGCGTGTCATGTCGTTCAGTTCCGACAA
Organism: Mesobacterium hydrothermale; assembly: GCF_035818635.1. Taxonomy (NCBI): domain Bacteria; kingdom Pseudomonadati; phylum Pseudomonadota; class Alphaproteobacteria; order Rhodobacterales; family Roseobacteraceae; genus Mesobacterium; species Mesobacterium hydrothermale. Next base: position 93,050 of record NZ_JAYLLH010000013.1, on the reverse strand, counting down.
CATGGCGGCGATGGTATTGCCCACGGCGGTGATCGTCTTTTTCCGGTCACGATGGGCGCCGCCCATGGGTTCGGGGATAATCCGGTCTGACACGCCCAGCTGATACAGGTCTTGCGCGGTCAGGCGCAGCGCTTCGGCGGCTTCGCGCATCTTTTCGGAATCCTTCCACAGGATCGACGCGCAGCCTTCGGGCGAGATCACGGAATAGACCGAATGTTCCAGCATTGCCAGACGGTTCGCCGTGGCAAAGGCCACCGCCCCGCCAGACCCGCCTTCGCCGATGACAACGGACACCAGCGGCACGCCGATCTGAAGGCATTTTTCAGTCGACCGGGCGATCGCCTCGGACTGGCCGCGTTCCTCGGCCCCCTTGCCGGGATAGGCGCCGGGGGTGTCGACCAGCGACACGACGGGCAGATTGAAACGGTCAGCCATGTCCATCAGGCGCACCGCCTTGCGATACCCTTCGGGCCGCGCCATGCCGAAATTGCGGTGGATGCGGCTTTCGGTGTCGTGGCCTTTTTCATGGCCGATCACCACCACCGGGCGATCATTGAACCGCGCCAGACCGCCCATCACAGCATGATCGTCGGAAAACCCGCGATCACCTGCAAGCGGGGTGTATTCGGTAAACAGCGCCTCGATATAGTCCTTGCAATGCGGCCGGTTGGGGTGCCGTGCGACCTGGCATTTCCGCCAGGGCGTCAGTTTCTTGTAAAGGTCTTTCAGCAGTGCGTCGGCCTTGCGGTCCAGCGCCGCGGCCTCGTCCTCGATATCCATGTCCTCGTTGCCGCGTGCCATGGCGCGCAGCTCTTCCGCCTTGCCTTCAATCTCGGCCAGCGGTTTTTCAAAATCGAGGTAGTGAGTCATACCGGAAAACCCCTTGAATCGTGCGCCGTATATGGCCTGCGTTGCCGCCGGATGCAACAAAGCAAGAGTTCAGACGGATCTACAGGAACAGTGCCATCCCAAGCGAGGCCACCAAAAGCCCGGCCATCGTCCAGTTGAAAACCCTCAGTCGACGCGCATTCGTCAGCCAACGCCGCACCTCGCGTCCCAGAAGCACCCAGCAAAAGGCCGAGGCCGTGCCGATCACAAGGAACACGCCCGACACCCACAGCACCGCCGGCAGGTCGCGGCTGGCGGCATATAGCGTGATCGCGCCCAGCGCCATCGACCAGCCCTTGGGGTTGACCCACTGAAACGCCGCCGCCTGCAGGAAGGTCAGAGGGCGGCCGCCCACCTTGCCTTCGCCCGGCGCGGTGGCCTTGGTCAGTTTCCACGCAAGATACAGCATATAGACCACGGCAACCACTTTGAGGACGGTATGCGCGGGCGGCCAGATGTCGAACAGGCGCATCGCGCCCAACCCGACCGGAACGATCATCACCGGAAAGCCGATGGCGACGCCGAACAGATGCGGCAGCGTGCGCGGCAGACCGAAATTGGCGCCAGAGGTCATCAACATCACGTTGTTGGGCCCCGGCGTGAACAGCGTCACGGCGGCGAAGGTCGAGAGGGCAAGGAGAAGATCGAGCGTCATAATTGCAATATTTGCCACGCCGGGCGCGGCATGAAGTTGCAATTTGCGGCGCAATCGTTGAACAGATGCAATATATGACCGAACTTGACGCAATTGACCGAAAAATATTGCAGGAACTGACCAGCGACGGCCGGATCAGCAACCTTGCGCTGGCGGATCGCGTGGGGTTGTCACCGTCCGCCTGCCTGCGGCGGGTAACGGCACTGGAACGGCGCGGGGTGATTTCCGGCTATCGCGCGGTGCTGGATCCCGACGCGATGGGTGTGGGCTTCGTGGCTTATGTCATGGTCGGGCTGGGCCAGCACACCAAGGCCAGCCAGGAAGCGTTCGAAAAGGCGATTTCGCGCAGCCCCGAGGTTCGGGAATGCCACAACATCACCGGCAGCTGGGAATACCTTCTGCGGGTCGAGGCGGCGGACCTTGCCAGCTACAAGCATTTTCACACAGACGTGCTGGGCGTGCTGCCGCAGGTCAACGCCATCACGTCCTATGTCGTGATGGGCAGCCCCAAGGACGAACGGGCCTAGCCGCGCATCAGGTCCGGCAGTTCTCCGTTCAACCCCGCCGCTTCGCGGATGAACCCGCGGCGCAACCCGGGCACCGCGTTGATCGCCGCCATGCCCATGTCACGCCCAAGCCGCAGAAGCGGGTTGTCGTTGGAAAACAGCTTGTTGAACAGGTCGGTCGAGGCTGCCAGCGTCGCGGTGTCAAACCGCCGCCATTGGGCATAGCGGTCCAGCACGAAGGGGCTCGCGAAATCTTCGCCGCGTTTGACGGCATGTGAAATCACATGCGCCAGCACTGCCACGTCGCGGAATCCGGCGTTCAGCCCCTGCCCCGCAATCGGGTGCATCCCGTGCGCGGCATCGCCGATTAGCGCAACACGGTCGGCGGTAATGGCATTGGCCAGCGTTAGGTTCAGCGGATAAAGGAACCGACGCCCTTCCAGCCGGATATCACCGAGGAAATCGCCGAAACGCGGGCGCAGTACCTGCAAGTATTCCTCGTCCGGCAGGGCATTGATCCGGCGCGCCATGTCGTGCCGTTCGCTCCAGACGATGGAACTGCGGTTGCCCGGAAGCGGCAGGATCGCCAGCGGCCCGGGCGGCATGAAGAACTGATGCGCCACGCCGCCATGCGGCTTGTCATGCGCAATTGCGCAGACCAGCGCCGTCTGGCCATAGTCCCAGCCGGTGCGCCGGATCCCCGCGCGGGCGGCCACGCCGCTTTGGCGGCCATCGGCCCCGACGATCAAACGGCATTTTACCGTATCGCCAGAGCCCAGCGTCAGCGTGGCCCCATCGGCGGCCACGTCCTGCGCCACCACGGTTTCCTGCGACACCAGCGTGATCAGGTCATTTTCCGCAACGGCGGCCAGCAAGGCGCGGCGCAGGTAGCGGTCTTCGACCATGAAGCCCATCGGGCCTTCCTCGATCTCGTCGGACTCGAAATGCAGGCCAAGAAAGACGCGGCCTTCGCCGACGCGACCATCGCTGACCTTGATCTCGGTCATCGGTTGGGCGTTCATCGCCACCCGGTCCCAGATACCCAGGCCCTGCAGCATCCGCTTGGACGCCAGGGCCAGCGCATAGGCGCGGCCGTCGAAATCGCTGTCCTCGAAGGTTTCGACAGGCTGGGCGTCGATCAGGATCACGGAAAGCCCCACCTGCGCACAGGCAAGGGCCAAGGCGGGGCCGTTCAGCCCGCCGCCAACGATGGCGATATCAGCAAACTCGGTCATGGCGCGACTATGTCCTTTCGCGCGGCATTGTCCATGCGCCGCGCTGCCGCTACTCTCGCGCAAAACGACAGGGGATGCCATGACCGACTGGACCGAAAAAACCGCCGCAGAGCTGGGCCGCGCCATCGCCGCGCAAGAGGTCGACCCGGTCGACCTGCTGCAGGCATTCTATGACAAGATCGCGGCGCATCCGTTTGCCGACCGCATCTATGCCCGGCTGACCCCCGAACGCGCCCTGGCAGAGGCCAGGGCCGCATCCGACCGCGCCAAGGCGGGGCAGCGCCTGTCGCCTTTGGACGGTGTGCCAGTCAGTTGGAAGGATCTGTACGACACCGCGGGCATCGCGACCGAAGCCGGGTCCGCCCTGCTGAAAGGCCGCGTGCCGGACGCGGACGCGCTGGTTTTGCAGAACGCCACGGCGATGGGCACCGTCTGCCTGGGCAAGACGCATATGTCGGAACTGGCGTTTTCCGGCCTGGGGTTGAATCCGATCACCGCAACCTCGCCCTGCGTCAACGACCATGACGCTGTGGCGGGGGGCTCGTCCTCTGGCGCCGCCGCCTCTGTCGCGTTCCGGCTGGCGCCTGCTTCGGTGGGGTCGGACACGGGCGGATCGGTTCGCATCCCGTCGGTCTGGAACGACCTTGTCGGGCTGAAAACCACGTCGGGCCGGATCTCGATCAAAGGTGTGGTGCCACTGTGCGAGAAGTTCGACACCGTCGGACCACTGGTCCGAACGGTTGAAGACGCCGCGCTTATGCTGGCCGTGATCGAGGGCCGCACACCGATCGACACACGCACTCCCGCCCCGTTGACGGGCATGCGCTTCGGCGCTTTGCAAACCATCGTTCTGGACGATCTGCGCGACGTGCCCGCCAAGGCCCATGCCGCGACGCTGGAAAAACTGGCCGCGGCCGGGGCAGAGATCATCCCCTTCGATTTCCCCGAGATCGAAGCGGCAATGGCCGATGCCGGCGTGCTTTACACCACCGAGGCTTATGCCATCTGGCGCGACACGATCGAGGCGCAGCCGGACCTGATGTTTGCCCCGATCCGCGACCGGTTCCGCGCGGGCGCACAGTTCAGCGGTGCGGATTACGTCGCGGCGTGGCGCCGGCTGGACGCCATGCGTGAAATTTGGGCCAAGGCGACCGCCGGGTTCGACGCGGTGATTTGCCCGACCTCCCCGATGCTGGCGCCGAACGTAGACCGGCTGCTGTCCGACCCGGACTATTTCGTCGCTGAAAACCTGCTGGCGCTGCGCAACACCCGTGTCGGCAACCTGACCGGCGGGGCCATCGTGACCCTGCCCAACGGCACGCCCAGCTGTGGTTTGTCGCTGATGGGCCGCCCGATGGGCGAGGAGGAGATCCTGCGCATCGCCCTGTCGGTCGAAGCGGCGCTGGCCTGAGGCGACGCGCCCGCCGTCAGGCGATTGCGATTTTCCTGCCACAGGTCCCCGTTCCAGAAGGCTTTTTCTGGACGGGGGCCAGTGCTTTGCGTATCTTCGGCACAAAGCGGGGCGCAAACGATCCCGCAAGTCCGAGGCAGTCACAGATGTTCCCCGAGCGGTTTTCGAACCTACCGGCCTATGCGTTCCCGCGTTTGCGCGCCCTTCTGGACGTGCACGAACCGGGTGGGCCGGTGATTCACATGACGATTGGCGAGCCCAAGCACGCCTTCCCCGAATGGATCACGCAGATCATCGCCGATCATGCCGCTGACTTTGGGCGCTATCCGCCGAACGAAGGGTCTGCCGGTTTGCGCGCAGCGATGTGCGACTGGGTGCAGAACCGCTATGGCGTGACGCTGGACCCCGACACGCAGATCATGGCGCTGAACGGCACGCGCGAGGGGCTGTATAACGCCGCGATGGCGCTGTGCCCGGAAACCAAAGCGGGCCAACGCCCCGTGGTGCTGACGCCGAACCCGTTTTACCAAGTCTACATGGTGGCGGCGATTTCGGTCACCGCCGACCCGGTGTTCGTCAATGCCACCGATGCCACCGGCCACCTGCCGGATTTCGCATCCCTGCCCGATGACGTGCTCGACCGAACGGCGATTGCCTATATCTGTTCCCCCGCGAACCCGCAGGGCGCCGTGGCCGACGAAGACTATTGGCAGACGGTGATCGCGCTGGCCGAAAAGCACGATTTCCAGATCTTCGCCGACGAATGCTATTCCGAGATCTATCGCGACACGCCGCCCACCGGCGCGTTGCAGGTGGCGCGGGCGATGGGCGCACACCCTGAGCGTGTGGTGATCTTCCATTCCTTGTCGAAACGGTCGAACCTTCCGGGACTGCGTGCCGGGTTCATCGCGGGCGGTGCGGACAGCATCGCGCGGGTGAAACAGCTGCGCAACTATTCCGGCGCTCCCCTGCCGCTGCCGCTGCAACACGCCGCCGAAGCGGTCTGGCGCGACGAGGCGCATGTCGTGGAAAACCGCAGGCTCTATGGCGAGAAATACGCGCTGGCCGACCGCTTTTTTGGCAACGTACCGGGCTACATGTCGCCACAGGCGGGCTTTTTCCTGTGGTTGCCGGTCGAGGATGGCGAAGCCGCGGCGCTGAAGCTGTGGCAGGAAACCGGGGTGCGGGTGCTGCCGGGCGCTTACCTGTCGCGCGACACCGCCGACGGCAATCCGGGCAAGGGATATATCCGGGTGGCGATGGTCGCCCCCTACGACGAGACTGAACAGGGCCTGACGAAGATCAGGGACTGTCTTTACGCATAAGAACAAGAAACGACGAGGCGAGACATGGCATATCAGGCACGCGGGCGCGATCCGCTCTTTGACAGCAACATGCAGGCCGCGATTGAACGTCGCGGCAAAGAGCTGATCGGGATTGCACTGATCGTTCTGGGGCTCATGGCCGCCGCGATGATCGCCTCTTACGTGCCCGAAGACCCAAGCTGGCTGTCGGCCACCGACGCGCCGGTGCAGAACTGGATGGGCCGGTTCGGTGCGTCCATCGCCGCACCGCTTTACATGATCGTGGGTCGCGGGGCCTGGGCGGTGCCCGTGGTGCTGCTGGCCTGGGGCCTGCGCTTTACCCTGCACCAGGGCGAAGACCGCGCACTGCCGAACCTGATCTTCTCGCCGATCTGGATCGCGCTGGTGTCGGTCTATGCCGCGGGCCAGCCTGTCGGACCGGACTGGACCTACAGCTATGGCATGGGCGGGCTGTTCGGCGACATGCTGATGGGCAGCCTGCTGAACCTGCTGCCGGTGGGCGCGGAACTGGGGCTGACGCTGATGATGCTGGTACTGGGCGCCGGGATCGTGGCAATGGGCGCTTTTGTGCTGGGCTTCACCTTTCCCGAGGTACGCGCGATCATCCGCTTCCTGATCGTCGGCGTGATCATGGTCTATGCTACGCTCATGGCCCTGCTGGGGCGCGGCGCACACGGCGCGGTCTACGCGGCTCAGTCGATGCAGGCCCGCAATGCCGACCGCCGAGAGCGCGCCCGCATCGCCGCGGCAGAGGCCGCCCAGCAGCAAGCCGCCGAATGGGAAGCAGCCGAGGCCGCGCGCTATTCGCAGGCAGCGCCCAGCTACGTCGACGATGCGCCGCAACCCGAACCGGAAAAGACATCGTTCCTGTCGCGGATGCCATCGCTGATCCGGCGGACAGAGCCGATGCCCGAACCCGAATTGATCGAACCCGTCTCCGTGGCAGACGTGCAGGACGCCCCCGCCGAAGACCGCATTCGCGCCAAGATCACCAACGTGATCCGCAACCGCACCGGTGCCGCCCGGCAGGCCGAAATCGAAAAGGTCGCCCCCCTGACCAAGGGCCGTGGCCGCAAGCCCGACCCGTTGATCGTCGATCCACATCCGCATGGCAGCCTGCCACCTGAACCGCCGTTGACTGCGCGCGGCGCCGCCGGGCTGAAACCCGAGCCGCCGCTGACCGCACGCGCCGCTGCGCCCCACCCCACTCTGCCCCCGGCCCCGCAGGACGACGCCTTTATTGACGTTCCCGCGGAAGACGAAGACGACCTTGGCGACTACGATGATTACCGTCTGGCCGCGTTCCAGCCGGTCGAACAACCGTTTGCCGCGCCCCAGCCTGTCCAGCGCAAGCAACTGGTGCAGCCGTCCGTGCGCAAGCCGATCCAGCCGTCTCGCCGCGCACAGGCAGAGGCGCAACCGCAACTGAAATTCGAAGACAGCCAGCCGCAGTATGAACTGCCGCCGCTGAACCTGCTGCTGAACCCCGACCAGGTCGAACGCCACGTCTTGTCGGACGAAGCCCTGGAAGAAAACGCACGGATGCTGGAAACGGTCCTGGATGACTATGGCATCAAGGGTGAAATCGTGTCGGTCCGTCCCGGCCCCGTGGTCACCATGTACGAACTGGAACCGGCGCCGGGCCTGAAGGCCAGCCGCGTGATCGGCTTGGCGGATGACATCGCGCGGTCCATGTCGGCGCTGTCGGCCCGCGTGTCGACCGTGCCGGGGCGCACCGTGATCGGGATCGAACTGCCCAACGCCGACCGCGAAATGGTCGCGCTGCGCGAAATCCTGTCGGCGCGCGACTATGGCGATGGCAAGCACAAGCTGCCGCTGGCGCTTGGCAAGGATATCGGCGGCGAGGCGATGGTCGCGAACCTCGCGAAGATGCCCCACCTGCTGATCGCCGGGACAACCGGTTCGGGTAAGTCGGTGGCGATCAACACCATGATCCTGTCGCTGCTCTACAAGCTGACGCCTGACGACTGCCGCCTGATCATGATCGACCCCAAGATGCTGGAACTGTCGGTCTATGACGGCATTCCCCACCTGCTGTCGCCGGTTGTGACCGACCCGAAAAAGGCCGTCGTGGCGCTGAAGTGGGTCGTGGCCGAGATGGAAGAGCGCTATCGCAAGATGTCCAAGATGGGCGTGCGCAACATCGACGGCTATAACTCCCGCGTCGAGGACGCGCTGAGCCGCAACGAGATGTTCGAACGGACCGTTCAAACCGGCTTTGACGAGGAAACCGGCGATCCGATCTTCGAGACCGAGGAATTCGAGCCCAAGAAGATGCCCTATATCGTCGTTATCGTCGACGAAATGGCTGATCTAATGATGGTTGCGGGCAAAGAGATCGAAGCCTGCATCCAGCGGCTGGCGCAGATGGCCCGTGCCTCTGGCATCCACCTGATCATGGCCACGCAGCGTCCGTCGGTCGACGTGATCACCGGCACGATCAAGGCGAACTTCCCCACCCGGATCTCGTTCCAGGTGACGTCGAAGATCGACAGCCGCACGATCCTGGGCGAAATGGGCGCCGAACAGCTGCTGGGCATGGGTGACATGCTCTATATGGCGGGCGGATCGCGCATCACCCGCTGCCACGGTCCGTTCGTGTCGGACACCGAGGTCGAGGAAGTCGTGAACTTCCTCAAGGCCTATGGCCCGCCGGATTATGTCTCGGGCGTGCTCGACGGGCCGGATGACGACAAGGCCGACAGCATCGACGCGGTTCTTGGCCTGAACACCGGTGGCAACACTGATGGCGAGGACGCGCTGTACGATCAGGCGGTGGCGATCGTGATCAAGGATCGCAAGTGCTCGACATCCTATATCCAGCGCAAGCTGGCCATCGGCTATAACAAGGCTGCCCGGCTGGTCGAACAGATGGAAGATCAGGGCGTGGTCAGCGCCGCCAACCATGTTGGCAAGCGCGAAATCCTGGTGCCGGAACAGTAACCCCGCTCCCCCTGCCCCGCCATCTGGCGCGGCAGGGTCTTTTCCACCACGCAGGGAATTGCCGAAACCCCCGGCTGCTATCGTATAACATGCGGGCAGCGCTTATATTCGGGGGACAGGCAACCGCAAAGGACCGCTTCGGCATGACCCTTCGTACCCTCTCGCTCGCGCTTGTCGCCGGGCTGGCGATGACCACCAACGCAGCGGCAGAGAAGCTGTCGCTGAACGAACTGTCGCGCTATCTGAACACGCTGAAACAGGCCAAGGGCAGTTTCACCCAGATCAACAGCGACGGCACCATCAGCACCGGCACGATCTTCCTCAAGCGGCCGGGCCGGGTGCGGTTCGAATACAACCCGCCGGAACAGGCGCTGGTGCTGGCCGGTGGCGGGGCGGTGGCGATCATCGACAAGAAGGTGAAAACCTCGGAGCAATACCCGCTGAAGCGCACACCGCTCAGCATCATCCTGGCGCAGAACGTCAATCTTGCGCAGGCCAACATGGTGACCGGGCACAGTTCCGACGGCACCTCGACCACGGTGCGCGCACAGGATCCCGAACACCCCGAATACGGCAATATCGAGCTGGTTTTCACCGGCAACCCGACAGAGCTGCGGCAATGGCGGATCAACGACGACGCGGGCAATTCCACCACTGTGATCCTTGGCGAACTGGACAAATCCGCTTCGCTGGGCGAGATGATGTTCAGCATCCCGTTCGAAATCGACAGGCTGGAACGTTAAGCCGCGCGCACGTCGGACCGGGTGTCGGCCTGTGTCACCTCCAGATACTGGGCGCGCGGGCCCAGATGGTCGAAAAGGCTGCGCTCGGTCCCGGTCATCCAGGCCTGCGCCCCCAACTCGCAGATTTCATCGAACAGCGCCGCGCGGCGGTCGGGGTCCAGGTGGGCTGCGACCTCGTCCAGCAGCAGGATCGGGGCCATGTCGATATCGGCCGCCAGGGCCCGTGCATTGGCCAGGATCAACGAAATCAGCAGCGCCTTCTGTTCCCCCGTCGAACACTCGCGTGCCGGCGTCGACTTGGCAGCATAGCTGGCGTCAAGATCCGCACGGTGCGGCCCGACAAGGCTGCGCCCGGCGTGGTAATCCTGAGGCCGTGACGCGGCAAGCGCCTGCTGAAGGCTGTCTTCAGTCTCGGGCAGGTCGCCATCGGCATGGATCAGCGCCAGATCGGCGGCAGGGAACTGCGTGGCAGCCCCGTCCTGTGCGGCGGCGATCCTGGCCAGCGTGGCTTGCCGGTTGGCATGGATTTCAACGCCCGCGCGGGCCATCTGCACTTCCAGGGCATGAAACCAGGACGCGTCCTGAACATGATCCTTCAACAGCCGGTTGCGGTCGCGCATCGCCTTTTCATAGGCCAGCACGGCATCGCCATGACCGGGGAAGAAGCTGAGCGTCATACGGTCCAGAAACCGCCTGCGCCCTTCTGCGCCTTCGATCCACAGCCGGTCCATCGACGGCAGCAGCCACAGCACCCGCGCCACCTGCCCCAGCATGGTCTGGGTCGCGGATTTGCCGTCGATCTTCACACTGCGCGCCGCGCCGTCCTGTGACTGAAAGCTGATCTCGTGGGGCTGGCGCACCCCATGGAGGATGCCGTCGACTTTCCACCCCAAGGCCTCGGGGCGCCGGGTCATGTCGCCCGCCGCCGCCCGCCGCATCCCCCGGCCGGGGGAAAACAGTGACACGGCCTCCAGCAGATTGGTCTTTCCCGCGCCATTCGGGCCATAGATCGCCACCGGCCGCGCATCCGCCACCACCTCGGCCCGCTTGTGCGAACGAAAGTGCGACAGGGTCAGCGAGGACAGATAGAGCGCGGTCATGGCCTTTAGGTATCGCGGGATCGAAAGGGCCGCCACGAAAAAGGCCCTGCGAAACGCAAGGCCTTTGACAGTCGGTCACCCACCGTGCGTCGCGGTCATACACGCATCGGCATGACGACATAGACCGCAGAGGTGTCGTTACCTTCGCGCATCAGCGTCGGGTCGGCGGCAGAGTTGAACAGGAAAACGGCGTTTTCACGGTCCACCTGGCTGGCGATTTCCAGCAAGTATTTCGCGTTGAAGCCAATTTCCAGCGGCTCGTCGTCATAGGCCACGGCCAGTTCTTCCTCGGCCGAGCCGTTGTCGGGCGCATTGACCGACAAGATCAGCCGGTCTTCTTCCAGCGCCAGCTTCACCGCGCGCGAGCGTTCGCTGCTGACGGTGGCGACACGGTCCACGGCCTTGGCGAAATCGCTGGCGTCCACTTCAAGGCGGCGGGTGTTGCCGCTGGGGATGACGCGGGAATAATCGGGGAAGGTGCCGTCGATCACCTTCGACGTCAGGGTGATTTCCGGCGTGGCAAACCGCACCTTGGTTTCCGACACGCTGACGGCGATCTGCATTTCGTCATCATCCAGAAGCTTGCGCAGCTCTCCCACGGTCTTGCGCGGCACGATCACGCCGGGCATTGCCTCGGCCCCGGCGGGCAGGTCGGCGTCGATCCGGGCCAGTCGGTGGCCGTCGGTCGCGACGCAACGCAGGACACGACCGCCATCGGCCTCTGCCACATGCATGTAGACGCCGTTCAGGTAATACCGGGTTTCCTCGGTCGAGATCGCGAATTTCGACTTGTCGAACAGCCGCCGCAGAACCGGCGCGGGGGCCGAGAAATTCGAGGCATATTCCGACGACGCCATGACCGGGAAATCTTCCTTCGGCAGGGTCGCAAGGGTGAAGTTAGACCGCCCGGCCTCTACCGTCAGGCGGCCCGACATGGTGTCATCGGACAGGGTGACCAGCGCACCGTCGGGCAGCTTGCGGATGATTTCGTGCAGGGTGACGGCGGCCACGGTGGTGGCGCCGGCCTTTTCGACCATCCCGGGGCCTTTATCGACCACCTCGATATCCAGATCGGTGGCGCGGAACTGAATGGTGTCACCCTCTGCCTCGATCAGCACGTTGGCAAGGATTGGGATCGTGTTGCGGCGTTCCACAACAGACTGCGCCTGCGAAACTGCTTTCAGCAGCGCGGCCCGTTCCATACTGAATTTCATGCCCCTGTCCTCCGTCATTGCGGATGGGAACCGTAAACCGCCAAGCGCGGCTGTCCAACCCTGTTAAAGGCTTTTGTTGAACGGAAATTGCGGATCGTCAAGCGGCACGCCCAAGGACGCGCCGCCTGTGTTTTCCCCGCGTCAGTTTTCCAGCGCGCGGCGCAGCATTTCCAGGTCTTCGGCAATCGCCGCGTCCTGGGCTTTCAGCTCTTCGATCCGTCGCACCCCGTGCATCACGGTGGTGTGGTCGCGCCCGCCGAAGCGGCGGCCGATTTCCGGCAGCGATCGGCTGGTCATGTGCTTGCACAGGTACATCGCCACCTGCCGCGGGCGCGCGAAGCTGCGCAGCCGTTTGGGCCCAACCAGATCGGACAGCCGGATGTTGTAATGTTCGGCCACCTTGCGCTGGATTTCCTCAATCGAGATCTTCTGCTGCGAGGCGCGCAGCACGTCGGCAAGGCAGTCCTGGGTCAGCGCAAGACTGATCGGCTTGCCCACCAGGAACGCAAAGGCAAACAAGCGGGTCAGCGCCCCTTCCAGCACGCGCACGTTGGTCGAGATCCGGTGGGCCAGGAATTCGAGGATCCCGTCCTCGATCTCGAGCCCCGGATAGTGCACGCGCTGTGCCTCTGCCTTGGATTGCAGGATGCCCAACCGCAATTCGTAGTCCGTCGGGTGCAGGTCGACGACCAGCCCGCTTTGCAGACGGCTGCGGATGCGGTTTTCCAGCCCGGTGATCTCGTCCGGCGCGCGGTCGGCCGAGATGATGATCTGTTTCTGCTGATCGACCAGCACGTTGAACGTGTGGAAGAACTCTTCCTGGGTGCTGTCCTTGCCGGCGATGAATTGTACGTCATCGACCATAAGCACATCGACGGACCGGAAGATTTCCTTGAAATCCATCATCTTGCGGTCACGCAACGCCTGCACGAACCGGTACATGAACTGTTCCGCCGACAGATACAGGATGTTCAGATCCGGGCGGCGTTGGTGCAATTCCCAACTGATGGCGTGCATGAGGTGGGTTTTGCCAAGCCCGACGCCACCGTACAGGAACAGCGGGTTGAACGCGACGGGGCCGCCTTCAGCCACGCGGCGCGCGGCAGCATGGGCCAGCTCGTTCGGTTTGCCGACGACGAAGGTGTCGAAGGTAAAACGCGGATCGAGCGGGGCCGACACGATACCATCGGCATTGGCCGTCTGCGCCAGTTGCCCAGCCGGTTCCAGGGTGCCGGTCGCGGTCCGCGACGCGGGTTTGGCGCCTTTCACGGGCTTGGCCGTGTTGGCCGCCACCTCGAACTTCAGCCGCCGGACCTGGTGGCCCGCCCGATTGAATTGCGCGAGGATGGAATCCCCGAAATTCTGATCCACATAGCTGCCAAGAAAAGTCGTGGGCGCGCCGAACCGCGCGGTTTCCTCCACGATTCCCTGGAATTCCAGCGGTATGATCCAGTTCTTGAAGTTGTTGTGCCCGACCATCTCGCTGATCTGATGCTGCAAGCTTGCCCACAGCTCTGGCGTTGACATCCCCTCGTCGTCCCTACCCATTCCGTTCCCCAAGTTTCATTCTTCTTGCCCACTGTCCCGATTTCAGTGGCGTGTCGCCCGAGGAAGGCAATAGAACATCATGCCCGCGCCGCAGAGCGCAGGGGCTTTTCGCCTGAACCCGATTCGCACGAAGATGTGCCTGTCCCCGACACAGCTTCGCGGACACGCCGGTCCACGTGATGACTAAATCCGATCCGGAGGACAGCCCCCACGCGGAAAAACCAAAGCTCGCAGTTGCCTTAGCCCGCGCCTGCATCTGTTCCGTCAAAATAAACGGGACGATGTCAGCTCTCGATCGTTACTTCCCAAAGTGACTCGCAGGGTCGAACCTACCAACCCGGTCAGAGGGGCGGCAACCGATCTTCGTTCTTGACTCGGGAAAAGCCGGAAAAGAATCTCCTGCCCGTGCAGAAATGCCCCGGACCAACGCAAAAAGCACCGCGCAAAGCGGTGCTTTTTTATTTTAAACTCAAAGACTTGGATCAGCCCAGAGCCTTCACGCGGGATGCCAGGCGCGACATTTTCCGCGATGCGGTATTCTTGTGGAACACGCCTTTGGTGACACCGCGCATCAGCTCGGGCTGGGCGGCGCGCAGGGCGGCTGCAGCGGCATCCTTGTCACCGGAAGCGATGGCTTCCTCGACCTTGCGCAGGTAGGTGCGGATGCGCGAACGGCGTGCTTTGTTGATGGCAAAGCGCTTTTCGTTTTGACGTGCGCGTTTCTTTGCCTGGGGCGAATTTGCCATGAGATCGGTCCTGTCTATCGTTCGAATATCTTGCGCAACGCACCACGTTGGCCGGACTTCGTCCGACGGATCGATTCTTGCCTAAGCGGGCATCACGCGCATGTGGAGGCGGGCTATAGCGGCTATTGCCGAAAATGCAAAGTGCAAACTTTCCGGCGCCGGATTCGGCCATGCACACCCCATGCACACCCCATGCATATCGCAGCTGCATAAAGGAAAGGCGCCGCCGGTGTCCCGGCAGCGCCCGAATCGGTGCGGCAGAACGCCCCTTGATCAGCGGTCGCGGAACTGCGCCTGACGCTTTTCCTGGAATGCGGCCATACCTTCTTTCTGGTCTTCGGTGTTGAACAGCGAATGGAACACGCGGCGTTCGTAAAGCAGCCCTTCGGTCATCGTGGTTTCGTACGACCGGTTGACCGATTCCTTGATGGCGATGGTGGTCAGCATCGATTTCTCGGCGATCTTCGCGGCGATGGCCTGCGCTTCTTCCAGCAGGGTCTTGGCCGGCACGACGCGACTGACGAGGCCGGAACGCTCTGCCTCTTCGGCGTCCATGAAACGGCCGGTCAGGTTCATGTCCATGGCCTTGGACTTGCCGACAAATCGGGTCAGGCGCTGGGTGCCGCCCATGCCGGGAATGACACCCAGGTTGATTTCCGGCTGGCCGAACTTGGCGTTGTCAGCGGCGATGATGAAATCGCACATCATGGCCAGTTCGCACCCGCCGCCCAGCGCATACCCGGCGACGGCGGCGATGATCGGTTTGCGGATCGCCATGAAATCGCGGTGCGGTTCGCCGAAGAAGTCGGACAGGAACATGTCGACAAAGCTTTTCTCGGACATTTCCTTGATGTCGGCCCCGGCGGCAAAGGCCTTGGCCGACCCGGTCAGCACGATGCAGCGCACCTTGTCATTTTGATCCGCGGCTTGCAGCGCGTCGCAAAGCTCGCCCAGCAGGTGGCTGTTGAGCGCATTCAGCGCCTCGGGACGATTGAGCTTGATCGTGCAGACGCTGTCTTCGACTTCGACGATGATCGTCTCATAGGCCATATTGCCGGCTCCGGTCGGTTTCTGTCAGACCCTGTGCTTAGCATGTGACCCACCCGGATCAAGCTATCTTTGGCAGGTCGGGCAATAGAAACTGGATCGGCCCGATTGCACGATGCGCCGGATGTCCGAACGGCACCCGGGGGTGCGGCAGGGGGCGCCTTCGCGGTCGTAGACGTCGAAATTGTGTTGGAAATAGCCCAGTTCACCGTCCGCCTGCCGGAAGTCGCGCAGCGACGATCCGCCTGCCGCGATCGCCTCTTGCAGCACCGCGCGGATGATCGGCACCAGCGCCGCGACGCGCGGTGCGGCGATCCGTCCGGCCTTGCGCGCGGGGTGGATGCGGGCGCGGTAGAGCGACTCGCAGACATAGATATTGCCCAGCCCGGCAACGATGTGCTGATCCAGAAGCGCCGATTTGACGGGAGCGTTCTTGCCCCGGAAGGCCGCGACGAGGTGGGATTCGTCGAACTGGTTGCCCAGAGGTTCGGGCCCCAGCCTGGCCAGCAGCGGGTGCGCCTCTGCCCCCAGGGTCGGCAGCAGGTCCATCGCGCCGAACCGGCGCGGGTCGTTGAAGGTGATGCGCGCGCCGTTGTCCATGTCAAAGACCACGTGGTCATGCTTTTCCGGCGCCGGATGGTCATGCACGAACACGCCCAAAGGGTCGCCCGACACCAGCATCCGCCCCGACATGCCCAGATGGATCAACAGCGACTCGCCCGAGGCCAGATCGGCCAGGATGTATTTCGACCGCCGCCGCAATTGCAGCACCGTCTGACCCGTCAGCCGGTCCGCCATCCGGTCGGGAAAGGGCCAGCGCAGGTCCGGGCGGTTGACGGTGGCGCGGGCAATCACATGGCCTTCCATCACCGGCGCAAGGCCGCGGCGGACGGTTTCGACTTCGGGAAGTTCGGGCATCTGCGGCGATCCTGTGCAGCGGGACGCATTGTAACGGCGGTCGGGCGCTCTATAAGAAAGGCGAAGCACAAGGACGGCAAGACCCATGACGGACGACATCGGAAAAACCACCCATTTCGGGTTTCAGGAAGTCCCCGAAACCGAAAAGGCCGGGCGCGTTCAGGGCGTCTTTGGCTCGGTCGCGTCGAAATACGACGTGATGAACGATGCGATGAGCATGGGCATTCACCGGGTCTGGAAAGACGCGATGATGGATTGGCTGGCACCACGCCCGGGGCAGCGGCTGCTGGATGTGGCGGGCGGTACCGGCGACATTTCCTTTCGCTTCCTGAAACGCGCGGGGCATGGTCATGCCACGGTGCTGGACCTGACCGAACCGATGCTGGTCGAGGGCCGCAAGCGGGCTGAGGCCGGGACGATGGCCGACAGCCTTGACTGGGTGGTGGGCGACGCGATGGCGCTGCCGTTCCCGGACAACACGTTTGACGTCTACACGATCTCGTTCGGCATCCGGAACGTCACCCGCCCGCAAGAGGCGCTGAACGAAGCCTTTCGCGTGCTGAAGCCCGGTGGCCGGCTGATGGTGCTGGAATTCAGCCAGATCCCCAACGACATGATGCAGAAGGTCTATGACCTGTATTCGTTCAACATCATCCCGCGCATGGGGCAGGTGATTGCCGGGGATCGCGACAGCTATCAGTACCTTGTGGAATCGATCCGCAAGTTCCCCGACCAGGAAACCTTTCTGTCGATGGTAAAGGCCGCCGGTTTCGAGAACGCCAAGTACCGCAACCTGACCATGGGCATCGCCTGCCTGCATTCGGGGTGGAAGATTTGAGCCAGCGCGACACACCCCGCCCGCCATCGGCCTGCGGCGGCGGACAGATGTTCTGGGCACAGGTCCGGCAACCGGCGCAGGACACGCCACAGACTGCCCCGACCAAACCCGCCCCGAAGGATGACGCATGAGAGGCCCGCATAACATCTGGCGGCTGATCCGGACCGGTGCCACGCTGGAACGGACCGGGGCCATGGGGCAGGTGCTGGACGCGTTTGATGCGCCGCGCCCGCTGCGCATTGCCGCCCGTGTCATCGGCTGGCCGTTCAAGTGGCTGGGCTATGCCGGCGATCCGTCGATGCCGCCGCTGACCCGCGCTCTGTCGGCGCTGGGACCGGCCTATATCAAGTTCGGGCAGGTGCTGTCGACCCGGCCCGATATCGCCGGGGATGAACTGGCGCAGCAGTTGCGCGTGTTGCAGGACAAACTGCCGCCGTTTTCCGTTTTCGAGGCGAAGAAAGCGGTGGAGCGCGAGCTGGAACAGCCCACCGACACGCTGTTTTCGTCCTTCAGCGAGCCCGTCGCCGCCGCGTCGATCGCGCAGGTCCACAAGGCGCAACTGGCCGAAACCGGAGAGATCGTGGCGGTCAAGATCCTGCGCCCCGGGATCGAGCGCGCCTTTCACAAGGATATCGACGCCTTCTATTTCGCCGCCCGCTTCATCGAGCTTTTGTCCCCCGCCTCGCGCCGTCTGCGCCCGATGGAGGTGATCAAGCATTTCGAGGGCGTGGTGAACGGCGAACTGGACCTGCGGCTGGAATCCGCGGCGGCCAGCGAATTTGCCGCCAACACGGTGAATGACGCGGGCTTTCAGCTGCCCGTCATCAAATGGGAATATTCCGGCCGCCGCGTGATGACGATGAGCTGGGCCGAAGGTGTGCCGCTGGGCGACAACGACGCGCTGGACGCGGCGGGCCAGGACCGCCCAGCCCTGTCGAAACGCGTGCTGCAACTGTTCCTGAACCACGCGCTGCGCGACGGCTTTTTCCACGCCGACATGCACCAGGGCAACCTGAAGGTCGCGGCCAACGGCGATATCATCGCCTATGACTTTGGCATCATGGGCCATATCGACGAATACACCCGCCGAGTCTATGCCGAGATCCTGTTCGGCTTTATCCAGCGCGATTACAAGCGCGTGGCCGAGGTGCATTTCGAGGCGGGCTATGTGCCCGGCGACCGCGATGTCGATGAATTCGCCCGCGCCCTGCGCGCGGTTGGCGAACCGATCTTCGGGATGGACGCCACGCGGATTTCGATGGGCCGCCTGCTGGCCTATCTGTTCGAGGTCACCGAACGGTTCGGCATGCAGACCCGGACCGAACTGATCCTGCTGCAACGCACCATGGTGGTGGTCGAAGGCGTGGCGCGGTCGCTGGACCCCAAGATGAACATCTGGGACGTGGCGAAGCCCGTCGTGCAGGAATACATCAAGACCTCTATCGGGCCGCGCGCCGTTGCGGGCGACCTGTTCAAGACCGCCAAGGTGCTGGCCCGTTTCGGCCCCCGCCTGCCCGCGATCGTCGAGGCGGCGCTGATCCGGCAGGCCACGCCCGAAGAGCAAAAGCCCCCGTCGCTTTGGCCGACGCGGCTGATCTGGGGGCTGGGCGGGCTGATCCTTGGCGCGCTCTTGCTTGAGGGGATCGTAACCCTGCTCTGATCCGGCGCTGAGATTTCCTTAAGCCTTTCATGCCAAACCGGACCCGTCATTGTTCAGGAGGGGTCTGGTGCTGGGTCTGGTCGGAATCGCGGTGATCTTTGTCATGGTCTTCGGCGGCTATATTGCCGCGGGGGGCAAGCTGGGCATCATCCTGAAATCCCTGCCGTTCGAAATGATGATGATCGGTGGCGCCGCCGCCGGCGCATTCATCATCAGCAACGATGGCCCGTCGGCCAAGCACACGGTCAAGGACATCGGCAAGGTGTTCAAGGGGCCGAAGTGGAAAACCCAGGATTACCAGGACCTTTTGTGCCTGCTGCACGAATTGCTGCGGGTCGGGCGGCAAAGCCCCGTCGCGCTGGAAGAACACATCGAAAACCCGTCCGAGTCGTCCCTGTTCCAGCGGTATCCACGCATCCTTGGCGACAGGACCGCGGTCGAGATGATCTGCGACACGCTGCGCTCTGCCTCCATGAACTACGACGATCCCCATCAGGTGGAAGAGGTTCTGGAAAAGCGGCTGGAGTCGATGCTGCACCACAACCTGCATTCCAGCCATGCATTGCAGACCGTTGCCGACGGCCTGCCCGCACTGGGGATCGTTGCCGCCGTTCTGGGCGTGATCAAGACCATGGGGTCGATCGACCAGCCGCCAGAGGTTCTGGGCAAGCTGATCGGCGGCGCGCTGGTGGGTACCTTCCTGGGCGTGTTCCTGGCCTATGGGCTTGTCGGCCCCTTCGCGTCCAAGCTGAAGGCGGTGATCGAGGACGAGGCCGCATTTTACCAGATGATCCGCGACGTGATCGTGGCCAGCCTTTACAACCACGGCGTCAACATCTGTATCGAAGTGGGCCGCCAGGGATCGCCCGCGCATTACCGCCCCAGCTACGAACACCTGGAAGAAGCCCTGAAAGAGGCGAAGGCCGCGGCATGAGGCGCCTGATCCCCTGGCTTGCGGTCTGGGTGTGCTGGGCGCTGTCGGCAACGGCCGCCACCATTCCGGTGCGGTCGGGGGAACACGACGATTTCACCCGGCTGGTGCTGGAACTTCCGGTGGCGATGGGTTGGGCGCTGGACGGATCGGGGGAAGCCCTGACCCTGCGGCTGGACCAGCCCGGCCATGGTTTCGACCTGTCCACCGTGTTCGACCGCATTCCGCGTGACCGGCTGACCGGGGTGGAACAGACCGCCCCGTCGCAGTTGTCATTGACCTTGGCCTGCCCGTGTACGGCAGAGCCGTTCCTGTTTCGCGACCGGTTCCTTGTGATCGATCTGAAAGATGCCGTCGCACCCGAAGCCGCACCGCCGCGCCCCGAACCCCGCGCAAGCCCCACGCAACCCATCACGCTGCCGGTGCACCTCGGCACCGAATCGTCGCGGCTGATGCAGGCATCACTGGAGGCCGCGATGCAGGATGGGCCGCGGGGCCAACTGCTGGATCTTGCCGCGCATATGGCGGTGTCGTCGGCCTTTGATCCACCGCGGCCCGATCCGGACCAAACCGCACGCATTTCCGTACAAGGCAGACCCCCTGCCCCGCCCGGCTATTGCCCGGCGGGCGCGCTGACCCTGACACAGGACTGGGCCGGGGAGGGCGACTATGCCCGGGAACTGGCGGCGCGGCGGCAGGCGACCTATGACCTTGCCGGTCATCCGGTGCCGTCTGCCCGGCTGGCACTGGCACAGTTCTATGTCTCGCAGGCGCAGGGGACCGAAGCCTATGCGCTTTTGCAGGACGACAGCAGCAAAGAGGCCGCGCTGGTCCGCGCCATGGCCGCCACGCTGGACCGGCCCGAACGGCTGCCCGCCAGCGTGTTCCGCACTTGCCCGGGCCTGGTCCTTTGGGACGTCATGCGGTTGCAGAAGGCGGGCGAACGGCCGGAGGAGGGCTGGGACGCCGACGACCTGTTCAGGGCCTATACCGCGCTGTCGCCCACGCTGCGGCGCTATTGGGCAGTGCCACTGGTCGATTACCTGCGTGACACCGGCCATGGCGACGCTGCCAACCGGATCGAGGCGTATCTGATCCGCACCGACGACGGCCCCACGCATCTGACGCCCGAAGAGGAAAACCACCATCCCAGCCACGAAACATCCCCGGCAGAGGAACTGCTGGACCGGATGACATCGCTTGAGGCAATACGCGCGGCGACAGAAAGCGACCGGCGCCTGATCGAGAGCTTTCGCACCGAGTATCGCGGCAGCCGGCTTGAGCCCGCCTTTTGGCAGGCCGAGGTGCGGGTGCACCTGGTCGAGCAAGACTATGCCCGCGCGCTGGACCAGGTTCTGCAAGGCCGTCAGTCCTACGACGACCGGTTCGACGCGCTATATGGAGAGGTCCTTTCAGAGCTGGCCGCGACTGCGCCGGACATCCAGTTCCTGAAAACCGCGCTGGCCCTTGGGCAAATCGATGGCGGGCTTCCGCCACCGCCCGAAGACGCACGGCGCAGGGTCGAGGAACGCCTGGCGCTGCTGGGATTCTGAGCGGGGTCAGGTCACGACGCGCAGGGTCAGGTTGATCCGCCCCGGCGCGTCCAGAAGGGTGGAACTGCCCGGCCGGATCCGGTCGATCCCATGATATCGCAGACGCGCGTCGCCGCCCATCAGGACCACATCGCCCGACTGCAGCCAGATCGACTCCGTCCGCCCGCCGCGTTCGGCATTGCCCATGCGAAACAGCCCGTCGTCCCCAAGGGAGATCGACAGCACCGGCTGGGTGAAATCGGCCTCGTCCCGATCCTGGTGCAAGCCCATGCGCGCCTCTGGTCCGTACCAGTTGATCAGGCAGCAGTCCGGGTCACGCGCAGCCCCGGCCAGGGCACGCCAGACCGCCAGAACGGAGTCAGGGATCGGCGGCCAGGACACACCGGACGGATGCGTTTCGCTGTAGCGATAGCCCTTGCGGTCGGTGATCCAGCCGAACCGCCCCGCCGCCGACATCCGCACCGACATTTTGCGCCCGGACGGCGTGACCGGCTGGACGAGCGGCGCCTGACGCAGCACGTCACGCAAGGCATCGACCAGCGCCGCCTGCGCGGCGCGATCAAGATAGCCACGCCAGATCCGAAAGCCGCGAATGTCCAGAACGTCGCTCATCGCGGCATTGCAGCGCAGAGCTGCCGCAAACGCAAATGGAAAGGCGCATTTTTCCATAATCCGGCGGAAGCGGGCGCTTGCAGCCCCAAACCGCCCTCCCTATATACCCTCCGAAGCGCGGCCGGGCGGCCCGCCCGTACGCGCGAATGCCGGAGTCCTGATGCCATAACGGGTCAGGGCTTCGGGTCATCGCCTTGAAGACAAGAAGGGATCGAAAACATGGCCAAAGTTATTGGTATTGACCTCGGGACCACGAACAGCTGCGTCGCAATCATGGATGGCGCCCAGCCGCGTGTGATCGAAAACTCCGAAGGGGCACGGACGACCCCGTCCATCGTCGCCTTCACTGAAGACGAGCGCCTGGTGGGCCAACCCGCCAAACGGCAGGCCGTCACCAACCCCGACAACACCATTTTCGGTGTGAAGCGCCTGATCGGTCGTCGCAACGACGACGCGGATCTTGCGAAGGACAAGAAAAACCTGCCGTTCAACGTCATCGACGGCGGCAACGGCGACGCCTGGGTCGAAGCCCGTGGCGACAAATACAGCCCCAGCCAGATCTCGGCCTTCATCCTGCAGAAGATGAAAGAAACCGCCGAGGCATACCTGGGGGAAAAGGTGGAGCAGGCCGTTATCACGGTTCCCGCCTATTTCAACGACGCCCAGCGTCAGGCCACCAAGGACGCCGGCAAGATCGCCGGCCTGGAAGTGCTGCGGATCATCAACGAACCGACGGCTGCCGCGCTGGCCTATGGCCTGGACAAGCAGGAATCGAAAACCATCGCGGTCTATGACCTTGGCGGCGGCACCTTCGACGTGACCATCCTTGAAATCGACGATGGTCTGTTCGAAGTGAAGTCGACCAACGGCGACACCTTCCTGGGTGGCGAAGATTTCGACATGCGGATCGTCAACTATCTTGCCGACGAGTTCAAGAAAGAGCACGCGGTCGACCTGACCAAGGACAAGATGGCCCTTCAGCGCCTGAAGGAAGCTGCCGAAAAGGCCAAGATCGAACTGTCCTCGTCCAGCCAGACCGAAATCAACCAGCCGTTCATCAGCATGGGCTCGAACGGTCAGCCGCTGCACATGGTGATGAAGCTGACCCGCGCCAAGCTGGAAAGTCTGGTGGGTGACCTGATCAAGGGTTCGCTCAAGCCTTGTGCCGCCGCGCTGAAGGACGCCGGTCTGTCGACCAGCGACATCGACGAGGTGGTTCTGGTCGGCGGTATGACCCGGATGCCGAAAGTCATCGAAGAGGTGACCAAGTTCTTCGGGAAAGAGCCGCACAAGGGTGTGAACCCGGACGAAGTCGTTGCCATGGGCGCTGCCATCCAGGCCGGTGTTCTGCAGGGTGACGTCAAGGACGTGGTTCTGCTGGACGTGACTCCGCTGTCGCTGGGCATCGAAACCCTGGGCGGCGTGTTCACCCGACTGATCGACCGCAACACCACCATCCCGACCAAGAAGTCGCAGATCTTCTCGACCGCCGAGGACAACCAGAACGCCGTGACGATCCGGGTGTTCCAGGGCGAACGCGAGATGGCCGCCGACAACAAGATGCTGGGCCAGTTCAACCTGGAAGACATCCCGCCGGCGCCGCGCGGCATGCCGCAGATCGAGGTGACGTTCGACATCGACGCCAACGGCATCGTGTCGGTCAGCGCCAAGGACAAGGGCACCGGCAAGGAACAGAACATCACGATCCAGGCATCGGGTGGTCTGTCGGATGACGACATCGAAAAGATGGTCCGCGAAGCCGAGGAAAACGCCGAAGCCGACAAGGCCCGCAAGGAACTGGTCGAGGCCCGCAACCAGGCCGAAAGCCTGATCCATTCGACCGAGAAATCGATCGAGGAGCATGGCGACAAGGTTGACCCGTCGACCATCGAGGCGATCGAACTGGCCGTGGCCGCGCTCAAGGATGACCTTGAAAAGGACGACGCGCCTGCCGACAAGATCAAGTCCGGCATCCAGAACGTCACCGAAGCGGCGATGCGTCTGGGCGAGGCGATCTATAAGGCGCAACAGGACTCGGGCGATGATGCGCCAGTGGATGCCGACAGGGGCAATGCAGGTGCGGATGACGACAACATCGTCGACGCCGATTTCGAGGACCTGGGCGACGACAAGCGGTCGTAACCCCATATCACGGAACCAAATGGGGCCGGTCCGGACACCGGACCGGCCCTTTACGTTCCGGGAAAAGGAGGACGTGAATGTCCAAACGTGACTATTACGATGTCCTTGGGGTGGCGAAGGGGGCCAGCGCCGAAGAGCTGAAGAAAGCTTATCGTGCGAAGGCAAAGGAACTTCATCCGGACCGCAACAAGGACAAGCCAGAGGCAGAGGCCCAGTTCAAGGAAGTGAACGAAGCCTATGAAGTGCTGAAGGATGCCGACAAGAAAGCCGCCTATGACCGGTTTGGTCATGCCGCGTTCGACGGCGGCATGGGCGGTGGCGGCCACCATCCCGGTGGGCGCGGCAATGCCGATTTCGCCAGCGCGTTTTCCGACGTGTTCGACGACCTTTTCGGCGATTTCATGGGTGGCCAGCGCGGCGGCGGACGGCAACGCGCAGCGCGCGGCTCTGACCTGCGCTATAACCTGCGGGTGACGCTGGAAGAGGCCTATGCCGGCCTGCAAAAGACCATCACCGTGCCCAGTTCGGTGCAATGTACCGCCTGTAACGGTTCAGGCGCCGAAGGCGGGGCAGAGCCCACCACCTGCCCAACGTGTTCAGGCATGGGCAAGGTTCGCGCGCAGCAAGGATTCTTTACCGTCGAACGCACCTGTCCAACCTGTTCGGGTCTGGGCCAGATCATCAAGAACCCGTGCAAGTCCTGCGGCGGGGCCGGTCGGGTTCAGAAGGAACGCGCATTGTCGGTCAACATTCCCGCGGGTGTCGAAACCGGCACGCGGATCCGTCTGGCCGGTGAAGGCGAGGCCGGGCTGCGTGGCGGGCCTCCGGGCGATCTGTACATCTTCATCGAAGTGAAGAAGCACGAGATCTTTGAACGTGAGGCCAACAACCTGTACTGCCGCGTCCCGGTCAGCATGGCCACGGCCGCGCTGGGGGGCGATATCGAAGTGCCGACAATCGACGGCGGCCGCAGCCGTGTGAAGATCCCCGCAGGCAGCCAGTCAGGCAACCAGATGCGCCTGCGCGGCAAGGGGATGCCGGGCCTGCGCGGCGGCGGACATGGCGACATGTTCATCGAACTGGCGGTGGAAACGCCCGTCAACCTGACCGCGCGCCAGAAAGAGCTGTTGAAGGAATTCGAAGAGCTGAGCGAGGATAACAATCCGGAATCGCATAGCTTTTTCAAATCGGTCAAAAGTTTCTGGGACAGCATGAAGGGCTAAGGCCCCGTCAGCCCGAACCGTGAAAGGCGCCCCCTCCGGGCGCCTTTTCCGTATCGGTCACGCCCCGGGTTGAACGAAAAAGGCCCCGCGAATGCGGGGCCTTTGCTTGTCTGCAACCCGGATCAGTTCGGGATGTCGCCGGTCAGGCCTTCGACGTAGAAATTCATGCCCAGCAAGGTGCCATCATCTGCGGTTTCCCCTTCTGCCAGCCAGTCCGACCCATCCTGCTTTTTCAGCGGTCCGGTGAAGGGGTGGTAGTCACCCGCAGCAATCGCATCTTTCAGCGCCAGCGCCTCGGCTTTCACGTCGGCGGGGACGGCGTCAGAAATCTCGCCGATGCCGACCATGCCCTTGCCAATGCCGTTCCAGGTGTCCACCGATTCCCAGGTGCCATCCATGACCGCGCCAACGCGTTCAATGTAATACGGCGCCCAGTTGTCGATGATCGACGACACGCGCGGCATTGGGGCATATTCGCCCATATCCGACGCCTGACCAAAGGTGATCACGCCACCAGCCTCTTGCGCAGCCGCCTGCGGCGCGGTCGAATCCGTATGTTGCAGGATCACGTCGGCCCCGTTTTCGATCAGCGCGCGGGCGGCATCGGCCTCTTTCGCCGGATCGAACCAAGTGTAGGCCCAGATGATCGAGAATTCGACATCCGGGTTGGCCTTCTTGGCGTGGATATAGGCGCTGTTGATGCCGCGAATGACCTCGGGAATCGGGAAGGACGCGATGTAGCCAATCTTGTTGGTCTTGGTCATCTTGCCCGCGATATGGCCCTGGATGGCGCGGCCTTCGTAGAAGCGCGCAGAATAGATCGATACGTTGTCCGACCGCTTGTAACCGGTGGCATGTTCGAACTTCACGTTCGGGAACTTGGCCGCCACTTCCAGCGTCGGATCCATGTAGCCGAAAGAGGTGGTGAAGATGATATCCGCCCCCGACAGCGCCATCTGGGTGATCGCGCGCACGGCGTCCGCACCTTCCGGCACGCTTTCCTGATAGACGGTTTCGACCTTGTCGCCGAAATGCTCTTCCACCGCCAGGCGGGCATGGTTGTGTTCATAGGTCCAGCCGCCGTCGCCGATCGGGCCGACAAAGATAAACCCGGCTTTTACCTTGTCCTGGGCGAAGGCCATGCCCGGAAGGCTGAGGGCCAGGGCTGCGCTGGCAAGAAGTGTTCTGCGTTTCATGAATATCCCCTTGTTGGTGGTACAGGTGTAAGCGCCTCAGCTTGAGGCATGGAAAGACCGGCCAAGGGAGGCAGGCGCGCCATGCGCCCCCCGGGCCGAGATGATGACAAGCACGATGATGGTTATCAGATACGGGCTCATCGACAAGAGCGCGACAGGCACCGCGACCTCTGCTGCCTGAAGGTTCAGCTGCAGCACGGTGACGCCCCCGAACAGGTAGGCCCCGATCAGAACGCGCCAGGGCCGCCAGCTGGCAAAGACGACAATCGCCAGCGCGATCCAGCCGGCGCCGGCGGTCATGCCCTCGGTCCATTGCGGCACGCGCACCAGGCTCAGATAGGCGCCGCCAAGTCCGGCGCAGGCCCCGCCGAAAAAGATCGCAATCATCCGCACGCGCACCACCTTGTAGCCCAGCGCATGGGCGGCATCGTGGCTTTCCCCCACCGCGCGCAGCACAAGCCCGGCGCGGGTGTATTTCAGGAAGGTCCAGACCACGACCACCAGCAACAGGCTGAGATAGACCATCGGATCATGCGAGAACAGCATTCGGCCCACCACCGGCAGATCGCTCAGCACCGGGATGTCCAGCTTCGGCAGGGTCGGCGATTTCATCCCCTCGTAGGGCTTGCCGATCAGCGCCGACAGCCCCAGCCCCACCAGCGTCAGGCCCAGGCCCGTGGCGACCTGGTTCGACAGCAGGTACTGCGTCAGAAAGCCAAAGGACAGCGACAGGATGGCCGAGGCCAGCGCCGCCGCGACAAACCCCAGGCCCGGAGAGCCGGTGTTGACCGCCACGGCAAAGCCCACGACCGCGCCGACGATCATCATGCCCTCGACGCCCAGGTTCAGCACCCCCGCCTTTTCCACCACCGCCTCGCCGATGGCGGCCAGCAGGATGGGCGTCGCCGACACCATGATCGACGCAATCAGCAGGACCGGATTGATTGAAGACAGATCCATCAGGCCAACTCTCCTTTTCCGATCCGCACGCGGTAATTGGTGAACACATCCGTCGCCAGCAGGAAGAACAGCAACATCCCCTGGAACAGCTGGATCGCGGCGCCCGGCAGGCCCAGCATCAGCTGCGCCAACTCGCCACCGATATAGGTCAGCGCCATCAGCAGCCCGGCCAGCAGGATGCCCACCGGGTGCAACCGGCCCAGGAAGGCCACGATGATCGCGGTGAACCCATAGCCCGAGTTGAAGTCGATGCTGATCTTGCCCGCGGGCCCGGTCACCTCGAACATCCCTGCCATGCCCGCCAGTACGCCGGACATCCCAAGACAGAACAGGATGATCCGCGACGGGCTGACGCCGGCAAACCGCGCCGCGCGCGGCGCTTCGCCGGTCAGGCGCACGTTGAAGCCCTGAATGTGGCGCGACAGCAGCACATAGGCAAAAATCACCGCGATCAGCGCCGCGACCACGCCCCAGTGCATGCCGGTGTTCGGGATCAGGTCAAGGTTCGACGCCGCATCCCACTGGTTCAGGTTGCGCGACCCCGGAAAGCCCATGCCCTCGGGGTTGCGCAGCAGGCCGGACGACACCGAGGCCAGGATGTTTTCGGCGACATAGACCAGCATCAGCGACACAAGGATCTCGTTGGTGCCGAATTTCACCTTCAGCACCGCCGGGATCATCGCCCAGACCCAGCCGCCCAGCGCCCCGGCGACCACCATCATCGGGAACAACAGGGCCGAGTCGGACGGGTACAGCGCAAGCCCTGCCCCGGCGCCACAGATCGCACCCATGATGTATTGCCCCTCGGCGCCGATATTCCAGATCCCCGCCCGGAACCCGATCGACAGGCCGATGGCAATCAGGATCAGCGGCCCCGCCTTCACCAGAAGCTGCGGCCGCGAATAGCTGGCGAACTGTTCGTGAAACAACGGGTCCCAGAAAATCACCTTGATCGCCTCAAGCGGGTCGGTGCCCAGCGCGGCAAACATCGCGCCGCCCACCAGCATGGTCAGCAAAACCGCCAGGATCGGCGTTGCGCCGGTCCAGAACCTTGACGGCTGGGGCCGTTTTTCCAAGCGGATCATGCGCGCCGTCCCCCTGCTTTCATCTTTCCGAAAATACTCGAATCCGCCGCGTCACACATGGGCTACCTCCATGTCATGGGCACCGCCCATCATCAGGCCGATCTTCTCGATCGTCAGCCCCTCGACCGGGCGGATGGCCGACAGGCGGCCTTCGTTCAGCGCGCCGAAGCGGTTGGAAATCTCCATCAGCTCGTCCAGGTCCTGGCTGATCACGACGATGGCCGCGCCCTGGGCTGCGAGGTCCAGCAGCGCCTGCCGGATCGCGGCGGCGGCGGCGGCATCGACGCCCCAGGTCGGCTGGTTGATGATCAACACCTCCGGCCGTTGCAGGATTTCGCGCCCGACCACGAATTTCTGCAGGTTGCCTCCCGACAATGCCCGGGCCGCGGTCTCTGTCCCCGGCGTGCGCACGTCGAACTGGCTGATGACCTTCTGCGCAAAGTCGCGCGACCGGCCCCAGTTGATGAACCCGTTCGACACCAGCCCCTCGCGATGCGCGGCGGTCAGCACGGCGTTTTCGGTAAGGCTCATGTTCGGCGCGGCGGCATGGCCCAGCCGTTCCTCCGGCCCCGACAGGATGCCCATCGCGCGCCGCGCGGCAGGGCCAAGGTTGCCCACCGGCTTGTCCTTCAGCCAGATGCACTGCGCCTTGGTCGTGCGTTCGCCCGACAGCGCCATCAGCAATTCATCCTGCCCGTTGCCGGCAACCCCCCCCAGGCCCAGAACCTCGCCCGCGCGCACCTCGAAGGTGATGTCCCGCAGCGGTGTCCCGAACGCCCCCGGCGACGGCATCGACAGGCCCGATACCTGCAACAGCACGTCGCCGAGCGGCTGGTCCTTGGCTTCCGGCATGGCAAAGCTTGCGCCCACCATCATCTCGGCCAGTTCGCGGGCGGTGGTGTCCGCAGGCGTGCAGGTGGCCACCTTCTTGCCCAGCCGCAGGATGGTCGCGGTGTCGCACAGCGCCCGGATCTCTTCCAGCTTGTGACTGATATACAGGATCGAGGTCCCCTCGGAACGCAGCTTTTTCAGGGTCTCGAACAGGATATCGACCTCTTGCGGAGTCAGGACGCTGGTCGGTTCGTCCATGATCAGCAGGCGCGGGTTCTGCAACAGGCAGCGGATGATCTCGACCCGCTGACGTTCGCCTGCCGACAGGGTGCCGACGACGCGGTCGGGATCCAGCGGCAGGCCGTAGGTTTCCGACACCTCGCGGATCTGGCGGGCCAGGTCGCGCGGCTTGGGCGGGTTTTCCATGCCCAGCGCGATGTTTTCGGCCACCGTCAGCGCCTCGAACAACGAAAAGTGCTGAAACACCATGGCCACGCCCAACGACCGCGCGACGCGTGGCTCGGCGGGCGCATAGGGGGTGCCGTTCAGGGTCATGGTGCCCTTGTCGGGTTTCACCAGCCCATAGATCATCTTGACCAGCGTGGATTTCCCGGCCCCGTTTTCCCCCAGCAGCGCGTGAATCTCGCCCTGTCCGATGGTGAAAGAGACATCGCTGTTGGCCACGACGCCCGGATAGGCCTTGGTCAGGCCCTCGATGGTAAGGAGTGCGTCTGCCACTTTGTCATGCCCCCTGCGATACGCGTTTCCAGTAACTGCGCCGCGACCCCCACGGCAATGGCCTGGGGGTGCTTGCCCAGGGTTTTCTGCCCAATCGGGCAGCAGATGCGCCCGATTTGTGCATCCGAATGGCCCAACGCCTTCAGCCGGGACCGAAAGCGCGCCCATTTCGTGTCCGACCCGATCAGCCCGGCAAAGCCGAATCCCCGGCCCAGCAGCGCATGGCACAGCGCCAGGTCCAGTTCGTGGCTGTAGGTCAGGATCAGGTGATGCGCGTCAGTCGGCGCGCGGGCGGCCAGCAACGCGGGCTCTGCCACGGGCAACGCCGTCACGCCGTCAGGCATCGCATCAGGAAACCGTTCCGGCCCGGTGTCGACCCAGGTGATCGCCATGCCCGGCAGCGGCGCCAGGACATCCACCAGCGCCCGGCCCACGTGGCCCGCGCCCCAGATCCACAGATCTGTCTGGACCTCGGCCACCGGTTCTATGAACCAGCCCTTGACCAGTTGCGGCTCTGGCCGTTCGCCGCGCCCCCGCGCCCGGTCCAACAGGCGCTTCACAGCCAGCGGCATCGCGCCCGTGCCGCGCGCGATCACGTCCCGGCCATCCAGCGCCGCGACAGCCCGGGCGTCATAGATTTCCGTCAGAAGCGTCACAACCCCGCCGCAGCATTGGCCCAGTTTCGGACCCAGCGCATGATGCGTCAGCCCTTCGCGGACGAACGCCTGTTGCGCGGCCTTGTATTCCAGCGCGCCGCCACCGATGGTGCCGGACTGGCCGTGCTCCCAGACCAGCATCGCCGCGCCCACCTCGCGCGGGGACGACCCCGCGACCTGCGCGATCACTACGCGGGCCACGCGGCCGTGCTCCGTCACGGCGGCCTTCAACGCGATCCGGTCAAACATGGCGCACCCGTTCAATCGCGGCAAGAACGCGCTCGGGCGTTGCCGGGGCATCCAGATCGGGATAGGCCGTGCCGCACGATCCAACCGCATCCGACAGCGCCATCAGCACCGAAATGCCGTGCATGAACGGCGGTTCCCCCACCGCTTTCGAGCGATAGATCGTGTTCTCGCGGTTCCGTCCGTCCCACAGCGCGACGGTGAACACGTCGGGCCGGTCGGAACAGGCCGGGATCTTGTAGGTCGAGGGCGCATGGGTGCGCAGCCGGCCCTTGTCGTCCCAGAGCAGTTCTTCGGTCGTCAGCCAGCCCGCCCCCTGCACATAGGCACCTTCGACCTGGCCCACATCCAGCGCGGGGTTCAGCGACGACCCGCAGTCGTGCAACACGTCGGCGCGCAGGATGCGGTATTCGCCGGTCAGGGTGTCCACGACCACCTCGGAACAGCTGACACCGTAGGCAAAATAATAGAACGGCCGCCCCTGCCCCTTGATCCGGTCCCATTCGACCTTGGGCGTCTTGTAAAAGCCGGTGGCCGACAGGCTGACCCGCCCGCCATAGCAGAGCGCGGCGGCCTCGGCGAAACTGATGCTCTGGCTGCCAAGTTGTACGCTTCCGTCCTTGAACCGTACATCTGCCGGGCTGCACTGGTACTGTTGCGCCAGGTACCCGGCCATCCGGTCCCGGATCGTGTCACAGGCAATCTTGACCGCCATGCCATTCAGGTCGGAACCGGACGACGCCGCCGTGGCCGAGGTGTTGGGCACCTTGCCGGTATCGGTCGCGGTGATCTTGACCACCGCCATCGGCACGCCAAAACGGCTGGCCGCAACTTGCGCGACTTTCTGGAACAGGCCCTGCCCCATCTCTGTCCCGCCGTGGTTCATACGGATCGAGCCGTCCTGGTAGACATGCACCAGGGCACCCGCCTGGTTCAGGTGGGTCAGCGTGAAGGAGATGCCGAATTTCACCGGCGTCAGGGCGATGCCCTTCTTCAGCACGCTGTTTTCCGCGTTCCACTTGCGCACCGCCGCGCGCCGGGTGGCATAGTCGCAAGACGCCTCCAGCGCCGCGGTCATGGCGCCCAGTTCGAAATCCTCGACCGGCTGGCCATAATGCGTTGTCTGCACCTTCTTCTGGCCGGAAATATCCTCGGGGGGGGACGGGGGGGCAGACGGCCCCCCAGCTTCCGCCACCGGTGCCTCGGCATAGTAATTCGCCTTGCGCACCTCCAGCGGGTCCCGGCCCACGGCATAGGCGACGTGATCCAGCACCCGTTCGATCCCCAGCATCCCCTGCGGCCCGCCAAAGCCACGATAGGCCGTCGCGCTTTGCATATTGGTCCGCAAACGGTGGCTTTCGATCCGCATCGCGGGAATGAAATAGGCGTTGTCGGCGTGCAGCATCGCACGATCCGCCACCGGCAATGTCAGGTCCATCGACCAGCCCGCCCGGGTCAGGTGCAGGAACTCGACCCCGGCGATCACACCGCCATCGTCAAACCCCACCCGGTAATCGATGCGGAAATCGTGCCGCTTACCGGTGATCGTCATGTCGTCGTCGCGGTCATAGCGCATCTTGACCGGCCGGCCCGTCATCCGCGCCACCAGCGCACAGGAAATCGCCAGCGCGTTGCCCTGGCTTTCCTTGCCGCCAAAGCCGCCGCCCATCCGCCGGGTTTCAACCCGCACGCTGTGCATCGGCAGGCCCAGCGCATGGGCCACCTTGTGCTGGATCTCTGTCGGGTGCTGGGTCGAACTGTGCACGACCACTTCGCCATCGTCCTGCGGCAACGCCATCGCGGCCTGGCTTTCAAGATAGAAATGTTCCTGGCCACCCATGGTCAGGCTGCCCTCGATCACGTTCTTCGCGCTGTCGATGGCCGCCCCGGCATCGCCCCGCGACCAGATGCGCGGGCCGTCTTCGAACCGGTCATCCGCCGCCATCGCGTCGTCGATGGACAGGATCGCGTCGCGTTCCTGATAGGTGATCCTTGCCAGCCGCGCAGCCCGGCGCGCGGCAAGGTGGCTGGTGGCGGCAACAAGGAAAACCTGCTGGCCGACATAGTTGACCGTATGCCCCGCCAACAGCGGTTCGTCGTGGTTGGACGGCGAACAATCGCAATCGCCGGGCAGGTCTTTCGCCTCCAGCACCAGGACAACACCGGGGGCGGCACGCACGGCGTCAAGGTTGATCGCGGTGATCCGGCCATTCGCCACGCTGGACAGGCCAAAGGCCAGGTGCAGCGTGCCGGGTGGCGTCGGGATGTCATCGACATACCGCGCCTTGCCGGTCACATGCAGGGCGGCCGCGTCATGGGGAAGGGGTTTTGCAACGCTCATGGTCATGCCGGCACCGCCTTTACGTCGACGATCTGCCCCTGATCTTCCAGCCAGTACCGGCGCAGCATGTTGCGCGCCGTGGTCAGACGATACTCCGCGCTGGCGCGCATGTCGGACAGCGGGGTGAAATCCATGGCCCAGGCATCCGCGGCGGCGGCAAGCGTCGCCTCGGTCCAGGGCTTGCCGATGATCGCGGCCTCCACGTGACTGGCCCGTTTCGGAATGCCGGCCATGCCGCCAAAGGCGATGCGCGCGGCACTGACGGTGCCATCCTCCACGGTGATGTTGAACGCGCCGCAGACGGCGGAAATGTCCTGATCGAACCGTTTCGACAG
This sequence comes from Mesobacterium hydrothermale, assembly GCF_035818635.1. Classification (NCBI taxonomy): domain Bacteria; kingdom Pseudomonadati; phylum Pseudomonadota; class Alphaproteobacteria; order Rhodobacterales; family Roseobacteraceae; genus Mesobacterium; species Mesobacterium hydrothermale. The sequence continues at coordinate 59,403 of NZ_JAYLLH010000013.1, read as the reverse complement.
TTTGTAGACCCGCAGCCGGTCGGGCGTTTTGGGCACGCTGATTGCCTCGACAAATTCACCCTTTGCGCGGTCCTGCTTGCCATAGTCGAGGAAGAAGTCCTCGATCGGCAGGTCACGAGTGGTGTCGCCGCAGCGCAGGTGCAGCGTGGCCCCCAGCGCGATCAGCGGCGGCGGGTTGTCCCCGATTGGCGAACCGTTGGCGATATTGCCGCCAATCGTCGCCGCCGCCCGCACCTGGGCAGAGGCAAAGCGGCGGACCATTTCGGCGTAGGACGGATAAAGCGGCGCCAGCGCTGCAAGCACCCGGTCCATCGTGACACCGGCACCAAAGCGGAGGGCATCGTCGCTTTCGTCGATCTGTTGCAGGTCGCGGCAGCGGTTGAGGAAGATCACCTGGCCCAGATCGCGCATCTGCTTGGTCACCCACAGGCCCACGTCGGTGGCCCCGGCAACCAGCGTCGCATCGGGGTTGGCGGCGTAAAGCGCTGCAAGCTCTGCCACGGTTTCCGGCGCAGCGACGCCGGTGGTATCGCCCGCGGGCGCCGCGTTCGTTGCCACGGCATCGTCCTGCATCCAGGCGGGAACCGGTTGGTTGGCGGCGGCCTCTGCAGCGCGCACGATGGGGGCGTAGCCGGTGCAACGACACAGGTTTCCCGCAAGCGCGGTGTCGTGGTCGCGGTCGCCGTTCTTGTGCGCCACCGCCATCGACATGATGAACCCCGGCGTACAAAAGCCGCACTGGCTGCCGTGCAGGTCGATCATGGCCTGCTGCACCGGGTGCAGCGCGCCATCGGGGGCGGCGATGCCTTCGACCGTGCGTACAGATTTGCCATGCAGTTGCGGCAGGAAAAGGATGCAGGCATTGAGCGCCTTCGATCCGTCGGCATCTGTCACCATCACGGTGCAGGCCCCACAGTCGCCTTCGTTGCAACCCTCCTTGGTGCCGGTGAGCGCGCGATCCTCGCGCAACCAGTCGAGCAGCGTGCGCGTCGCAGACACATCACGCAGTTCCACGCTCTCTCCGTTCAGAAGAAAGGTGATATCCATGCTGAAAACCCGCCGCCTTACCTAAGTGACCCTTTTGCTGCGCGCCCTCGATGCGGCGTAGAAAGCGCGCGGGTTTATCCCTGTGCAGAGGTCAGGCTAGGCGGCGATTCTGCAATTTGGCAAGGAAAATTTGCCCGGCAATCCATCAATCGCCGGGATTTTGGGCAGATCAGAGCGTTTTCGCCAAGGCTTCCGGCTGTGTTGCGGCCGCGCCCCAGCCATCGCGGAAGCCCATGGCGGCGTGGTGTTTCTTCGCCTCGGCCTGGTTGTGCATCGCCACCGCGCGGGGCGCATGCCACCTGCGTTCGAGGACGAGCGCGCGATCGTGGTCGGTCATGCAGTGTCCTTTCGGTCGCTGAAATCCGCCTCCAGCCGCAGGGCCAGGGATTCGAGCCGGTCCGTCGGCGCGCCCCGGGGGCGTCTTTGACGGCGCAGCCACGTTTCGACCTCGGCCAGCGCCCGGGCTTCGATACGCACGGTGCGGACGCGGCCGGTTTTCTCGCTGCGGACAAGGCCGCTGTCCTCCAGCACCTTGAGGTGGCGCAGGAAGGTGGGCAGCGCCATGTCATGCGGCGCGTACAATTCGGTGACGGGCGCGGCGCCCCGGGTCAACCGTTCGATCACCGCACGGCGTGTCGGATCGGCCAGGGCGGCGAACACTGCGGTCAGGTGGCTGGTCATGTGGCCAAGCATGTGAGCACCGTAGTGAGTCGGCAAACAAAACTTAGCCTTTGCGCTAAGTTTTTCCCGCCCTTTCTGAACGCACCCCCGACCCTGGGGGTGAGGACGGGACACGCGTGTGGGTTGGGGCTTTCCCTGACCTTAACCGCAACATATCGTGGCGGCATGGCAGATCCCCGATTCATACACCTTCGCGTTCACACCGAATATTCCTTGCTGGAAGGGGCTGTGCGGCTGAAAAAGCTGCCCGGCATGTGTGCGGCGATGGACATGCCCGCGGTCGCGGTGACCGACACCAACAACCTGTTCGCGGCGCTTGAATTTTCCGTCACTGCCAGCGGCGCCGGGATCCAGCCGATCATCGGTTGCCAGGTCAGCCTGCAATACGCCACCCCCGCCCCCGGCGAACGCCCCCGCGATCCCGCCGGGCTGGTCCTGCTGGCGCAGAACGAGCGCGGGTATGAAAACCTGATGAAGCTGAACAGCTGCCTTTACCTGCGGACCGACGGGCAATTGCCGCACGTCACGCTGGAAGACCTGGCGCAGCACGGCGAAGGACTGATCTGTCTGACCGGCGGGCCAGAGGGGCCGGTGGGACACTGGTTGCAGCAGGGCCAGCGCGGCGCGGCGCAGGCGCTGATGACACAGCTTTGCGACATCTACGGCGACAGGCTGTATGTCGAATTGCAGCGCCACCCGGGCGAGAACGGCCAACCCGAAGCCGAGAAACAGACCGAACGCGGCTTTGTTGAGATGGCCTATGAAATGGGGCTGCCGCTGGTGGCGACCAACGATGTCTATTTCCCGAAATCGGACATGTACGAGGCTCATGACGCGCTGATCTGCATTGCGGAAGGGGCCTATGTCGATCAGCAGAACCCGCGCCGGCGGCTGACCAACCAGCATTATTTCAAGTCACAGCAGGAAATGGTCACGCTGTTCGCCGACCTGCCGGAGGCGATTGAAAACACGGTCGAGATCGCCCGGCGCTGCGCCTTCATGGCCTACAAGCGGCCACCGATCCTGCCGAAATTCGCCGATGACGAGGTCGAGGAATTGCGGCGTCAGGCCAATGAAGGTCTGCAAGCCCGACTGGCGGTGATTCCGCATGCGACTTCGGTCGAAGAGTACCAGAAGCGGCTGGATTTCGAGCTGGACATCATCGAGGGGATGGGGTTCCCCGGTTACTTCCTGATCGTTGCGGATTTCATCAAATGGGCCAAGGATCACGACATTCCCGTCGGTCCGGGCCGAGGATCGGGCGCCGGTTCGCTGGTGGCCTATGCGCTGACAATCACTGACCTTGACCCGCTGCGCTACAGCCTGCTGTTCGAACGGTTCCTGAACCCCGAACGTGTGTCGATGCCGGACTTCGACATCGACTTTTGCATGGATCGCCGCGAAGAGGTGATCCAGTACGTGCAGGAAAAATACGGCCACGACCGGGTGGCGCAGATCATCACCTTTGGTGCGCTGCTGTCCAAGGCGGCGGTGCGCGATATCGGGCGGGTGTTGCAGATGCCCTATGGCCAGGTCGACCGCCTGTCCAAGATGATCCCGGTGGAAGGGGTCAAGCCCGTCTCGATCGAAAAGGCATTGCAGGACGAACCGCGCCTGAAGGAAGAGGCCCGCGCCGAGGAAGTCGTCGACCGGCTGCTGAAATACGGGATGCAGGTCGAGGGGCTGCTGCGCAATGCCTCGACCCACGCGGCAGGTGTCGTGATCGCAGACCGGCCCACGGACGAGCTGGTGCCGCTGTACCGCGACCCGCGGTCGGACATGCCCGCCACCCAGTTCAACATGAAATGGGTGGAACAGGCCGGGCTGGTGAAGTTCGACTTCCTGGGCCTGAAAACACTGACGGTGATCCAGAATGCGATGGACCTGATTTTCAAATCGGGCCGACCGCTGCACGTCGCCGCCGACGGCACGCAACTCTATGAACCCGCGGAAGGCGCGGAAAACCAGATCAACGCGATCCCGCTGGATGACGAGGCGAGCTACAAGCTTTATGCTGCGGCCAAGACGGTGGCGGTGTTCCAGGTGGAAAGCTCGGGTATGATGGATGCGCTGCGGCGCATGAAACCCACCTGCATCGAGGACATCGTGGCGCTGGTGGCGCTGTATCGTCCCGGCCCGATGGAAAACATCCCGACCTATTGCGAGGTCAAGAACGGGCTGAAGGAAATCGCTTCGGTCCACCCGCTGATCGACCACATCCTGGAAGAAACGCAAGGCATCATCGTTTACCAGGAACAGGTGATGCAGATCGCGCAGGTCATGGCGGGCTACAGCCTTGGCGGTGCAGACCTGTTGCGCCGCGCGATGGGGAAAAAGATCAAAGAGGCGATGGACGCCGAACGCCCGAAGTTCGAAAAGGGCGCGGCGGAAAACGGGGTCGACAAGAAGAAAGCGACCGAGGTCTTCGACCTACTGGAAAAGTTCGCCAACTACGGTTTCAACAAGTCGCACGCGGCGGCCTATGCGGTGGTCAGCTACCAGACCGCATGGCTGAAGGCGAACCACCCGGTGGAGTTCATGGCCGGGGTGATGAACTGCGATATTCACCTGACCGACAAGCTGGCGATCTATTTCGAAGAGGTCAAAAAGGGCCTGTCGCTGGACTATGTCCCGCCCTGCGTGAACCGGTCGCTGCCCACGTTCGACGTCGTCGAGGGCAAGCTGATCTATGCCCTTGGCGCGCTGAAGAACGTGGGCGTCGAGGCGATGAAACTGGTGGTCGAGGGGCGCGGCGACAAACCCTTTGTGACCCTGTTCGACTTTGCCCGCCGGGTCGATCTGAAACGGGTGGGCAAGCGGCCGCTGGAAATGCTGGCCCGCGCGGGCGGCTTTGACGTGCTGGACCGCAACCGGCGGCGGGTGTTTGACAGCCTGGATGCGCTGGTCGCGTATTCCGCGGCTGTGCACGAACAGAAAGCATCGAACCAGGTATCGCTGTTTGGCGAGGCGGGCGAGGACTTGCCCGAGCCGCGCCTGGCCCCTGTCAACGACTGGCTGCCCGCCGAACGGCTGGCAGAGGAACACAAGGCGATCGGGTTCTACCTGTCCGGGCACCCGCTGGACGACTATCTTGGCGCGCTGAAGCGGCAGAAATGCATGACTCTGGCGGAATTGCAGGAAAAGGCAGAACGCGATGGCGGCGCGGTGGGCCGGGTCGGGGTGATGGTGTCGGGGCTACAGGAACGCAAGTCGGGCCGGGGCACGCGGTTCTTCCGCATGTCGATTTCCGACCCCACAGGGCAGGTGGCGGGGATTGCGCTGTTCGCCGACGATTTCGAAACCTGCCGCCGGGTGTTCGAACAGGACTCCAAGGTGATCATGTCCTTGGAAGCCCGGTTCAACGAAGGCCAGTTCGATCCGGTCGGCCGGTCCGTCGCGCCGTTGGAGGCGCAGATGGCCGGCGCGGTCGGGACCGGGCTGCGCATCTTCCTGGACGAGGAAGGTGCGCTGACCGGCATCGCTTCGGTGCTGAAGCGCGCCGCGGACCAACTGCCCAAGGCGCCGCGCGGCCCGATCGAGCTGTGCCTCAGCCACGCGGGCCTGCCAGGTGAAGTGACGATGGACCTGAAACAGCAGTTCCCGGTCACGCCCGAAATCAAGGGGGCGCTGAAATCCCTGCCCGGAATCCTGGCCGTGGAAGAGGTCTGAGCGGCCCGCCGCCACCCCCGCTGGACCGATTGGCCCTGCGTGGTCTATGGTCTCGCCTCGAATACCCGGGGGAAGCCTTTGAAAAGAATCGCTCTATCCTGTGCGATGCTGTCCGTTCTGGCGGCTTGCAGCGATCCCCTTGGGGATGTGGACAAGCTGTCCGATGTCGATGTCGCCACCGATGCGCCCCGGGCCGAGGCTGTCGATACATCCGCGATCCCTAGCCCCGACGCGACAGAGCCGACGTCTGCGAAACGCGGATTCCTGGGGGGGCTGTTCGGGCGCAAGGAGGCCACGGCCCCGGCTGCAGAAACCGCTGACAGCAGCGATGCACCCGCCCCGGTCGCAGCGCCGGAGGCAGAGCTTGAAGTAGCCAGCCTGCCGGTGCAAACCGATGCGCCAGCCCCGGAACGACGCGGCCTTCTTGGTTTCCTGAAGAGCAAGGCCGAAGAGGCCAAGCAGGCCGATCAGGTGGCCGAGGCGGCGCCGGTGGAAATCGCCGCGCTGCTGCCGGAAACCGGCCCTGCCCCGGCAGAGCCTGCGACCGCGCGCCGGGGCCTGTTTGGCAACGCCGCCTCGGCCACCGGCCCCAGGCCCGGCGACGTGGATTTCCAGGAAGTGGCATTTGGAACCAGCCTGCCGTTCGGTCAGATCGCGCGGGTCTGCAACGTGCCCAAGGGCAAGCTGGGCAAGGCCATCGCGCGCTGGCCCGAGAAGGGCGCAAAGAAATACGAAATCCTCAACAGCGCGCCGGGCTCGACCGCACCGCGGGCCATGTACCTGACCGGGTTCGGCGATGGCTGCGCGCGGCAGGTGACCTCTGCCCTGACGATGTTCGGCGATTTCGAGATGCACGAACAGCTGCGCTATGGCCTGCCGGAACAGGGTCTGCCCTATTCCGAAACCGAGAATGCCTATGAAAAGCTGAAACGGCGGGAGTGCGGGAGCGCGCGCGGCAAACCCTGTGGCAGCAAGATCAGCGCCTTTTCACGCACCGGCGTGTTCGTGTCGGTCTATCAAAGCTTTGAAGGCAGCGCTGTGTGGAAGAACATTCTGCTGCACGACGGGCGTGTCGTGGCGATGGATGTGAACGGCTGATCAGTAATGCGGCGGGCGTTCATCGCCCAGCACGACACCACCGGTGCCTTCGGCCTCTCGCGTCGCTTCACGTTCCATCAGCATCGCCACCCGCCGTGTCAGCAAGGCGATTTCGCCGTCTTGCCGGGCGACGGTGTCGGACAGGTCATCCACGACGCGCAACAGGTGGGCGATGCGTTCTTCCAGCAGATCGGTTCGGTCGGTCATGGCAAGCTCCCCTGGCTGCGGCACAGATAGGACGTGACGGTGTGGGATGGCAAGCCTCTGCGCGGGGCAGCGCCCGGGGCGCTGCACAGGTCGTGCCGGTTTGCAGGGCAAACCGGCGGGGAAAGGGGGCGCTGCCCCCTCTTGGCCTCTGGCCAATTCACCCCCGGGATATTTTTTGGCCAGAAGAAGGACCGGGGGTCGCCTTGCCCTGAAGGGCATTGAACGATAAGGGGTGCGCGCAATCCTTACGGCAACGGACAGGTCCCATGGCCAAGCAGAAGAAAGCCCCCCGCCCCAAGGCTCAGACTCCCAAGGGGTTCCGCGACTATTTTGGTGCCGAGGTGACCGAGCGTGCGCATATGCTGTCGCAGATTGCCGGGGTCTATCATCGATATGGCTTTGACGCGCTGGAATCGAGCGCGGTGGAGACGGTCGAGGCGCTGGGAAAATTCCTGCCCGACGTCGACCGCCCGAATGAGGGTGTCTTTGCCTGGCAGGAAACAGAGGAAGACGGCAACGGCGACTGGCTGGCGCTGCGCTATGACCTGACAGCGCCGCTGGCGCGGGTCTATGCCCAGCACCGCAATGATCTGCCCCTGCCCTATCGGCGCTATGCCATGGGGCCGGTCTGGCGCAATGAGAAGCCCGGGCCGGGGCGGTACCGGCAGTTCTACCAATGCGACGCGGATACCGTGGGCGCGGCCAGCGTGGCAGCCGATGCTGAGATCTGCGCGATGCTGTCGGACACGCTGGAAGTGGTCGGCATTCCGCGCGGCGACTATATCGTGCGGGTCAACAACCGCAAGGTTCTGAACGGCGTACTGGAATGCATGGGCTTGACCGACGACGCTCAGCGGGACGCGGTGCTGCGGACCATAGACAAGTTCGACAAGGTGGGCGAAGCCGGTGTGCGCGAGTTGTTGGGCAGGGGGCGGCTCGATGCCTCGGGCGCCTATATCGACGGTGTGGGTCTGAGCGAGGAGCAGGCCGAACCGGTGGTCGCTTTCCTGACCTCGAAAGGTGCAGACAACGCCGCGACGCTGGACAACCTGCGTGCCGCGATCGGGGCAAGCGCGGTCGGGGCGGACGGTGTCGACGAACTGGGACGGATCGCAGAGCTTCTGGCCGCCGGGGGCTATGGCCCGGACCGCATCGTGATCGACCCCTCGGTGGTGCGTGGCCTGGGGTATTACACCGGCCCGGTGTTCGAGGCCGAGCTGACCTTTGAAATCCTTGATGACAAGGGCCGCAAGCGTCAGTTTGGCTCGGTCGCGGGCGGCGGGCGCTATGACGATCTGGTCAAGCGCTTTACCGGGCAGGCGGTGCCGGCGACGGGGGTCAGCATCGGGGTTGACAGGCTGCTGGCGGCGCTGCGCGAAAAGGGCCGGGTTGGTGGCGCGGTGCAGGGCCCGGTCGTGGTGACCGTGATGGATCGCGACCGCATGGCGGATTACCAGGCCATGGTGGCGGAGCTGCGCAATGCCGGGATCCGGGCCGAGGTGTACCTGGGCAATCCGAAGAATTTCGGCAACCAGCTGAAATATGCCGACAAACGGCAATCGCCTGTGGCGATCATCGAAGGCGGTGACGAAAAGGCCGGTGGCGTGGTGCAGATCAAGGACCTGATCCTGGGCGCCAAGATTGCCGAGGGCGCAACGCTGGAAGAGTGGAAAGAACGCCCCAGCCAATACGAGGTGCCGCGCGACCAGATGGTCGCCAAGGTGCAAGAGATCCTGGACCTTTACGCATGAGCCCGATTTCAGACATCCGGGCCGAGGCGGCGCGGTTGCGCGCGCGCTTCGAGGCCGCCGGGGCCCGCGCGGTGGATTGCACGATCCTGCAACCCGCCGGAACCTTGCTGGATCTGTACGGCGAAGATATCCGGGCGCGCGCCTATACCACGTCGGACCCGGCGCAGGGTGAAGTCATGCTGCGCCCGGATTTCACCGTGCCGGTCGTACAGATGCACAGCGACAGCGGGGCCGAGGTGGCGCGCTATACCTATGCCGGCGAAGTGTTCCGGCGTCAGGAAGAGCATCCCGAGCGGCCCTCTGAATACATCCAGGTGGGCTATGAGCTGTTCGATGGCAGCGCGCCAGAGGCCGCGGATGCCGAGGTGTTCGCGCTGATCCACGCGCAACTGGACGGGCTGGGCCTGCGCGCCGCGACCGGGGACATCGGCATTCTGACAACCGCCGTGGCAGGGCTGAAAACCTCGGATCGGCGCAAGGCGGCTTTGATGCGGCACATCTGGCGGCCACGCCGGTTCCGCGCATTGCTGGACCGGTTTTCCGGAAAGACACCGGTGCCACCGACCCGCGCGGCGCTGCTGGCGGCAGAGGACCCGATGGCGCGGGCGGGTGTTCAGATCGGGCTGCGCGAGGCAACCGAGATCGCCGCGCGGATCGCGGCATTGCGCGCCGATGCCACCGAGCCGCCACTGTCGCGCGAGGAAGTGGCGCTGATCGACGCGCTGCTGAACGTGCGCGAAAGCTGCTGCTTCGCGCTGCAACACCTGCGCGACATTGCCGTCGATCTGCCCGCGATTGCCAACGCGGTGGACCGGCTGGCGGTGCGGATCGAGGCGATCGACATTCGCGGAATCGACCCGCAGACGGTGGAGTTCGAAGGCAGCTATGGTCGCACCAGCCTGGAATATTACGACGGGTTCGTCTTTGGGTTTCACGCGCCCGCGCGTCCCGGCCTGCCACCGGTGGCCAGCGGCGGGCGCTATGACGCGCTGACGCTGCGGCTGGGCAATGGCCAAGGCCGCCCCGCCGTCGGCGGCGTGATCCGCCCCGACATCCTGTTGACCCTGCGGGAGGGCCGGGCATGAGCCTGAAGCTTGGCGTGCCGTCCAAGGGGCGGCTGATGGAAAAAACTTTTGACTGGTTCGCCGCCCGTGGCGTCACCCTGTCGCGCACCGGGTCGGACCGCGAATATGCCGGGGCTGTCGACGGCGCGAAGGGCGTTGACCTGGTGCTGCTGTCGGCCGGGGAAATCCCACGCGAGCTGTCCGCCGGGCGCATTCACCTGGGCGTGACGGGTACGGACCTGATCCGCGAGAAGCTGGTGCAATGGGACCAGAAGGTCGCGCCGCTGGCCGAACTGGGCTTTGGCCATGCCGACCTGATCGTCGCCGTGCCGCAGGCCTGGGTGGATGTCGACACGCTGGATGACCTGGACGCGGCGGCGGCGGCATTCCGCGCGCGGCACGGGTTCCGGCTGCGGATCGCAACCAAATATCACCGGCTGGTGCGCGAGTATCTGCGGGCGGGCGGCGTGGCAGATTACCAGCTGGTCGACAGCCAGGGCGCGACCGAGGGTACGGTGAAGAACCTGACCGCCGAGGCGATTGCCGACATCACCTCGACCGGGGAGACGCTGCGCGCCAACCATCTGAAGATCCTGGACGAGGACCCGGTGCTGCGCAGCCAGGCGACGCTGTTCCGCAGCCGGACCGCGCCGATGGACGAGGCCGACCGGCGCAACCTGCGCGACCTGGTAGCGAAGCTGGGGCTTTGATCCGCAGGTTTCGGACCGCCGCTTGCGGCCCGACCGCGGCGCGGTTTCTGCGAAACCGCGCCTGTGGGGGCTCTGCCCCCACACCCCCGAGGTATTTAGAAAACCAAAGACAGAAAGAGGCGGTCTAGCCGCCGATCTTGTCCTGGGTCCTGGTGTCGAAATCTGACGCATCATGGCGTTCGTGCAGCTGTTCGGACGGATCGCCCATGAAGCGATTGACGATCCGGCCACGTTTGACCGCCGGACGGGCGTCGATCGCCTTGGCCCAGCGCAGGACATTTTCGTAGCTTTCGACTTGCAGGAAGGTGGCAGCATTATAGGAGCGGCCCAGAACCATCTGGCCATGCCATGTCCAGATCGCGATATCGGCGATGGTATAGGCCCCTCCTGCGACCCAGTCCTTGTCGGCGAGATGTTTGTCCAGCACGTCGAGCTGGCGTTTGGTTTCCATTGCGAAACGGTTGATCGGATATTCCTGCAGGAAGGGCGCGTTTGCATAGAAATGGCCGAATCCGCCACCGACGTAAGGTGCCGCACCCATCTGCCAGAACAGCCACGACAGCAGTTCCGGGCGGTCTGCGGGATCGGGTGTCAGGAACTGGCCGAACTTTTCCGCGAGATAGAGCAGGATCGCGCCGGATTCAAAGAGCCGCGTCGGTTTCGCCGTGGAGTGGTCCATCAGCGCGGGAATCTTGGAGTTCGGGTTGATCGCGACGAAGCCCGAGCCGAACTGATCGCCCTTGCCGATGCGGATCGGCCAGGCGTCGTATTCGGCCTCTTCTATGCCCAGCGCCAGCAGCTCCTCGAACAGGACGGTGACCTTGACGCCGTTTGGCGTGCCCATGCTGTAGAGCTGGTGCGGGTGTTTGCCCACGGGCAGTTCTTGTTCGAACTGCGCGCCGGCAGTGGGCAGGTTCGAGCCGCTGACCGCGCGTATTTCGTCGGTCAGAGTCCAGACTTCGGGCGGGGTATAGGTGTCTGTCATGGCGCTGTCCTCACAGATGGTTTGGGCAAGATCTAGCGGGTCGCCGCGGGAATGACCATGGCCCCGCCGCACAGGGGCTGTGGATGCCTAGAGCACACCGATTTCGGCCAGCGCCCCGGCCAGTTCGGGAGGCAAGGCGTCGTCTTTCTGGCGATCCGGCGACAGGTCGACGGGGGCGTCTTTCGGATCGAGGTAGCGCCAGCCCTGGAACGGGCGTTTCGGGGCGGAGGTCGTACGGATCAGACCGGGTTTCAGTACGATCGCACAGCGGCGGATGCCGTCCCGGCCGGTGACCTCATCCAGCCGCAGGATGCGCTGTCGGCATTGCACGAACCCTTTGATGACCCAGTAGATCGAGCCGCCGTTCAGCACCTCGGCCGCACGCTTGGGCCACATCCGGGTGACGTGGCGCGGGATGCCGTCGGCCCAGCGTTCATGCGCCGTGGCCTGCCACGCGGCCAGGTCCTCGACGCTTTCGGTGCCGACGCTCAGCTTGATGAGGTGAATGTGTCCTGCCACGGCAATTTCCTCGATCCGGTGTGGTCACCGATGCTATCGGTTTGACGCGAGATATGGTAGTGGTATCACCCCGGTCTTCAAGCGGTTGGTTTCGGCCTGCCGCGATTCCCCCGTTATCCCTTGCCAGACAGGACGCTGCCCATGACCCGTTTTGCCGCCCCGATCGCCGAACAGATTTGGGACATGAAATACAGGTTGAAAGAGGCGGACGGCACCCCGATCGATCTGACGGTCGAGGACAGTTGGCGGCGAATCGCGCGGGCGCTTGCGGTGGTCGAAAACGACCCCAAGCACTGGGAAGAGCGATTCTATGCCGCGCTTGAGGATTTCAAATACCTGCCCGCGGGCCGGATCACCGCGGGGGCGGGCACCGGTCGGCAGGTGACCCTGTTCAACTGTTTCGTCATGGGCACGATCCCCGACAGCATGGGCGGGATTTTCGACATGCTGAAAGAGGCCGCGCTGACCATGCAGCAGGGCGGCGGCATCGGCTATGACTTCAGCACCATCCGGCCCAAGGGTGCGCCGGTGGCAGGTGTGGCGGCGGATGCGTCGGGCCCGCTGTCCTTCATGGATGTGTGGGACGCGATGTGCCGGACGATCATGAGCGCCGGCAGCCGCCGGGGCGCGATGATGGCCACGATGCGCTGCGATCACCCCGATATCGAAGGGTTCATCGCGGCGAAATCCGACAGTGCGCGGCTGCGCATGTTCAACCTGTCGGTGCTGGTCACCGATGCCTTCATGGAAGCGGTGAAGACTGACGGGTCGTGGGACTTGCAATTTGACGGCGTGGTGTATCACACCGTACAGGCGCGTGACTTGTGGAACAAGATCATGCGCGCAACCTATGATTTTGCCGAGCCGGGGGTGATTTTCATCGACCGGATCAACCAGGCGAACAACCTGAACTACATCGAGGATATCGCGGCCACGAACCCCTGTGGTGAGCAGCCGTTGCCGCCGTATGGCGCCTGCCTTCTGGGGTCTGTCAACCTGGCCCGGTTGGTGTCCAACCCGTTCGGGGCGAAAGCCGCGCTGGACAAGGCCGCGCTTGCCGATCTGGTGCGCACCGCGATCCGGATGATGGACAACGTGGTTGACGCGTCGAAATTCCCGCTGCCGCAACAACGTGAAGAGGCGCTGAACAAGCGCCGGATCGGGCTGGGTGTAACCGGGCTGGCCGACGCGCTGTTGATGGTCGGTCTGCGGTATGGCAGCGAAGAGGCCGCCAGGCAGACCGAGGAATGGCTGCACCTGATCGCGCGTGAATCCTATCTGGCCAGCGTCGAACTGGCGAAGGAGAAGGGTGCCTTCCCGCTGTTCGACGCCGAGAAATACCTGGCGTCGGGCAACATGATGCAGATGGATGACGATGTGCGAGAGGCGATCCGGGTACACGGCATCCGCAACGCGCTGCTGACCTCGATCGCGCCGACCGGGACGATCAGCCTGTATGCCGGCAACGTCAGTTCCGGGATCGAACCGGTGTTCGCCTACAGCTATACCCGCAAGGTTCTGCAGAAGGACGGTACCCGGACCGAGGAAGAGGTCGTCGATTACGCCGTGCAGATGTGGCGCGACACGAAGGGTGACACCCCCCTGCCCGACCATTTCGTCAACGCCCAGACTCTGGCCCCGCTCGATCACGTACGGATGCAGGCGGCGGCGCAGAAATGGGTGGATTCGTCGATTTCCAAGACCATCAACTGCCCCGAGGACATCAGCTTTGACGCGTTCAAGGATGTCTACATGGCGGCGTATGAATCCGGCTGCAAGGGCTGCACCACCTATCGGCCCAACGACGTGACAGGATCTGTCCTGAGCGTAAGCGAAAAGGACGAAAAGACCCCGGCGGAAACCCCCGCGCTGGCGCGCGAGGCCGCGGGCGGCGACGTGATCTATATGTCCGAACCGCTGGACCGTCCGCAAGAGTTGGAAGGCGCGACCTACAAGCTGAAATGGCCGGACAGCGAGCATGCGATTTACCTGACGATCAACGACATTGTCGTCGGTGGGCATCGCCGCCCGTTCGAGGTGTTCATCAACTCCAAGAACATGGAACACTTTGCCTGGACCGTGGCGCTGACCCGAATGATCTCGGCCGTATTCCGGCGCGGTGGCGACGTGTCCTTTGTCGTCGAAGAGCTGAAAGCGGTGTTCGATCCGCGCGGCGGGGCATGGGTGCAGGGCAAATATATCCCGTCGATCCTGGCTGCCATCGGCGGGGTGATCGAGCGCCACATGGTGGCGATCGGGTTCCTGGAAGGCGAAGGCATGGGCCTGAAATCCGACCCGCAGGCACAGGTGGTCAACCTCGACAATGCCCCGCGCGGCAAAGCCTGCCCCAGCTGTGGCCAGTATGACATGCGCATGGTCGAAGGCTGCATGACCTGCGGAAGCTGCGGCCATTCCAAATGTGGCTGACGCAGAACCCAGGAAATGTGCGTGTTACAGCTCAAGCATGACGTGATCGGCAAAGGTTTCCCGGACCACATCCGAGATGATGGTAGCGAGTTTTTGGATGATCCGGATATGCGCCGAGCGGCGGCGCCACGCTAGGCCGATAGAGCGGGTCAGGCGCCCGGATCGAAAGGGTTTGACGACCACGTCGCCAGCGTCGCGCGACGCTTCGGACCGGACGTAAAGCGCCGGCAGGAAACTCACCCCCATGTTCAGCGCCGTCATCTGGCGCAACGCATCGAGGCTGGTACCCTCGTAGTCGCGCCGCAGCGTGGCGCCCAAATCCTCGCACAAACCCGCTACTTGCGCGTGCAACCGGTAGGCATCCGACAACGAGAGCACATCGACACCGGTAAGGTCGACGTCGCGGATGGTCTCGCGCGTTGCCAACGGATGGTCCAGAGCCATCGCCAGTTTCAGCGGCTCGCGGAAAAGCCGCATGGCGTCCAGATCGCCGGAGGGAACGGGCAGTTGCGTCAGGATAAGGTCTTGTTGACCGCTCAAGAGTTCATCCTGAAGCGTGGCGGGTGGCGCGTCGCGAATGACGACCTTCAACTCTGGATAGGCCGCGTGCAGCCGTCGCATCACATGCGGCAGAAGGTATGGCCCTAGCGTGGGTGTCGATCCAAGGCGGATTGTCCCGGTGACGCCGTCCCGGGCACCCTGCGCCAACGCCCTGAGATGTTCGGTCTCTTCGAGCACACGCCGCGTTTGCGCAAGGATCATGCGACCCTGCGGAGTGAGCACAGCCCCGCGCTGACCTCGCTCAACCAGCGTCACGCCCAGTGCCGCTTCGAGCCCGACGATCTGCTGACTGAGCGAAGGCTGGCTGATGCCGACACGCTCGGCGGCACGGCGATAATGGCGCGTTTCGGCGAGGGCCGCGAAATAGGTCAATTGGCGCAGGGTGAGTTCAACAGACATCGAGGCCTCTTCGCTTTGCGTCTTTCAAATATAGGAAATGCCTATCGAGTTTTCAGGCCCCGCCACCTTCTTCCGATCATTGGACCTCCCCATGTTCTGGGGGCGATCATGACAGATCGCCCGCAACCTCTAACAAAGGAGACTTGTTATGACGACGATGCCCGCCCGGCTGCTTACCGCTCTTCCGGCAAAGGTGGCGCGGCTGCGCCGCCGCCACCATCAGTTGGCGGTGCAGATCGACGAGGAACTGCAGCGTCCCATGCCATGCAGCGTGGCCCTGCAGCGGCTGAAGCGGCAGCGCCTGCGGCTGAAAGACCAGATCACCTATTACTCGAAACTTGTCGGTAGCCAGGACCGCACGCGGATGCCAGTGGCGGCACACTCATGATCTTCAATCTTGTCTTTCAGAACAGCGGCTTGCGACTGATGCACAGTCCCGATCTTGATGACATGCGTCGCGCTATCGCCGACGAGGGCGAGGATCACCACGGGCCAGACTGCGGAAGTCCGCATGCCTCTCGGCGGCCAGAAAGTGAAATGGCAGCCGCCTGAGCCTGTACCACGGAGGGGCCTTGCGCCCCTCTATTTGTCAAGGGCCAGACACCCCCCCCCGCCGTGGTCTATTGGCTGGGAAAAGACAAAGCCCAACCCGATCAGCAGGCGCAAAGCGTGGCTCAGACCATGCCGGAAACTGTCCAGGGGTTGGGGAGTGGATCAACCGGAGCTGAAAACACCCGACGTTCAGATGCGCATACGCGGCACGTCGTTCGGATCAAGTCGCAGTTCGATCAGCAGCGGTTTGTCGCGGGTTTCGATGGCGGCGATGGCCCGGTCCAGATCGTCGTTGGATTCGACCAGCACGCCGTGACCGCCCAGCGCGGTCCCCACTTGCGCAAAGGACGGCCAGTCGAACATCGACAGGCCCGGATCCATCTTGCGGTCGAGGAACTGGATGTGCTCGGCCCCATAGGCAGAATCGTTGGCGACGATCACGATCAGGTCCTGTTTCATCCGCACTGCGGTGTTGAATTCGTTGATACCGCCCATCATGAACCCGCCGTCACCGGTGAACAGAACGACAGGCCGGTTCGGCACTGCGTAGCCCGCGCCAATGGCGACCTGCAGCCCCAAGCCGATGGAGCCAAAATTCGTCGTAGCGATGAAGCTTTCCGCGTTGGGGCAGGACACGCGGCACCAGACCTCGGTCATGAAACGCCCGCCGTCAGTCGTCAGGAACCGATCCTTGGGCAGCGCCTCTTCCAGCCGGTCCAGGGCGTATTCGAAGTTCACGAAGCCTGGCTTTGCCTTGTCCGGATCTCCCTTGGGGTGTGCGGTCAACGCGGCGATGTCAAGTTCTGCGGTAAAGCCGCTGCCGGGGATTTCTGCCTCGTTCAGCCACCAGACGATGTTGTCGGCGGTAAGCCCGGCATCGGCGATCAGCGCCGCGTCGGGGTGATAGTTCTTGGCGATCTCGGTGACGGTGTTGTTGATCTGCACGACGCGCTTGCCCTTCATCAGCGCGCCCTTGTCGGTGGTGAAATGGTGCAGCGACGTCCCGAAGGCAACGATGCAATCGGCCTTGCCGATCGCGTCATAAGCGGCGGGCGTCGACAGCGTGCCGAAGATATCGATGTTGTAAGGGTGATCGTTGAACATCCCCTTGGCCTTCAACGTCGTGGCAAGCGGCGCCTCCAGCCGGTCGGCCAGGGCCTGGATCTGCGGCACGGCGTTCTTCGCCCCGATACCGGCCAGGATGATCGGGCGTTTCGCGCTGGCGATCATACCGACGGCCTGATCCAGATCATCTCCCTCGGGCACGTAAGAGGCGGCAGTAAAAGCCGGGAAGACGTGGCGCGTGTGTTCGACTTCCTGCCACATGAAATCGGCGGGCATGTTCAGGACGATGGGGCGCTTTTCCACCTGCGCGCGGAAAATGGCATGGGCAACGTCATAAGACGCGGTCTCGGGTGCGCGCATTTGTTCGAACCCGGCCCCGGTGATCTTGACCGTCTCGCGCTGGTCGATGTTTTGCAGGTTGTGCGGATTCGACACGGCGGTGTCCCCGGCCAGCAGCACCATCGGGACATGGGCCCGGGCGGCCTCGGTCAGGGCAGTGATGCAGTTGGTCAGGGCCGGACCATGGGTGACCGTGGCGATGCCAACCTTGCCCGCGACACGGCCATGGGCCAGCGCCATCAGAACTGCGCTGCCTTCGAAAGCTACGGGAACAAAGGTTGCGCCGGCCCCACGCACGAAATGGTCCACCATGAACAGATTGGCATCCCCCATCAGCCCGAACATCGTGTCGAGACCATGATCGGCAAGGGATTGGGCAATGGATTGATAGACATACATGGCGTGGCTCTTTGGAAACGTGCTGACAAGGTTCCTGCGTTTCTATCCTGCGACGGGCGCGGTGATTGCGCGGAGTTTCGGAATTTGAAGATATTTATGCGGCGTTTCGCGCATGATGACGTCCAAACGCGCGTGAACTCCGCGCGCTGCCAGTTTCATCCAGTTCCTGCGCCTTGTGTCAGATGTAGAGGCCCGAGAAGATGACGATCAGACCTGCACCGACCAGCAGCACAGTCTTGGTCACCTTGCGGGCGCCGATCAGCCCGTAAGACACAAGCCCCAGCCCAACGGCGACCCGCAGCATCGCAAGGATTGCAAAGGCCGGGTTTTCGGCCAGTCGCAGGATGTCGGGGTTCGCGATCATGCCCAGCGGAATAAGATACAGCCCGACCCCCAACGCCATCGCGGTCAGCGCGACCTTCAACCAGTTTTCCCCGATCATCCCCGCCGCGATGAACACCGCGCCACAGACTGGCGGCGTGATGGTGGACAAAAGCGCAAACCAGAAAACAAACAGATGCGCCTGCAACGGCTCCAGCCCCAACTGGGTCAGCGCCGGACCGGCGACGGACACGCAGATGACGTAGGCCGCCGTGGTCGGCACCTCCATCCCCAGCAGCAGGCAGGCCAGCGCCGTCAGGAGCAGCGATGGCCAGAGCATTCCGCCCGATCCTTCGAGGATGAGCGAGGTGATTTTGACTCCAAGCCCGGTGATCCCGAGCACGCCGATGATGATCGAGGCGCACAGGATGATGGCCGCGATCATCGACACCTGCCGGGCGGCATTCAGCAAAGCGCCCTTGAAGCGTTCGGAAATCTGCGCGGGGCGGAATTCAAGCTCCGCGTTGAAAAAGAGCAGCAAGGCACCGGCCAGGATCGCCAGGGCGGCGGCATATTCCGGGGTGAACTTTGCCGCGAACATCGCCCAGAGCAGGATCGAGAAGGGCACCAGGAAAAACAGCGAGGTGATGATGACATCGCGTCGCGCGGGCCCGTCCGCCTCGTCCACGCTTTTAAGGTCAAAGCGCGTGGCATACGCATTGATGCCGATCCAGACGGCAAAGAAATAGAGGATCGCGGGCAGGATGGCTGCCGCCATGATCGACGTGTAAGGGACGCCCGTCAGTTCGACCATGACGAATGCGCCCGCGCCCATCAGCGGCGGCATGATCTGCCCGCCGGACGACGCAACCGCCTCGACTGCCGCCGAGAGCCGCTTGGGATAGCCGAGCCTGGTCATCGCGGGCAGCGTGATGGCGCCTGTGGAGGCGACATTGGCCGAAGCAGACCCCGAGATCGACCCGAACAACGCCGAGGAGATCACCGACACCTTTGCCCCGCCGCCTTTCAGGCGTCCGGCGGCGGCAGCGGCCACGTTCATGAAACCCTGCCCGGCCTCGCCCGCGTTCAGCACGGCCCCAAAGATGACAAAGATCGCCACAACGCCCACGGACACGCCGGTCAGCGACCCCCAGATGCCGCCTTCGGCAATGGTCAGCGTGCCGAGGAAACTGGCAAGCGGAGTGCCTGAATGGCCAAACTGACCGGGGATATACTGCCCGAACAACCCGTAAAACAGGGCTGCGGCAGCGACCAGCGGCAAGGGCCAGCCGATGGCGCGGCGTGCCGCTTCGAGCGTGACCCCCAACAAGACAACCGCGATGGCAATCTGAAAGTTGTTTTCAAGGAAACCGTATTGGTCGCCCAGCCGATTGTGGTTGACCGCGATCCAAAGCGCCGCGGCAACACCAAAAGCCGCCAGAAGGGCGCCGCTGATCCACCCCATGCGGCTTTTGTTTCCCAACACCAGCGCAAAGGGCAAGATGAACGCCATGTGCAGCGGGCGGCTGACAAGGTTCGGTACGAGACCGGAAAAAACCAGCGTCAGGTGATAGGCCACCAGGGCGGCAGACAAGATCAGCCAGGACGCCGCGGCAATGCGGCTGCGGGGGGTATCAGGCATGCGGGGGCTCTCTCGGGAAAGCTGTGGCGCAGGCCGGAGGGTCTGTCCGGCCTGCAAACAAAGCTGACGTGCTATTTCTGCGCGTCGCTCAGGTCGATACCGGCTTCTTCGTAATAGCGCACGGCACCGGGGTGGATCTTGCCGCCGATGGTGCTCAGCATGGACGGATCGACACCGTTCCACCAGGGCGAGGATTGGCTCAGTCGGGCCTTTTCTTCCCAGAAGGTCTTGGTCAGAGCATAGGCCGTGTTGTCATCCATCTTGGTGGTGGTGAAGGCCACGACCGGCAGTGAAGTCGTGATGATGTCGCTGTCCTGACCGGCATAGGTACCGGCAGGAATCGTCAACCTGGTGCGCTTGGTTTCCGCCACTTGTTCGTCGGTCATGGACAGGACGGTCACTGGGGTCGACGCGGCGGCCTCGATCACGTTTGGCGCGGGCCAGGACCCTGCGGTCACAAAGCCGTCGATCTGCCCGTTCTTCAGCGCAGCAACGGCGTTGGACAGCTCCGCATCCGCAATCGTCACCTTGTCGGTCAAGCCGAAAAGATCCAGGTATTTCGCGCCCTCGGTCGCACCGAAAGAACCCTTGCCCAGAAGGATCGTCTTGCCTTCCAGACCCATCAGGTCGGTCGCACCGCTGTCTTGGGACATGACGAAATGCATGGTCAGCGAGGGGATCGGGAAGAGCGCGCGAATCTCGTCGAAAGCCGGGCTGCCCTTGCCTTCGAACATCGCCTTGCCCCCCTGGGCGAGGCCGACGAGCGCGGGCGGCGTGGTAAAGACAAAATCGCCACCGCGCGCCCGCACGTCCATCACGTTCTGGACGGAGCCCTGGCTTTCCTCGAGGGTGACGATCACCTCGCCGTTGGTGCCGGCCTTCATGGCTTCGGCCAGTTCGACGCCCATCTGGTAATAGGACGATCCAACCTTCGCGGACTTGTAGGTGATGCGCGTTTCGGCAGATGCCGACGTCAGGGCTGCAGCGGTCAGCGCGATCGCCGTCACTGCCGTTTTCAGTACAAGGTTCATCTGGTCTCCTCCCAAAAGATGATAGGTCGATCTATACAGTCTGGCGCATCAGGGTGTCGTGCAAAAGTGTTGGATGCGCAGGTCCTTTGGTGAAAACCGCAGTGCTGCCCCATTGATCGACGGGTGCGGCATGACACCCAAACGGAAACTGAGATTGGCCGTATAAAGTCTACAACCCGCCCCCGTCGATACCCGGGGCGTAGCAGCCATCTGCACGGCGGTTAGGACTCGTACGACCGTCGTTTGCTCTTTGGTACTTGCCCTGGAATCGCGATTTGACCGGGCTGGTGGTCTTCATTTGAAAACGGTCCATGCGCAGGGCTTTCATTGCGTATCCGCGCGCTCGTGTGACGCATCGCCGAAAGGTGGTGGATACCGGGCATGAAAGACAAATCAGGCGAAACGCCGGAATAACCATCCGGGTCAGCGCCGTAATCCTTCATCTGATCCTGTCGATCCACCCTTGAACCAAATCTGCGACGTGATCCGAATTCACATCCATCATCGGGACATGTGAATTGCCAGGGATACCGTTGGCCGGCAAATCAAGTGTCTCAACGAACCCGCCGGCATTGGCGAGCGCAGTTGCATAGGCGTCAGCCCGTTCGCGGTAAGAGACCCAGGTTGGCGAGTGCTCGATATAGTCCCCCCAGACAAACAAATGGGGCACCAGTTTCGCTGCTCCGATGTCCTCGGGTGCCGAGGCAGGCTCGATCACGACAACGCCCTTGAAAAATTCCGGGTGTCGCGCCGCGGCGTCAAGGGCGAAGTTGCCGCCCTGACTATGAGCGATCAGCCAGACCGGCCCAGTCCGCTTCAGCACGTCGAAATAGGCTTCAAGCGTTTCTTGCCCGTGGGTTGTCCAGCGCGGGACGAATTGTGCCGAAAAGTGATCGAGCGCGCTGATCGGGAAGAGAGACCCTTGGTGAGGGCGGCATTCGTTCGGGTTGTTCGAATATCCGTCAGGTGCACCGAAACGAAAAAGCTCCCAGGCCTCGTTGCTGGTTCGGAAGATGGGGGCCGTGTCGTAGATCTCGGGGAAAGGGGACCAGCCCGAGCGGCCACGCTCGACCGCGTCACAGACATAGGTGTCGAACCCGGCTTGCAGAAACCGCATCTGCCAACCCGGACGACCGTCGGGCGTTGTCTCCCACGTTACTCCGGTCATGGCCCCTCCGTGCCAGAACATGACCGGTGTTTCATAGTCCGACGCGGCAAGGCGCACATGCTGGACGTAGCATTGCCGGGTCACATAGTCGCCGTTCAAGTCCACCAGCCTTGCGGGGCCATTGCGGGCGACCTGCACATGTTTTTGGGGTTGGTCCGTGAGTGTGACTCGCTTGCCACCAGCAAAGAAGCTGCTGATTTCAGCGATCTTCATGTGTTGCTTGTCGAAGTCTTTCATGACGCCTCTCCCGAGCCCAGGTCCAGCGCATGCAAGGTTGCCTGATCGATATCAAAGGCACTGATGCGGATACCCGTGCCGGTAACGGCCAAGATTGCCGCGGCGGTTCGGTCCATCGCCTCTGACACAACTGCACGGGTCCGGTGATCGTTGGCGCGGAATTGCAGATCGACATAGACCGGCTTGGGTGTTGCATGCATGACCGCGCTCATCACCACCTGACATTTCGCCGGATCAGCGGCCAGAACCTCTCGCATCATCGCTTCGAGTTTGTCCTGAATCTCAGTCCGTCCCGCCCGCATGATCGGGTCCAGAGTTTCGTCATAGAAGATACGAATGACGGGCATTTCAGGTCTCCTATCCGTAAACCAGATTGGGCAGCCACAGGCTGATGGCGGGAACATACGTCACCAGGATCAGCAGAATGAGCAGGAGGGCCATGAACGGCAGCACCCCTTTTACGGTTTCTGCAACCGGCGTCTTGGTGATCGAACTCAGCACAAAAATGTTCAATCCGATCGGCGGCGTCAGCAGGGCCAGCTCCATGTTGATCGTCATGAGAACTGCAAAGTGGATCGGATCAATCCCAAGCGGCCCCAGCAAAGGCAGGATGATCGGCAGGGTGATCAGCATGATCGCGAACACTTCGAGGAAGGTTCCCAGAATGAGAAAGAAGATGTTGATGATGATCAGGAACTGCCAGGCCTCCAGATCCATCGCCACAATCCAGTCAGCCAGATCCTGTGGCGCACCGGATTTTGTCAGCCAATGGCCAAAGGCAAGCGCGGTGATGATGATCATGACGATGGACATGGTCGAGCGCATGCTTTCCCCGATGATCGGGATCACGTCACGCACGCCGCATCCGCGGTAGTAGAAGACACTGACAAGGATCGAGACCAGTGCCGCGGCGCCAGCGGCCTCCGAGACCGTCACGATTCCGCTATAGATGCCGCCCAGGATGATGGTCGGGACCAACAGTGCCGGGATTGCCTGGACATTCACGCGGATGAAGTCTTCGCGCGGCAAGGGCGGCACGCGCGGATAGTTGCGGCGTTTGGCAACCCACACTGAATAGGCGATGAACAGGGCCGCCTGCATCAGGCCCGGGATCACACCGGCCAGAAAAAGGCGCGGGACGGATTGTTCCGCGATGATGGCGTAGACGATGAAGGCGAGGCTTGGCGGGATAAGGATACCCAATGTCCCCGACGCACCGACGAGGCCGACGGCAAAGGGGCGATCATACTTCTGCTCAAGCATCGCAGGAACAAGGATCAGGCCCATTGCCACAGCCGTAGCGACCGAAGACCCCGAGATTGCGGCGAACACCGTCGTCGCGGTCACGCAGACGATCGCCAGACCACCGGTGAACCGCCCGACCCAGGCATTGGCCCAGTTCACCAGCGCCTGAGCGATTCCCCCTTTTGCATGAACGTGGCCGAGATGATGAAGAACGGAATTGCCAGAAGCGTGATCGAATTCAGGTGATCGACGTAGATCTGGGCAACTGCGATCAAAGGCGTGCCTTCGATGGCAAACATGACCACGGCCAGCATGCCATGCACCGCGTAAATCGGGATGCCAAGTGCGAGCGAAACAAGCAACGCGATGCCGACGAGCGTGAATTCCACGGGTCAGTCCTCCAACGCCGGAAGATGAGACTCACTGGTCATCGAGCCGGGCTCGGTAACTTCGGCCCAGATACGAACGGCGTAGCCCAGGCATTGCAGCGCCATACCGGTCGGCAGCGCGAGGTAGTAGATCCACTTCGGGAAACGCAGCGAACTGTCGCACTCTTCCCCGATCATGTGGGCGAAATCGACGACCTCGTATCCGTACCAAAGGAACAGGACCGAAAAGACCAGACCGACGAAAGAGGCGAGCAACCCAAACGCCCATTTTGGCTTTGGGTTCAGTCGGTCGACAACAAAATCCGCGTGGACATGCCCGCCACTCAGGGCCAACTCACCCACCACCAGGAACATGGCCCAGACTGTCAGGTATATGACCACCTCGCTGCCCCAATCGGGCAGAATGTGCGGTGCGAAATACCGCGCAACAACCTCGAAGCACAGCAGCAACAGAGCGGCGAGGCCGATGATGCCGGAAACGATCCGAGCGAATTGCGTGATCCGGTTGGCGAAAGTCATCATCGGGGCCGTCCGTTCCAGAAAGCGACGGGGCAGAAATGGCCGCCCCGTCGTCAGGTGTTAGCGAAGCTTGGCCAGTTCTGCCTGAACCAGGGCAATGAAGTCAGAGCGATGCCAAGTTCATCCACAACTTGGGCCTGACCAGCCATCAGCTTGTCGCGCATGCGAGCAAGGTCTTCGGGCGCGGGATCGATGGTGGTCACGCCGTTCTCGGCACCGATTTGACGCGCCGCCATCTGACGGTCCATTGCGACGGAACGCACGTCGTCGATCATGTCTTCCCATGTGTCAACGATCATGGTCTGGATATCCTCGGGATACTTGTTCCACGCGGCCAGGCTGATCATGGGAACATACTGGAGATAGGCCTGGCGGTCTTCGAAGGCGTAGGAAATGCCACTTTCCCAAAGCTTTGCCGAGCGCACGGTCTCTTGCGTCGAACAGATGCCGTCCACTGTCCCGCGCTGAAGCGCTTGCGGAACGTCCGAGAGTGGGATCGAAACAGGGTTCGCACCGAAGGTGCTGTAGCGCTGCATGTTTGCCGCACCACCCGGGACACGCATTTTCATGCCGTCCATGTCTTCAGGCACGTTCAGCTGTTTTTGTGTGGTGAACACGGTGCCATAGCCTAGGTCGAACCAGCGCCCGATGACTTTGACGCGCAGTTTCTTTTCGATCATGGCGTTCAGTGCGTCGCCAGCCGGGCCGTCCCATACGGCGTGGATCTCGTCCGGCGTTGCGCCATAGAACAGCGGAAGAAGGACGGTGCCCGCTTCGGGAATGATTTTTGAAAAATGCTGGTGCAAAGGCGCCCCCATGTCCAGCGCGCCTTGCGCCAGGGCGGTCGGGACGTTGGCGCCTTTTTACTGCGATGCTGCGTGGAACACGCGCACTTCCAGCTTGCCTTCCGAGCGTGCCGTCAGTTCGTCGGCAAATTTCATGATGGACTCGTTCCGGATATGGCTCGGCCCCGGTATCAAGCGAGATGTCGAGTTTGTAGTCCGTGGCCCATGAAGCCGCTGCGGTGCACATTGCGGCCACAGTTGTCAGTGCTGTTTTCATGATGTGTTTCACGTGTTCCTCCCAGTCTTCCGCAAGCATACGGAGTTTGCATGATGCTGCTGGCGACCTTAGAGGCTCGTTGAAATCTGTTGAAATAATGAATATGCAGTACAGACATTAAACTATATGATGTCATGCTGAAATCCAAAGACATACCCCTTCTTCACGACTTCGCAGTGGTGTGCGAGCACGGCAACCTGACCCGGGCCGCGCAGGAACTGAACACCGGGCAATCCGCAATTACCCAACGGATGCAAAGACTTGAGGACGTCATGGGGGCAAAGCTTCTGCGCCGACATTCCAGAGGGGTGCATCCCACTGAACAGGGGGAGATCCTTCTGAAATACTCGCGAAAACTGAATGCTCTGGTTGTCGACGCGATTGCAGAAGTCACCGCATGGGAGGGATCGCCCTCTGGTGCGGTCTCTATCGGCTTGCCGCCTTCGGTTTCAGCCGTGCTGACAACGCCTTTGATCGAGGCTGTGAATACTGCCCTGCCAAATGTTGAACTGACCGTGGCAGAGGCCTTCTCTGGTTATCTGGAAGGGTGGCTTGCCAATGACGAGATCGATTTCGGCTTCGTCTTCGACAGGAAATCGGACGCAACCCTTGAGATCACGGAACTGGCGACCGAGCGGTTGTTCCTGATCTGCCACCCCGAGCAAGCTCAGACATTGCCCAGGCAACTTGGGCTGAAGGACCTTGCAGGCCTTCCATTGATCGCACCCAGCCGACGACATGGCCTGCGGACGGGCGTCGAGGCGGTTGCTGCAAACCGAGGATTGAAACTGAACATCAGGCTTGAGGTCGATGCCGGCCACCAGTTGATACAGCAAATCGAGCGCGGTGTTGGTGCTGCCGTACTTGCACGATCTGCGGTTATGCCCGAATTGGTCGATGGCAGACTCATCGCGTTGCCAATCGTCGATCCGGTTTTCGAGCGCACAGTGTGTCTGGCGCTTCGCAAGGAAAAAGCGGACTCGTACCTTCTGAAACGCGTCCAGTACGAAATGCTGACCGTGGTGAGACATCTCATTGTTTCAAAAACCTGGCCGGCCGAGCTTTTGTAGGCTGAATTGGTCGCTTTCCCCCATGTGCGAAAACGAGTGCAGCAGCTTTTTGCCATTGCGCCAGCGATGTGCTCTGGCTGCACCAGGTCACACAGCCGGACACATTCGTGCGGGATGTAGTTCGCCCCGCCCCTGATGCAGCCGACTGTTCCCGCCTTGAAGGTACAGACTCATCGCGTCCGACCACTTGCATTCAGCTGGCTGGGATTGCGGATGGGTGGTCATGTCGCCACCGCCTTCGCAGGCGCCAATAGCGGACGACGAACCAATCAAGTTCGTCGCGGTGCAGGGTACGAATCCCGACGCGGACGCCGGCAAAGCAGCGCCCGCGTCCCGGTGATCAGGACAGGTTCGGGAAATAGTCCTCGCAGGTGCCTTCGCGATAGACATCGGCGGTGCTGCAATGCAGGCCGCCGCCAAAGGCATAGGCATCGCGCAGATCGACCTCGACCACCTCCATACCCAGCTTGTCCATCTGCTCTGCCTGCCAGACCTCGGATTTCTCGACGCAGACGGTCTTGGGATCCAGCACCAGCACATTCATCGACAGCCAGACCGACGAATAGCACAGTGGCGGC
Organism: Mesobacterium hydrothermale; assembly: GCF_035818635.1. Taxonomy (NCBI): domain Bacteria; kingdom Pseudomonadati; phylum Pseudomonadota; class Alphaproteobacteria; order Rhodobacterales; family Roseobacteraceae; genus Mesobacterium; species Mesobacterium hydrothermale. The sequence continues at coordinate 32,668 of NZ_JAYLLH010000013.1, read as the reverse complement.
GGCTGGTTGTGCGATGGCTGCGCCGCATCGACGATTTCCCAGCCGTTGTCGTTGAACATCTTGCGCTGCTCTTCCGGCAGGCGGCGCTGCGGATTGTTCAGGATCAGTCCCGGGCGCAGCGGCGTAAAGGTTGCGTCGATGTGGATCGGATACGGGTCCCCGGGAAAGTTTACCGCATGCACCCGGTGATCCGGGAAATGACGGCGAAGCCACTCGATACCCTTGAGGTTCGTGGTAAACCCGTGCTGCACCACAAGGTCCCGTCCGAACCGCAGCACGTCTGCCGCGTCGAACAACGGCTCTTCCTCGGTTGTGACGAAAAACTTTTCGGCGGCCCACTGCAGGCGCTTTTCCACGCCGATCTTTTCGGACAGGTAGTCGGGGTGATAATCCGCATCGGTCAGGCGTGGCTTGGGCGCGGCTTCGTGCCGGAAATTCGGGTCTTCTTCCCAGTATTTCTGCATCAGGGGACGATAGTTCAGGTATTCGAACCACCGGCAGCGATAGGACATCGTCGCCTCGAGGATCTCGTTCCCGACGGTCAGCAGAACGTCGCGCGGCGGCATGCAGCCAAATTGGCTGTCAGTATGGAAATCCGGCGTGGTGACGGGTTTCGAATGGTCGATCGGCGTTGGCCGGTCGACACAGATACCACGGGCTTCCAGTTGGGCGGCGAATGTGTCGAGCAGTTCGTTGGCGCGGTCGATGGTGTCCTGCGGACGGCGGCCCCACTGGCCGCGCATGTCGCTGTCCTCAGGCACCTTGGCATCCAGCGCGGGTTCCGCGGGCGGGATATGGCAATCGTCGGCGCGGCCCACGATCACATGTTTCAACGGGTCCCATTCATTCCAGCTGTTGACGATAGTCTTGGTCATTCCGGTCTCATTGCATGTGGTGTGCGTCTGACGGCACGCACCGGTCTGCCGGCCACCGTCACGCAAGGTGAGACCACAGATACAGACAGTTCTTCAGGGACGCGAACGGGAAACGACGCGGATTCCGATCTTTCCGACGCCCTTTGCGATCGGCGCCCCACCCAAAACTGGGCAGGGTTGCCCCGGATCAGGCCGCGCGACGCTGTTCGGACATGTCGCCAGTGGCAAGAAGCAGGCGCTGCGGCTCCAGAACGCAGACCGTTCCGCGCGACGGCAGGCTGACGATCTCGGCCTTCTGAAGCGCGCGCAACTGGCGGGACGCGGTCTCCAGCGTCAGTCCCAGCATCTGGCCGATCTCGGCCCGGCTGAGCCCAAAGGCGATTTCGTCCGGGCAACCCTGCCGACGATAGACATCGTACAAAAGCGACGCCATCCGCTCTGCCGCGGTCTTGCGGCCCAGCAGCAGGTGCCAGTTCCGCGCAGCATCCAGTTGGTCATGCATCAATTGCAGCACGTTCAGTCGCAGCCGGGGTATCGTTACACATAAATCCGAAAACGTGCCGCTTTCGCAGGTCAGCAACCGCGTTTCACCCATTGCGTGCACCCGCGTCGCCTGTGTGCGCGGGCCATGCGGCGCCACAAGCTCGCCACGGAACGTCAGCGCGAACAGACGCGGAACGCCGTCGGTGTCCATGTCTTCGCGCAAGGCACCCTCTTCGACCAGGCCCAGCATCTGCGGGCGGCGCACGGTTTGCCCATCGACATAGGTTTCTGTCTGGCAGGCATCGTAAAGCCTGTCCATGTCCTGCACGGACAGCCCCCGAAACAGGGCAGGTCTGGGGCCTTCGAGGATCTCTGCATCCTTGTCGAGCCAGGTTTGGTTGATCGCGTTCATCTCGCGCTCCTTGTCCTTGATCTGAAAGTCGGGGGCCGGATCGGCCCCGGCTCAGACCGGGACAGGAGGCGCGCGCACCCGCGCCGCGGCGCGGTACAGTTGCGGGCGCGGGGTCTGGTGATCGGGTGTTGCCAGGACGGCGGGCCGCAGTACGGCGCGCACCGGCACCACGTCGCAGGGCGGGGCATCGGCCTGACCCAGCGCAACTTGCACGCAATGCGGGCGCTTGGTGTGTTCTGTGCTGTCGTCGTCAGCGGGCACAACTGTACCGTCGGCGGTCAGCCAAACCTCTTGCGTGCCGTTTTCGGTGCACAACACCAGCTTGAATCCATCCGGCCCTTGCGCACGCATCATCCCGTCCGGCACGGTGGCCAGGCCAAGCACTGCGACGATCAACAATGCACGCAGGACGATTTGGGCGACAAGGCGCATGGTCAGCGCATCACCGCAGGCGGATGCCAGGGAATGCCGGACGGGCCGGGACAGACGGTCGGTTGCTCACGCAGATCTCTACAAGCCGGACCCCGAAACAGATCGGGGAGTTTTCACGAAGGGTTCGGGAAACTCAGACCTGTGGCGGGCCGCGCACGGGCGGCGTGGCATCGTGCGATGTGGCGGCACGGGCAGGCCGGGCGTCAGCCCAGGCGACCGGCGTCAGTGACAGGACCAGTGCGGTGGTGACGATCGCCGGATCGGACAACGCCATCGCCGCATGCAGCCGGCAGGCGTCACAGCCGTGGTCAGCGGTGCCTTCCGATCCCCCGCCGCAGATGGCAGAGGCATCCAACCCGAAACTCGCCGCGTAACGCTGTGCCTGCTGATCAGAGGACGCGGTGAAACGATGCGAAAAGCCCGTCGTCGCCAGCGCGACAACAAGCATCATCATCAAGACCCTGAGGGCCAATATCCAGCGCGCCTGCATCATTTCAGGAAACCGATACCATGGACAGTCGCATTCACAAACGCGAATCCGTGTGGCGAAGTGACCACCTGTCAGAACGGCACCGGGCATGGCAGTCTGCCCGGTGCCCGATGATCATTCGAACGCGCGTTTGCGCCCGTTGATCATCGCCCGCACAAGGTTTTCACGATGTGCCAGGCTGGCGACGATCACCCCGGCAAGGTGCAGGAAAACCAGGGCAAGCGTCGCATTCGCGGCGAGTTCGTGAAGGTCTTTCAGACCGTCTTCGCCGTCGCTGTCGCCGCGGATCGCGTGACTGTCGTCCGAATAGACACCCGCGGGCAGACTGTGTTCCGCGACAATCCCCGCCAGCGGGCCGCGGCCCTCGTCCACCGCCAGCGTCGCCATGCCGGTCAGCGTGGTCAGCGCCAGCATGATCAGCAGCGCCACCGTCATCGCGCCGCCGGCCGGGCTATGGCCGATGTGGCGTGTGGACCGCCCCGTGGCCAGCCCACGCAAATAGTCGACCACCCGTTTCGGTCCGGTCACGAAATCGGTGAACCGGGCCCGGCGTGGACCGACAAATCCCCAGATCACCCGCCCCGCCACAACCGCGGCGATGGTGTACCCGGCATAGGCGTGCAGCCATTCCGGTTCGCCTTCGGTCAGGTAGGCGGTGGCAAATGCCACCACCAGCACCCAATGGCCGATGCGGATCAAGGGGTCCCAGACCTGCACCAGACCATTGGCGTCAGCCCGCGACATCAGTCGTCATCCCGGCCGCCGTCACGATCACGGTCGCCTTTGCCGCCGCGATCATCATCGTCGTCTTCGCTGTCGTCATCGTCGGCGTAGGGAAGGACTTCGCCGGTCGCGGCATCCAGGTACGCTTCGACCTTCATGCCTTTGGCGTCGATCATTTCGACATCAAAGCGGCCGCGCTCCAGTTCGATCTCGCGCACCGTATAGCCCTGCTCGGCCAGCATGGATGCGATCTGCGCCACGGTCATCTGCGGCGTCCCGGTCGATTGGGCATTGGCGCCCAGGGCGAACAGGCTTGCAGCAGTGGTCAGCGTGGCGGCGAAAAGAATGGTCCGGGTCATGTGTCAGTCTCCTTGGGTTTTGGTTCGGCAGCTCGTTTTGCTGCAGTAGGGCTGTTATGACCCGAGTCGCCTGACGCCATCCTGACCGCGTCTGTCAGCTTGCTGTCAGCTTCGTTTGGATAAAGACTGTGATCATGATCCGCGCTGTTCTCTTTCTTGTCTGTCTTGCCGCGCCCGCCTGGGCGGATGGCGATGATCACGACCGCGCGCGCGACGCGCTGGAGGCCGGAGAGATCCTGCCCCTGACCGCGATCCTGCAAGCTGCCGAAGACACACGACCCGGGCGCGTCATCAGCGTCGAGCTGGATCAGAAACGTGGCCGGTGGCGTTATGAACTGGAACTGATTTCCCCCGAAGGTCGCCTTTACGAGGTCAAGATCGACGCCGCCACCGGACAGGTGCTGGAGATCGAGCGCGAGGACGACTGACATGCGAGCCCTTGCCGTCGAGGATGACCCCCGCATCGCTGCCGATCTGGAAGCCGCGCTGAACGCCGCGGGCTTTCGCGTCGAATCCACCGGGGACGGTGAAGACGCGTGGTTTCTGGGCGATACCGAGGATTATGATCTGGTCGTGCTGGACCTTGGCTTGCCGGGTCTGGACGGGCTGGCGGTGCTGAAACGCTGGCGCGCGAACGGGCGAGCGATGCCGGTGCTGGTGCTGACAGCGCGCGGCACCTGGCAGGAACGCGTCGAAGGGATCGAGGCGGGGGCCGACGACTATCTTCCGAAACCCTTCCGGATGGAAGAACTGGTGGCCCGCGCCCGCGCTTTGGTGCGCCGCGCAGGGGGGCATGCCGCCGCGTTGCAAGAGGCGGGACTCCTCAGCCTGGACACCAACCGCATGGGGGTTGCCGTGCGCGGCGTACCGATCAAGGTCACAGCGCTGGAATACCGGCTGCTGGCCTACCTGATGCAATATCGCGACCGCCCGGTACCGCCGACGGAATTGCTGGAACATCTCTATGGCGACGATGACGCCCGCGAAGCCAACGCGCTGGAGGCGGTGATTGCCCGGTTGCGGCGCAAGCTGGGCCCGGGCGTGATCGGGACGCGGCGCGGCTTCGGGTATTTCCTGGAGCAGCCATGAGCCTGCGCCTGCGCCTTGCGCTTGCGGGCGCATTTGCTATTCTGATTGCGCTGGGGCTGGCTGCGCTGGGGCTGTCACAGCTTTTCGCCGCCCATGTCGAACGCCGGGCCGAGGCGGAACTGACCGTGCATCTGGATCAGGTACTGGCCGGGCTTGACCTTGGGCCCGACGGGCTGACGCTGGCCCGCCCGCCGGCCGATCCACGCTTTGCCCTGCCTTATGGCGGGCTTTACTGGCAGATCGAGGGTGCGCAGGGCATCGAACGGTCACGGTCTTTGTGGGACGTGGTGCTGGTTCTGCCAGACGACACGCTGAACACGGGGCAGGTGCACCTGCATCGGCTGCCGGGTCCACCGGGACAGACGCTGCTGGTCCTGGAACGCTCCGTCACCCTGCCCGCCCGTCTGGGCGGAGGTGCAGTGCGCGCCGCCCTGGGGATGGACCTTGCAGAACTTGCCGCCGCGCGACGCGATTTCATCACCGAACTTCTGCCGTTCCTGGGGCTGTTGGCCGTCGTCCTGATAGCGGCGGGCTGGGTGCAGTTGTCGGTCGGCCTGCGCCCGTTGCGCGGGTTGGGGGACAGGGTGGCTGCGCTGCGGGCCGGCAAGGCCGCCCGCATGGGGCAGGACTGGCCGGCAGAGGTGCGCCCGGTCGCCGCGGAAATCGACGAACTCCTGACCGCACGCGCCGCTGAAACCGAACGCGCCCGGTCGCGCGCAGCCGATCTGGCGCACGGCTTGAAAACCCCGTTGCAGGCCCTGATGGGAGAGGCCGAGCGGCTGCGGTCGCACGGCGCCACGGACAAGGCCGCCGGAATCGAGGACATCGCCCGCGCCATGCGCCGGACTGTGGACCGCGAACTGGCGCGGACCCGCACCGCCGCGCGCGCTGCGGACGCGCTTTGCGACCCGGCGCAGGTGGCGGACCGGCTGATCGCAGTGCTGAAACGCACACCCGACGGGGCGGACCTGGAGTGGCACCAGGATATCCCGCCCGGCCTTGCCGTCGCCCTGCACGACGCAGACCTGGCCGAGGCGCTTGGGGCCATCGCTGAAAATGCCGCTCGCCATGCCACTGCGCGCGTGCGGTTTTCCGCGCTGCCTGGAAACGCCACCGTATCGCTCTGCGTGGCCGATGACGGATCGGGAATCCCAGAGGCGCAGCGCGACGCGCTGGTCCATCGTCATGCGCGCGCCGACACCTCGGGCACCGGTCTTGGCCTGTCCATCGCTGCCGAGATCGCAGAAGCTGCGGGCGGATGCCTGGGTTTGTCGGACAATACGCCCGGCTTGATCGTGACCCTAACCTTGCCCAGAGCACATGCGCCGCGTCCGTGATTCCTGTTGTCGGGAACCGTGAAGTCATGGTTGACGGGTTTTCCATATTTCATTATTACATGAAATATGGAAAAAGAGATTCCCGACCGTCTGACAACCCTTGGCCACCCGCAGCGGCTTGCCCTGTTCCGGCTGCTGATGCGCCGCTATCCCAACCGGCTGCCCGCCGGTGAAATCGCTGCAGTGCTGGGACAAAAGGCCAGTACGACCTCTGCCTACCTGTCCGCACTTCAGCAGGTGGGGCTGATCACCCAGGAACGAGCGGGGACATCGCTGCTCTATTCGGTCGACATGACGACCGTGCGACAGACCTTCGACTTTCTATTCACCGACTGTGGACGCGGACGGCCTGACCTGCTGTCACCTGCGCAAGGACCGATACCCATGACTGATCTGAAATATAACGTACTGTTCATCTGCACCGGCAACTCTGCCCGGTCGATATTCGCCGAAACGTTGCTGCGCCATGCGGGCGGCGACAGGTTCACTGTCTATTCCGCAGGGGCAAAGCCAAAATCAGAGCTGAACCCCTTTGCGGTGGATCTGCTGCGATCCAAAGGTTTCGACACTTCGGCCCTGCGCGCCAAGAATATTCAAGAGTTCACACAGCCCGGCGCACCGGTGTTCGACTTTGTCTTTACCGTCTGCGACCAGGCCGCGAACGAGGAATGCGCAGCCTGGTCGGGGCAACCGATCAGCGGCCATTGGGGGGTGCCTGACCCGGTCAAGGCCACCGGCACGGATGCCGAGAAAAGCCTGGCGTTCCAGGCCGCCTATGCCGCGCTGAAACACCGGATCGAAGCATTCGCGGCCCTGCCGTTCGGGTCGCTCGACCGGATCGCATTGCAAAACGCCGTGGATGACATCGGCCGTGAAAAGGACCTTTCAAAATGACCACTTACGCAGTGAACGGCCTGGGCCGGATCGGCAAGCTGGCGTTGAAACCGCTGCTGGACCGCGGCGCGAAAATCGCCTGGATCAACGATGCGGTGGGCGACCCCGAGATGCACGCGCACCTGCTGGAATTCGACACCGTGCATGGCCGCTGGCACGCCACGTTCAGCCATGACGACGACAGCGTCACCATCGACGGCACCCGCCTGCCCTTCATCGGGACGCGGACGCTGTCTGACCTGCCGCTGGACGGGGTTGACGTCGTGATCGACTGTACCGGTGTCTTCAAGTCCGAAGCCAAGCTTGCCCCCTATTTCGCCGCCGGGGTGAAAAAGGTCGTGGTGTCGGCCCCGGTCAAGGACGGGCCGACAGCGAATATCGTTTACGGTGTGAATACAGGAACTTATGATCCCACAGCCCACACCATTGTCACCGCCGCAAGCTGCACCACCAACTGCCTTGCGCCGGTGGTGAAGGTGATCCACGAAAACCTTGGGATCAAGCACGGTTCGATCACCACGATCCACGACGTGACCAACACCCAGACCATCGTCGACCGGCCCGCGAAAGACCTGCGCCGGGCACGGTCTGCACTGAACTCTCTGATCCCGACAACGACCGGATCGGCCACGGCGATTACGCTGATTTATCCGGAACTTACGGGTCGCCTGAACGGCCATGCGGTGCGGGTACCGCTGCTGAATGCATCGCTGACGGACTGCGTGTTCGAAGTTGAGCGCGCCACCACGGCAGCAGAGGTCAACGCGCTGTTCAAGGCCGCGTCGGAAGGGGAATTGCAGGGCATTCTGGGCTACGAGGAACGGCCGCTGGTATCGACCGATTACACCAACGACACACGGTCCAGCATCATCGACGCGCCGTCGACGATGGTGGTCAATGGCACGCAGGTCAAGGTCTATGCCTGGTATGACAACGAGATGGGCTATGCCCACCGGCTGGTGGATGTGGCGCTGATGGTGGGCGGGTCTTTGTGACCGGAAAACCGGGGGCACATCCCATGCACATTCGATGCACATTCCATGCGCATGACCGACATATGACCCCCACCACGCGAAAGGCGACCCGATGACCGCCCCCGCCCCTGCCAGACCCGAGGGCCTGTCGGCCTATGTCGCCGTCACGGCGGCCTATTGGGCCTTCATGCTGACCGATGGCGCGCTGCGGATGCTGGTACTGCTGCATTTCCACACGCTGGGATTCAGCGCGGTGCAACTGGCCTATCTGTTCGTGCTGTATGAAATCGCCGGGATGGTCACCAACCTGTCAGCGGGCTGGATCGCGGCGCGGTTCGGGCTGACCGCGACGCTGTATGCCGGGCTTGGGTTGCAGGTGGGGGCGCTGCTGGCGCTGTCGCAACTGGATCCGGGCTGGGCCGTGGGGGTGTCGGTCGCCTTTGTCATGGGGGTGCAGGGGGTCAGTGGCGTGGCCAAGGACCTGGCCAAGATGTCGTCGAAATCGGCGGTCAAGCTGCTGGCACCTTCGGGCCAGGGCGGGCTATTCCGCTGGGTCGCGGTGCTGACCGGATCGAAGAACGCGGTCAAAGGCGTGGGGTTCCTGCTGGGGGCCGCCTTGCTGGCCACGCTGGGGTTTGTCTGGGCGGTGCTGGCGATGGCGGTGGTGCTGGCGGTGATCCTTGTGGCCGTCGTTCTTGCCATGCCGCCGGGCCTGCCACGGGGCCGCAAGGGGGCGAAGTTTTCCGAGGTGTTTTCGAAATCCGCCAACGTGAACTGGCTGTCGGCCGCGCGGGTGTTCCTGTTCGGGGCGCGGGATGTCTGGTTCGTCGTCGGCATCCCGGTCTATTTCTACGCCGTGCTGTCGGACGGGTCAGAGGCCGGGAACCGCGCGGCGTTCTTCCTGATCGGGACGTTCATGGCGGGGTGGATCATCCTGTACGGGGCTGTGCAGGCCAGCGCGCCGGGGATCCTGCGCGCTGCGTCCCGGCCAGAGGCAGACCTGATCCACGCCGCGCGCAGTTGGGCCGCCGCGCTGTTCGTGGTGCCCGCGGTGCTGACCGTGGCAGCGTGGGTGTCGCCCGAACCGCAGGCGTGGCTGACGGTAACGCTGGTGGCGGGGCTTTTGGTGTTCGGGGCGCTGTTCGCTATCAATTCGTCGCTTCATTCCTACCTGATCCTTGCGTTCACCCGATCAGAGCGGGTGACGATGGATGTGGGGTTCTACTACATGGCGAACGCAGGCGGACGGCTGGCGGGCACGGTTCTGTCCGGGCTGACCTATCAGCTGGGCGGGTTGCCGCTGGTGCTGGGCACGGCGGCGGGGATGGTGGCGCTGGCGGCGGTGATCTCTGGCCGCTTGCGGGCCACGTCCCTTCAGCCCGGCGCGTAGCCCGCGGGATCGACCGGCCTCTGCGGTGATGCCGGGATCACGCCTTTTGCCGCTGCTGCGGGCGCTCGGATTCGTAGAACAGCAGGATCAGCGCCAGAATGATTGGCACACCCCCCAGCAAGACCGCAAACGTGGGCACGCCATTGCCCAACACCATCTCCATCAGGACCACCCAGAACGGGGTCAGGTAGGTGTAGGCGGTCACCTTGGCCGGAGTCAGGCGCTGGGCTGCGAGGGTGACGAGCGAGAAGGTTCCGATGCCCGCGAGGATCGCAAGATAGGCCAGCACGACCCAGACCCGCAGCGGCAGCGCCGCCCAGTTGGTGGCGGTGATGTGGGGGAAGAACATCACCATCAGGATCGCCGCACCACTGACCGCGACCCCCAGCGAGACCGCGTAGACCGGTTCGCCCCTCCGCAGGTGCGGGACGAGGACGGCATAGGCCGCATGGGCGGCGGTGCCGATCAGGTACAAAAGTTCGCCCCGGCCCAGCCCGAAGCCGAGGAACGCCGAAAGCGAGCCGCGAAAGACCACCCAAAGCGCCCCGAATGCCCCGATCATCAACGCCACCCAGACCAAGGGCGCGTTGCGCTGACGAAACAGCACCCAGCCCATCAGCGCGGCGATGAAAGGCATCATGGTGAAAATCGCCGAGGTCGAGACTGGAGAGGTGGTTTTCAGCGCTTCGAACATCAGCACGAAGAAGGTGGCATAGGCCGCACCCAACGGCAGATAGCGCCACGGCGCGCGGAAATGCGCGGGATTCAGCCGCCCCGTCGCGGCCAGCCCCGCTCCCAGCAGCACGGCGCCCAGCGCAAAGCGGACGGCGGTCAGGGCTGCGGGGTCGATATCGCCCGCGATGAGTTTTCCAAAGGAATTGGACCCGGCAACGATGACCGAAAACAGCAGCATCGCAAGATGGCCTTCGATCCGCGCTCGCCTGTTCGCGGTCAGGGGCGTGGGCGCGGTCATGCGGGGGCCCAGGTCGGGGCGGGCGTGCCGGTCGGGGATGCAGCGTGCGGTGTCATGGTCGCGGCCAGTTAAGACCGGGGACCGGGGGAAGGCAATGCGCGGGCGCGCCTGACAAGGGGAGGGGGAAACCGGGCGCGCGCGGCGCCCGGTCCGGCGGCAGGCTTAGCGCCAGCCGACGGCGTTGAAGATGCGCTGCGCCTCCGGCAGGTTCTCGGCCACCTTCGACAGGTCGACGGTGTCGGGCTTGAAGGCGCCCATTTTCTTGACCGCGTCATCCAGCGGGACGCCGTCGACAGCCGGGTATTCGTCATTCCCGGCCGAGAAATAGATCTGCGCCTGGTCGGAGGCGAGGTATTCCAGGAACTTGATCGCGTTTTCACGGTTCGGTGCGTGCACCGTCACCCCCCCGCCCGACAGGTTCATATGTGCGCCTTCGGCGTTCTGCGACGGGAAGACCCAACCGATGTTGTCCAGACCTTCGGTGATCCCGTCGACATTGGTGCGCAGGGCACGGGCGAAGTAATAGGTGTTGGACACGGCGATTTCGCATTCGCCGGACACCAGCCCGCGCAACTGGTCGGTGTCGCCCCCCTGCGGACGGCGGGCCATGTTGTCGACCACGCCCTGCGCCCAGGCGCGCGCCGCGTCCGCCCCGTGGTTGGTGATGATCGCGGCCAGCAGGGTCTGGTTATAGGTGTTTTCCGACGAGCGGATACAGATCATGCCCCGATATTTCGGGTCGGCCATATCGAGGTAGGTCATCGGCGGATCGGTCACGTCGGACTTGTTGTAAAAGAAGATCCGCGCACGCTGGGAAAAGCCGAACCATGCATTGTCGGCATCTTGCAGATTGGCGGGAATGCGCTGTTCCAGAACGGCGCTGTCGATCGGTTGCAACAAGCCAAGGTCCTTGGCGCGCTTCAGCCGCGAGGTGTCGACGGTCAGGAAGATATCCGCCGGGGAATTGCGCCCCTCGGCCTGAAGCCGGGCCATCAGTTCGTCGGCATTGCCTTCGATGCGGTTGATGGTGATGCCGGTCGCGTCTTCGAAATCCGAATACAGCCGTTCATCGGTGTCGTAATGACGCGAGGAATAGATGTTCACCTCTTGCGCGGCGAGGGTCGTTGCGGTCAGGGCCAGGGCGGTCAGGGCCAGGGCGGTCAGGGCAGGCAGAATGGACAGGCGCATTGGCGGACTCCGGTTATCTGAGTTTTTTTATCAAGTATCAGATCTGAGCCAAAGAGCAAGCCGCAGCTGCCGCATTTTTTCGTGAGTTCAGCGGTCGAGCAGGCCGGCGATGGTATAGGCCGGGGCCAGAAGCATGCGGCGGAACCGGCCCAACGGGAAGCGTTTCGGTACGAGGCGCAGGACACCGGGATAGCGTGCGCGGGACGATTTCCCCTGTACCAGATCGGCCAGGATCACACCGCTGTGGCTGCCCATGGCAACGCCGTTGCCGTGATAGCCAAGGCCTGCGAAAACCCCGGGCATGTCCGGCACGGGGCCAACATAGGGGACGAGGGTCGGCATCAGGCAGACAAGGCCGGACCAATCGTGGGTGATCTCGACATCCTGCCAGGCCGGAAACATGGTGTGGAAATCGGCGCGGATTTTCCGGCGGATCGCGGCTTCGGCGCCGGGGGTGGCGCGCAGACCGCCCCGCATCCCGAACAGGAACCGGCCATCCGGCATCAGCCGGAAGTAGTGCAGCAACATCCGTGAATCGTAGGCCATCTGCGCGCTGGTCCAACCCTGCGCCGCCTGTTCGTCAGAGCCTAGCGGCCGGGTGACGATCACGCTGGACTGAACCGGCAGGTACCTGCCCCCCAACCAATCGGGCACGTTTTCTGACGAATAGCCATTCGTGGCGATGACGACGCGATCGGCGGTGATCGTCCCATTGTGGCTGCGCAGGCGCCAGGCGCCCCCGGTGCGGGTGATGCCGCCCACTGCGGTCCGGGCAAAAAGCCGGGCACCGGCGGTCTGCGCGGCGCGGGCCAGGCCGGAATGGTATTTCCGCGGGTTCAGGGCAAAGCCGATCGGCACGGTCAGCGCGCCGTGAAACGGCCCGGCCAGCCCGTGTTCGCGCAGCGCATCGCGGTCCAGCAGTTCGGGGTCGACGCCGTAGTCGGCGCGCACCTCGTCCACCCGGGCACGCAATTCGGCCACCGCACGCGGGCTGTGGGCCAGCAGGGTCTCTCCGTTGGAATGACGATCCACCTGCATGCTGTGGGTGTCGATCAGACCGGCAACGGTGTCGACCGCCGCGACCTCGGTCGCGTGCCAGTCTTTCGCCGCGTCGCGGCCCGCGGACTTGATCATCATGCGGTCCGTGGCCTTGGAGCCACCAAGACAGCAGAACCCGCCGTTGCGGCCTGATGCGCCATATCCGGGCGTTTCGGCCTCGAGAACCGCGACGTCGATGCCGTCCTGCGCAAGGTGCAGCGCGGCGGACAGACCCGTGAAGCCACCGCCGATCACGGCAACATCGACGCGCAGATCGCCCAGGACCTTGTCCCAGACCGGCGCGTCGATGGTGTCGGCCCACCAGCAGCCCTGTTGCGGGCCATAGGCGGCGGGCTCGTATACCCGCCTCATGTGGCGCGCGCGGCGGCCTGCTCTTCCTGCGCTTGCCGGACGGCGGCCCGTTTAGAGACAATCGAGGCAGTGACCACCCCGATGGTCACCAGGCTGATCATGATGGTCGACAGTGCGTTGATTTCCGGGCTGACGCCCAGACGCACCGCGGACCAGATCTTCATCGGCAGGGTGGTGGCGCCGGGGCCGGTGGTGAAGTTGGCGATGACCAGATCGTCCAGCGACAGGGTGAACGCCAGAAGCCAGCCCGAGATCACCGCCGGTGCGATGATCGGCAGGGTGACCAGCCGGAATGCTTCGAACGGGGAACAGCCCAGATCCAGCGCGGCCTCTTCCAGCGACCGGTCAAAGGTGACAAGGCGCGAGGACACGACCACCGACACGTAGCACATGGAAAAGGTGGCGTGCGCCAGTACGATGGTGTGCACGCCCAACTGGCTGAAGATCGGTTTGAACAGCAGGAACAATGACAGGCCGGTGATGACCTCTGGCATGACAAGGGGGGCATAGATCATGCCGCCGAACAACGTCCGGCCATAGAACCGCCCGCCGCGCACCAGGACATAGGCACCCATGGTGCCCAGCAGCGTGGCCAGCGTCGACGACAGGAACGCCACGCGCACCGTCACCCACGCGGCATCCAGCATCTGTTCGTTGCGCAACAGTTCGCCATACCATTTCGGGCTGAACCCGGCCCAGACCGTGACCAGCTTGGACGCGTTGAAGCTGTAGATCACCAGGATGATCATCGGCAGGTACAGGAAGGCGAAACCCAGCGTCAGCGAGGTGGCGTTGAACCAGGAAAAACGTCTCATCCGTCGGCCTCGCGCTGCTTTTGTTCGTTGCGTTCAAACAGGATGATCGGGACGATCAGGATCATCAGCAGGATCACCGCCACGGCGCTGGCCACCGGCCAGTCACGGTTGTTGAAGAATTCTTCCCAAAGGACCTTGCCGATCATCAGGGTTTCCGAGCCGCCCAGCAGGTAGGGGATGACGATTTCACCCAATGCGGGGATGAACACAAGGAAACAGCCGGCGAAGATGCCGGTCTTGGACAGTGGGAATGTGACCAGCCAGAACGCCGAGAAGCGCGAACAGCCAAGGTCTTCGGCCGCTTCCAGAAGCGAGCTGTCGAGCTTTTCCAGAGCGGCGTAGATCGGCAGGATCATGAACGGCAGATAGGTGTAGACGATGCCGACATAGACCGCCTTTTGCGTATTCAGGATGATCAGCGGATCGTCGATGATCCCCAGCCATATCAGGAACTGGTTGAGCAGGCCCTCCTGGCTGAGGATGCCCATCCAGGCGTAAACCCGGATCAGGAAGCTGGTCCAGAACGGCAGGATCACCAGCATCATCAGTGTCGGGCGCCATTCATCGGGCGCCCGCGCCATACCATAGGCAATGGGATAGCCGACGAGGAAGGTTACGAAGGTCGAGATCAGCGCGATCTTGAGGCTGGACAGATAGGCTTTCCAATAAAGATCGTCTGTCGTCAGAAAAACGAAGTTTTCGAAATCGAGCTGGCTGAAGAAATCCTTGACCCCGGCCCAGCCTGCCGACGGGTCGAACTGTGGCATGTAGGGCGGGCGGGCAAGGGCAAGGTCCGAAAGGCTGATTTTCAGCACGATCAGGAACGGCACCAAGAACAGCAGCACCAGCCAGGTGTAGGGTATGGCGATGAGGACGAAGCGCCGCATGACTCAGCGCTCCAGCACGACGGCGGCGGTGTCGGTCCAACTGAGCCAGACGGTGTCTTCCCATGTGAAACTGCGGCGGGACAGACGGCGGGTGTTGGCCTCTTGCGCCTTGACGATCGTGCCGCCCGGCAGTTCGACGTGATAGGTCGAGATGTTGCCGAGATAAGCGATATCAAGGATCTTGCCCTGAAGCGCATTGGGCCGGTCGGTGGGCTTTTCCGCCGAGATCGCCACTTTTTCGGGACGGATCGCCAGATGCATCTTGCCGCCGGCACCCAGATCGTGCGAGGTCTTGGCCCGCAGCGTGGGCAGCCCTTCGCCGATGGCGATATCATAGCCGTCGTCTGTGCGGGTGCCGTGACCGTCGAGGATCGTCACCTCGCCGATAAAATCGGCAACGTAGACGGAATTGGGCTGTTCATAGATTTCGGCGGGCGTGGCGACCTGGATCAGCTTGCCTTCGTCCATAACGGCGACGCGGCTGGCGACGGTCATCGCCTCTTCCTGGTCGTGGGTCACGATCACGAAGGTGGTGCCGGTCTTTTCCTGGATGTCCATCAGTTCGAACTGGGTGTCCTGGCGCAGCTTCTTGTCGAGCGCGCCCAGCGGTTCGTCCAGCAGCAGAAGTTTCGGCGCCTTGGCCAGCGACCGCGCCAGCGCCACGCGCTGCCGCTGGCCACCGGAAATCTGATGCGGCTTGCGGCGGGCGAATTTTTCCAGCCGCGTCAGGCGCAGCATTTCATCGACCCGGGCGTGGATCTGGGCCTTGTCCTTGGATTCGCGCTTTAGGCCGAACGCGATGTTTTCCCAGACCGAGAGGTGGGGAAACAGGGCATAACTTTGGAACATCATGTTCACGGGGCGGATGTTCGGCGGCACGCCGGAAATATCCTGCCCGGACAGCAGGATACTGCCTTCGGTCGGGTTTTCGAACCCGGCCAGCATCCGCATCAGAGTGGTCTTGCCGCAGCCGGACGGACCCAGCAGGGCGAAGAATTCCTTGGCGTAGATGTCCAGCGTCAGATCTTCGATCGCGGTGAAATCGCCGAACCGCTTGGTCACGTTTCGGAACTGGATGAGCGGTTTTTCCTCGGGATCGGTCCACGGGGCAAAGACGGGTACGGCCATTCATGTCTCCGCAATAAAGAAGGCCCGCGCCGGGGTGGCGCGGGCCGAAACGGTCAGGATCAGGTGCCCGACTTGATCTTGGTCCACAGGCGGGTCACCACGCGCTGAACCTTGGGATCATAGGGCGTGGTGGTGAAGGTGTTTTCCATCGCCGCCGCATCCGGATAGATCGCCGGGTCGCCGATCACGTCTTCCTCAAGAAACTCTTGCGAGGCCTTGTTGCCGTTGGCGTAATAGACATAGTTCGACGCCGCCGCCATGTTCTGCGCGTCCATGATGAAGTTCAGGAACTTGTGCGCGCCATCGGGGTTTGGGGCATCCTCGGGGATGGCCATCTGGTCAAACCACATCTGCGCACCTTCGTCGGGCGCGTAGTAGCTGATTTCAACACCATTGTCCGCCTCGGCCGCGCGATCGCGGGCCTGCAGCACGTCACCCGACCAGCCAATCGCCACGCAGATATCGCCATTGGCCAGCGCGTTGATGTATTCCGAGCTGTGGAATTTCTGGATGTAGGGGCGGATCGCCATATAGACCGGCTCGGCCTTGGCGATGACATCGGGGTCATGGCTGTCGGGGTCTTCCCCGATATAGTTCAGCGCCGCCGGGATCATCTCGGTCGGGGCATCCAGGAAGTGAACGCCGCAGGCGGCCAGCTTTTCGATATTCTCGGGCTTGAACACCAGATCCCAGGAGGTCACCGGTGCGTCGTCACCCAACAGCTCCTTGACCTTGGCTTCGTTCACGCCGATCCCGGTGGTGCCCCACATGTAGTTGATGGAATATTCGTTGCCGGGGTCATAGGTCGCGGTCCGCGACGAGATCACATCCCACATGTTGACAAGGTTCGGCAGCTTGGACTTGTCGAGCTTCTGGAAGGCGCCCGCCTGGATCTGACGCTGCAGGAAGGTGCCTGTGGGCACCACCACGTCATACCCCGACCCGCCGGCCAGCATCTTGGTTTCCAGAACTTCGTTGCTGTCGAACACGTCGTAGATCAGGTCGATCCCGGTCTCGGCCTCGAATTTCGACAGAAGCTCTTCGTCGATGTAATCCGACCAGTTGTAAACGCGCACTTCCTCGGCGAAGGCCAGACCGGCGGTCAGAGCCAGCGCCGCGGTGGCGGTCATCAGTTTCAGTGTCATTCCATACTCCCCTTGAGCGACGGGATTTGGCATCCCTTGCCCCGAGTTTGATCAAATATTGCCATTCATGGCAACAGCAGGCATCTATTCATGGTGCGAAAGCCAAAGCAAGATCACTCGTGTCGATACCAAAACAGGCAATTGCAGCGATGATGGAACGTCCGCCAACCATGGTCGGAAAAGCGGGCTTGCCCGCGCATGAACTGGTGTATCGCAGGCTGCGCGAGATGATCCTGTTTGGCGAACTGGCGCCGGGGCAACCCGTCACGATCCAGGGCCTGACCGAGGAATTACAAGCGGGCATGACCCCGGTCAGAGAGGCGCTGCGCCGACTAACCGCCGAAGGGGCGCTGGATTTTCAGGGAAATCGCCGGATTTGCGTGCCGGTGCTGGAGGGCAATGACCTGGAACAGTTGCTGGTGGCGCGCAACGCGCTGGAGCCGGAACTGGCCCGGCGCGCCACGGCGCGCGCCACGGCAACCGACATTGCGGCGCTGGCCTCGATCGACGCGGCGCTGGATACAGCGATCCGCGATGACGATGTTTTTGGCTACCTGTCGCAGAACTATCGCTTTCATGCCGGGCTATATGCGCTGGCGAACGCACCGATTCTGTCGGGCATGGTCGATGCGTTGTGGTTGCGATTCGGCCCGTCGCTGCGGGGGGTTCTGAAGACACTGGGCCCCAGCGATACACCCGATCTGCACAAAGCGCTGCTTACCGCGCTTGCCCAACGCGACGCCGAAGCCGCATCGCGCGCCATCGCGCAGGACGTGGCACAGGGCATGACCCGACTGCGGGACGGTTTGATCCAGGCCTAGGCACGGCGTCAATTGACCGCCCCAAAATTTGATCATATTCTGCACGCAATCGCAGGACACTTCCGACAAAAGGCACATTCCATGGTCCAGGTTTCCAACCACATGCCCACGGCCGAGCTTCAGGCGCTCGATTCGGCCCACCACATGCATCCGTTCACCCAGGGCGCCGGTCTGCGCGCCAAGGGCCCGCGCGTGATCACCCGCGCCGAAGGCTGCTGGCTGACCGACAGCGAAGGCGAGCGGATCCTTGATGCCATGGCCGGTCTTTGGTGCGTCAACATCGGCTACGGGCGCAAGGAACTGGCCGATGCCGCAGCGCGCCAGATGCAGGAACTGCCCTATTACAACACGTTTTTCCAAACCACCCATGTGCCGGCCATCGCGCTGGCGCAGCGCATCGCCGAACTGGCGCCGGGCGATCTGAACCACGTGTTCTTTGCATCCTCGGGGTCCGAGGCGAATGACACCAACATCCGCCTGGTGCGCACCTACTGGGACGCGAAAGGCCAGCCCGACCGCAACGTGATCATCGCGCGCTGGAACGGCTATCACGGCTCGTCGGTGGGCTCGGGCTCGCTGGGTGGGATGAAGGGGATGCACGCGCAGGGCGGCATGCCGATTCCCGACATCCACCACATCAACCAGCCGCATTGGTGGAACGAAGGCGGCGAGATGTCGCCCGAAGAATTCGGCCTGGCCCGCGCCCGCGAGCTGGAAACCGCGATCGAACAGATCGGCCCCGACCGCGTCGGCGCCTTCATCGCCGAACCGGTGCAGGGCGCGGGCGGCGTGATCATCCCGCCGTCGACCTACTGGCCGGAAATCCAGCGGATCGTCGACAAGTACGGCATCCTGCTGATCGCGGACGAGGTCATCTGCGGCTTCGGCCGCACCGGCAACTGGTTCGGTTCCCAGACCATGAACATCCGCCCGCACATCATGACCATCGCCAAGGGGCTCAGCTCGGGCTACCAACCGATCGGCGGCTCGGTGGTCTGCGACGAGGTGGCAGAGGTCATTGCCGGGGTCGAGTTCAACCACGGCTATACCTATTCCGGTCACCCGGTCGCCTGCGCCGTGGCGCTGGAAAACCTGCGCATCCTTGACGAGGAAGGCATCGTGACCCGGGTCGCGACCGACACCGGTCCCTACCTGAAGGAAAAGTTCGAATCGCTCGCAGATCACCCGCTTGTGGGCGAAGCCAGGATCGTCGGCATGATGGGGTCCATCGCGCTGACCCCGGACAAGGCCAGCCGCGCCCAATTCGCGGCCGAGGCCGGGACCGTCGGCTACATCACCCGCGAACGCTGCTTCGCCAACAACCTGATCATGCGCCACGTCTACGACCGGATGATCATCTCTCCGCCGCTTGTGATCAGCCGCGACGAGATCGACACGCTGATCGAGCGGGCCTGGAAATCGCTGGACGAAGCCCACGCACGGCTCAAGGACGAAGGGTTGATGCAGGCCGCCCCGCGCGCCTGATCCGTCTTTGGTTTTCCAAATACCTCGGGGGTGAATTTGCCGGAACGGCAAAGAGGGGGCAGCGCCCCCTCCCCCGGGTCCGGGCAAAGCCCGGACAAGACCAGCGCGGGCGGGGCCGGATGGCCCCGCCCGCCCCGTTTTACTGAAGCTTGCCGATGGTCCAGAAGAACGTTTCGCCTGAACTGTCGTCGACACCGTCGTTGTCGGTGCTGACCCAGGCGGTGCCGTCCGCAAAAATCGCCAGCCCTTCGACCTTGTCGACGACATAGCCGCCGTTGGCAGCCAGGTCGGGGATCAGGTCGCGGACCTCTTGCTTGCTCACCACAGGCAGGTCACCGCCCAGCGGCGCGGCCACCATCTCCGAGGCCGGGACACGGAAGAGCTTCTTCACCTTGGCGTTCGACCCGATCTGGTTGTCGCGCTCGATGATATAGACCCAGTCACCGTGGGCCACGATTTCCGACAGGCCGATCCAGCCCGCGCCCTTCGGCTCCAGCGGATAGCGGACAGCGCCCCATTCCTTGGTTTCGGTGTTGTAGGCCACCAACTTGACGAAGCCCTTAGGGTCGTCTTTCCACTCGCGCTGAACGGCCATCCACAGGGTATCGCCGATCATCGTGACGCCTTCGAAACCAAAGCGGATCTCGTTGGCCAGCAGTTCTGCCGGCAGACCGATTTCCTTCTTGATCTCGCCCTTTGCGTTCACATTGTAGATCGCGTGCGGGATGACCCGGTCGGTGCGGCCTTCCGAGGCGATCCAGAACCCGCCCTTGCCGTCCAGCGTGATGCCTTCCATGTCCAGCTTCTGGGCCGGGCGGCCAGCGCGGGTCACGTCCAGCGCCGACACGATACGCGCCGGGGTCTGCTTGGTATCGACGGTGAAGATGCGCGGTTGGAAGCTGTAGAAGCTGTCGTTGACGAAATAGACCAGACCGTCTTCGCCCGCGACCATTCCCGAATTCGCGCCCCAGCCGATCAGTTCGTCCGCCCCGGCCGAAGTCAGTTGCGGATAGGCTGCCGGTGCGTCCTGGTATTCATAGATCATGACATGGCTGCGTACGCCGCCGTCTTCGATCAGGTCAGCCTCGTTCGCGGTGGCGAACAGGTTGCGTTCCGGGATCGCGATCACACCTTCAGGCGCGATGCCCGACGGCAGGGTCTGTTTCAGCACCGGCGCAGCGGGGTTGGTCACGTCGTAGACCTGCACGGTCGAGGCGCGTTCGGTCAGGACCAGCGCATAAGGCGTTCCGCCAAAGGTGGCGAATTCCATGCCCTCGGGTTCCACACCCTTGGCGTCCGAGCGTTTGTCCGGGTAGTGACCGGCCTGGATAACTGCGGTTTCGAACGCTGAGTTCGATTCGTAGACCAGTGTGCCGTCCTTGTGGAACACGGTGATCGACCGCGAGCCGCCGTCCATATCGCCTTCGTTGGCGATCATGAAATGGTTGTCGTCCAACCACTGGACCCCATCGGGTTCGCGCAGGCGGCCGGGCTGTTCGCCGTCAAAGGTCAGCGCGGCGCGCTCGTCGTCCAGATCGACACGTACCAGATCGACAGCACCGGCAGAGAAGTGGTTCAGCACGGTGCCATCGGCGCCGATCACGACCATTTCGTTGTTTTCCTGCATGGTCACGACGATTTCGCCCAGACCGTTCACGTCCACGAATTCCGGCTCCGGGTCTTCGCCGGCAATGGCGGCAAGACCGGTCACGTCGATCTTTTGCACATCGCAGTTCATCGCGCCGTTTTCGATCATCACCTTCGTGACCCACCCGGCGGGCATCTGCGGGACGCGGCCGTCGCCAAGATCTTCGTCGCGCTCGTTCTCGATGGCGACGACGACAAAGGTGCCCGCGTCGTCATGCGCGGTCGAATCGGGCTGGCCGCCCAGATCGCATTCGCCGGTGATCGCGCCAGAAGCAAGGTCGAGCGACACCAGTTTGCCGCCCGGCTTGGTGTAGCTTTCAGACGTGTTGACGCCAACGAACGCGGTATTGCCGATCACGGTGACCGAGGTCGGCTCGCCGTCCATATCGGTGTTGCCCAGCGGCTGCGGGTTCTTCGGGTCGGTGATGTCGATGCGGCCGACGACGCCCAGCGGGCTGTCGGAATAGACCAGTGTCATGCCGTCGTCGCTGGCGGCGATGATCTCGGCCGAGGATTCGCGCTTGGTATCCGCGCCTTCGGCCATGTTGCGCCAGGTTTCAAAGCTGGCGATGCGGTTGAAATTCATTTCCGCCGACGCGGCACCGGCGCAAAACGCAAGGGCCGAGGTCAGGCAAACAAGACGTCCAGTCATGTCAGGATCCCCGTTGGATAATCACCCGCGACAGGTGCGCCGCTTGTGTAACGGGGGAATGACTGTTCTGTGACGGCTGCGCGAAACTGTCAGAGCCCGCAGGGCGGCAGAATAACCTGATTGTCGCCGCCGGTGATGACCACCTGCCGGACCGGGGTTGGCGGCACCAGCACACGCGGCGCAGTCCCCGTACCTTCGATCAGAGAAATGCTCATCAGCCCGTTCAGATCGGGGCCGTCGCCTTTGCGGCAGGCATCGACATCGACGCCAAATGTGCCCGTGGTCGCGCCGCCGGTCTCGGCCTCCCAGTCGCGGATCAGGGCCTGTTGCGCCTTGAGTTGGGGCAGATCGCCAGGGGCCACCCGGAACAAAAGCGCCCCTTCGGTGGTTTCACGCCGTTGCAGAACATACCGCCCGCTGCTGCTGGCATGGGTGTCAGGGCGCTGCGCGGTCACGTTCAACACCGCCCCGCCGCGCGGGATATCCAACCCCTCTGGCAGGGTCACGACAACTTCGTATTGGCCCGGATCGGCCTCGAGCGGCGAGACATTGGTCAGCCGTTCGATGGTGTCACTGTCGAAATACCCGCACCCGGCAAGAAGCGTGCAGGCGGCAAGAACATGAGTCTTCATGCGAATTCTCCCTGCGCCCGGCACGGGGCGCGTTGCGTGACCGTTGCCCCGACTGTTGCAAATCCGGGCCCGGATGGCCAAGGGTTTTCGCCCGGCCTTCCCGCAAACCCCCGCAGGTCAGCGCCGCAACGCGTAACGGTCGTGTTCGGCAAAGACATCCATCAGGATCGTGCCCGCCGTCAGCTTTGCCCCGTGTTCGACTCCGGCCGGAATGTCATAGGAGTCGCCAGCCGTGCAGACTCGGGTTTCGCCGTTCATCGTCAGTTCGAACCGACCTTCGATCACCATACCCCATTGCGGGCCGTGGGAATGCGGCGGGATTTCCATATCCTTGTGAATGGTGAAAAACACGATCAGCCCGTCTTCGGACTGCATCGCGTTGGTCGTCACCAGATCCTCGGGCACCGGGATATCGGCGGCAGGAAGGGCACGGATGAAGGCTGGCAGGGGCATGGTGGAACTCCTCTCTCACACCCCTGTCATAGCACGGGTTCAGGCGCCGTAGGGAATCCAAACGGTCTTGACCTCGGTCGCCGCCTCAAGGAAGGGGCGGCCCTCGCCCTCGGCCCCGAACCAGTCGCGGGCAGCGCCATCGTTGACCCAGGTGCGCTTCAGGTTCCCCGCCGCCGCCTTTTCAATCACCGCCGACAGGTCGGTCGACGAGAATGACCAGACCGACTCCACGTTCATATGGCTGGCCAGCGCCGGGGCCAGATCGGCATGGCTGCCGGTCAGGATATTGACCACACCTCCCGGCAGGTCGGACGTATCCAGGACCTGGTAGAAATCCGTGGCCGCCAGCGGGAAGGGTTCGCTGGCCACCAGCACCACCCGGTTGCCCATGGCGATCGCCGGCGCCATCACCGACACCAGCCCCAGAAGCGGCGCGTCGTCCGGGCAGAATGCCCCGATCACGCCGCAGGGTTCGCGCATCGCCAACGCCGCACCCCGGATCGGCACGGACCGCACCTGCCCGTCGAACTTGTCGGCCCAGGCGGCATAGGTGAACAGCCGGTCGACACTGGCATCGACCTCCTTGTCACCGCTGCGCGTCCCGGTCATCCGGTTCAAGGTCACGGCGAATTCGTCTTTCCGCGCGGCAAGGTTTTCGGCGATGTAATAGAGGATCTGCGCCCGCAGATGCGCCGTGGCCGCGGCCCAGCCCCTGCCCCCCTGCGCCGCCTCGACCGCGTTGCGGACATCCTTGCGGTTGGCGATGGGCGCCTGCCCGATCAGCGTGCCGTTGCGGTTATGGATCGCGCGGGCATAGCCACCATCGGGGCGCACCTGCTTGCCCCCGATGTACAGTTTGGCGGTGCGGTCCACAGCCTGCGGCTCGACCGTGTCGCCCTTGAAGGGCATCACGGGTTTCAGCGGCTTCGGTTTGCCCGCGGGCCGGGTGTAGGCCTGCAACCCCTCCCAGCCACCTTCGCGGCCAAAGCCGCTTTCGCGCACACCGCCGAACCCTGCCGCGGCATCGAACATGTTCGTGCCATTGACCCAGACCACGCCCGCGGCCAGTTTCGGCGCGATGTCCAGCGCGACGTTGATGTTCTCCGACCAGACCGACGCCGCCAGCCCGTAGCGGGTGTTGTTGGCGATCTCGACCGCCTCGCCCGGGGTGCGGAAGGTGGTGGCGCACAGCACCGGACCAAAGATCTCCTCCTGCATCAGGTGCGAGGCCGGGTGCAGCCCGGTGATCAATGTCGGGGCATAATAACAGCCCTGGTTCGGCAAGGTGCACGGGGTGCGGTACACCTCACCCTCGGTATTGCCATCCACCAACGCCTGGATGCGCGCCAGCTGCGACGGATCGACGATCGCGCCTACGTCGATGCTCTTGTCCAGCGGGTCGCCGATGCGCAGCTTGTCCATCCGGGCGCGCAGCTTGGCGTGAAACCGCTCGGCAATCCCTTCCTGTACGATCAGGCGCGATCCGGCGCAGCAGACCTGCCCCTGGTTGAACCAGATCGCATCGACCAGCCCCTCGACCGCGCTGTCGATATCGGCATCCTCAAAGACGATGTATGGCGACTTGCCTCCCAGCTCCAGCGTCAGGGCCTTGCCCGACCCGGCAGTCGCCGCGCGGATCTTGCGACCGACCTCGGTCGAACCGGTAAAGGCCACCTTGTCCACATCGGCCTTCACGATCATCTCGCCGACGTGACCGTCGCCGGTCACGATATTGACAACCCCCTTGGGCAGCCCCGCCTGGCGGCAGATATCGGCGAACAGCATCGCGGTCAGCGAGGTATACTCGGCAGGCTTCAGCACAACGGTGTTGCCCATGGCAATCGCCGGCGCCACCTTCCACGCCAGCATCAGCAGCGGGAAATTCCATGGGATCACCTGCCCGCACACGCCCAGCGCCTCGCGCCCGGGCAGTTCGGCGGCCATCAGCTGCGCCATGCCCGCGTGGTAATAGAAATGCCGCGCCGCCAGCGGCACGTCGATGTCACGGCTCTCACGGATCGGCTTGCCGTTGTCCAGCGTTTCCAGCACCGCGAACAGCCGCGCGTGTTTCTGCAACAGACGCGCCAGCGCATACAGGAACCGCGCGCGCCCCGCGCCGCCCAGCCGCGCCCATTTCGGCTGGGCCCGACGCGCCGCGCTGACAGCAGCCTCCACATCGGCCGGCGTCGCCTGGGTCAGCAGCGCCAGCACCTCGCCCGTCGCCGGGTTGCGGCTTTCGAACCCGTCACCTGGCTCGGTAAAGGCACCGTCGATGAAATGCCCGAACCGGTCTCCCTGGTCGACCAGCCAGGCCAGCGCGTCCCCTGCGCTTTCGGGGGCGGTGCCATAGTCCATGGACTGGAAGATATCCTTGATGGTCATGCTTTCATCTTTCCAAAAATACTCAATTCCCCGCGTGTCATGGGCACGCCGTCAGGCAAGATCGCTGCGCGCCCCTCAGGCCATCGCGTGCCGCCAACCGGCGGAATAGGCACCGGTGACGTGATGTTCCAGCTGCCGTTCGATATCGCCCAGCAGGCTCGACGCCCCGAACCGGAACAGGTCGGGCCGCAGCCAGCGGTCACCCAGTTCCTCCTTGATCAGCGCAAGGTAGTTCAACGCGTCCTTGGCCTTGGAAATCCCGCCCGCGGGTTTGTAGCCAACGCGGTAGCCCGTCGCATCGTGATAGTCGCGGATCGCGCGGATCATCACCAGCGACACCGGCAGGGTCGCGTTCACGCTTTCCTTCCCGGTAGAGGTCTTGATGAAATCTGCCCCCGCCATCATGCAGACCAGCGAGGCCCGCGCGACATTCTGCAAGGTGCCCAGCTCGCCCGTCGCCAGGATCGCCTTCACATGCGCCTCGCCGCAGGCGGCGCGAAAGGCACGCGTCTCGTCATAAAGTGCCTGCCAGTTGCCGGTCAGGACGTGACGACGGGAAATCACGATGTCGATTTCCGCCGCGCCCGCGGTCACGCTTTCGCCGATCTCGGCCACGCGCAGGTGAAACGGCGACAGCCCTGCGGGAAAGCCGGTGCTGACCGCGGCGACGGGAATGCCGCTGCCCTCCAGCGCGGTGACCGCCGGTGCGATCATGTCGTGATACACGCAGACCGCACCCACGGTCAGCCCGCCCATGCCCAAAGCGTCCAGCAGGTCGGCGCGCACCGGCTGGCGCGCCTTGGCACACAGCCGCCCGACCCGGCCCGCGGTGTCATCGCCCGCCAGCGTCGTCAGGTCGATGCAGGAAATCGCCCGGCACAGCCACGCCGCCTGAAAATCCTTCTTCACCGACCGTCGCCCCGGCAGCGTTGCCGCGCGCCGTTCGATGGCCGACCGGTTGGCGGTGGCGCGCATCACCCAGTCAAGGTCCAGCGCCATGCCGGGATTGCGCGGCTCGGTGGTCTGGGGCAAGTGAATCTGGCTGGGACTATGGGTGCTGTGCATCGCTCGACTTCGGCTGTTGGGACCCGCGAAAAATCGCACGGGCCACCGCGCAAGGCAAGCACGCAGGCAGAGCACTGCCGCCACGGCAAAAGTCTGCTTTTGCGAGTCATTCACAGGTGACTTGACCAATCGCGTTCGGCGCACATATCTTGTTGCGAATGAATTGCAACAGAGAGACCCCATGCCAAGCCGCCGAACGCTGCTGACAACCCTTGCCGCCTTGCCCCTTGCGACGGTCCCGGCGCTGGCCGCGTCGCGCCCGTCAATCGTTGCGACCACCGGCATGATCGCCGATGCCGTGGCCGGGATCGCCGGGGACCGGGTAAACCTGACCACGTTGATGGGACCGGGTGTGGACCCGCACGGCTATCGCCAGACCCGCAGCGACATCGTTGCGCTGACCCGCGCCGACCTAGTGCTGTGCAACGGGCTGCACCTGGAGGCGCAGATGACCGAGTTTCTGGACCGTCTTGCCGCGCGCACCCGCGTGGTCGCCGTGGCCGAAGCGGTTCCCGAAAACCTGGTGATCCACCGGTCCACCCGCTCCGATCCGCATGTCTGGATGGTGCCGTCGCTCTGGCGCCATGCCGTGGGCGCAGTGGAAATGGCGCTGACTGCGCTGCTGCCGGATCAGACCGATGCCCTGCGCGCGAATGCCCAGGCCTATCTGGCGCAGATGGACCGGCTGCAAACCTATGCACAAGACATGCTGACTGGGGTTCCCGAAGCCGCGCGCGTGCTGGTGACCGCCCATGATGCCTTTGGCTATTTCGGGCGAGATTTCGGGTTCCAGGTCGAAGGCATCCAGGGCATTTCGACCGAAAGCGAGGCCGGGCTGAACCGCATCCGCAGCCTGACAGACCTGCTGGTCGACCGCCAGATCGGCGCGGTTTTCGTCGAAAGCTCTGTTTCTGACCGCAACCTGCGCGCACTGATCGAAGGCGCCGCGGCGCGCGGGCATCGCGTCACCGTTGGAGGCGAGCTTTATTCCGATGCCATGGGTGCCCCTGGCACCTACGAGGCGACGTATGTGGGCATGATCGACCACAACGTGACGACCATCGCAGGGGCACTTGGCGCGGACGTGCCTGCGCGCGGCATGACGGGCAGGCTGGGCGCATGAGCGAGACCTTGCCCGTCACCTTGGGGAACGTGACCCCCGTGACGCCGACGGACCTGAACGCAGTGCCGTTCGCCCTGCGCGGCCTGACGGTCAGCTATGGCGACCAGCCGGTGGTTCTGGACGTCGACATGACCGCCCTGGCCGGGCGGATGACGGCGATCATCGGGCCGAACGGGGCGGGGAAATCGACCCTGCTCAAGGCCGCGCTTGGGATCGTGCCGCGCCTGTCAGGGCAGGTCACGATCTTTGGTCAGCCCTTCGAGCGCCAGCGCGGGCGGGTCGCCTATGTGCCGCAGCGGGCGGCGGTGGACTGGGATTTCCCGTCTGATGTGCTGGATGTTGTGCTGATGGGTCTCACCCGCGAACTGGGCCTGTTGCGCCGGATCCGTTCCGCGCATCGCGACCGGGCCCTTGCCTGTCTGGACCGCGTGGGGATGCGCGATTTTGCCAGACGCCAGATCGGGCAGCTTTCCGGCGGCCAGCAACAGCGCGTGTTCCTTGCCCGCGCCCTGGCGCAGCAGGCCGAGGTGTACCTGTTGGACGAACCCTTTGCCGGGGTCGACATGGCCACCGAGCGCGCGATCATCGGAGTGCTGCACGCGCTGCGCGACGAAGGCCGGACCATCGTCTGCGTGCACCACGACCTGAGCACGGTGGCGCGGTATTTCGACGACGTGTTCCTGGTCAACCGGGAACGGATTGCCGAGGGTACGGTGGCGCAGGCCTTTACCCCCGAGGCCCTGCACCGCGCTTATGGCGGGCGGCTGGACACCGCCACGCTGGCGCTGGGGGCGGCATGATCTGGCAGGCGCTGATGCTGCAACTGGGCTACAACGCCAGCCTTGTCGCGCTTGGCGCGGCGGCGCTGGGGCTGGCGGCTGGCGCTGTCGGAGCATTCCTGTTCCTGCACAAGCGGGCGCTGGTGTCCGACGCGGTCAGCCACGCCACCCTGCCGGGGCTGGTCGGGGTGTTCCTGATCCTGACGCTGCTGGGCGGTGACGGGCGGGATGTGCTGGCGCTGATGGCCGGCTCGGCGCTGTCGGCCTGGCTGGGGCTGCGCTGGGTGCGCTGGCTGACAACCCGGACGCGCCTGCCCGAAGATGCCGCCATCGGTGCCGCGTTGTCGGTGCTGTTCGGTTTCGGGATCGTGTTGATGACCGTGGTGCAGGCCCTGCCCGCAGGCCGTCAGGCCGGGCTGGAAAGCTATCTTCTGGGCTCGACCGCCGGGATGCTGTTTTCCGAAGCGGTGATCATCGCGTTTGGCGGGCTGGCCGTGCTGGCAGGGGTGTTCCTGTTTCGCAGGCCCCTGACGCTGACCGCGTTCGATCCGGTCTTTGCCGCGACGCAGGGGGTGTCGCAGCGCAAGAGCGACGCGATGCTGATGGGGCTGGTCCTGGCGATCACGGTGGTCGGGCTGAAGATCGTCGGGCTGATCCTGATCGTCGCGCTGCTGGTCATCCCGCCTACCACGGCGCGGTTCTGGACCGACAGCGTTTCCCGGCTGGTTGTCCTGTCGGGCGGGCTGGGCGCGGTCGCCGCC
Source organism: Mesobacterium hydrothermale (assembly GCF_035818635.1). Classification (NCBI taxonomy): domain Bacteria; kingdom Pseudomonadati; phylum Pseudomonadota; class Alphaproteobacteria; order Rhodobacterales; family Roseobacteraceae; genus Mesobacterium; species Mesobacterium hydrothermale. The sequence continues at coordinate 3,864 of NZ_JAYLLH010000013.1, read as the reverse complement.
TATGTCGGCGCGGCGCTGTCGGCATCGGCGCCGAACCTGCCAACCGGACCGATCATCGTGCTGGTGGGCGTCGCGCTGTTTACCCTGTCGCTGGTGGCCGCGCCCCGGCGCGGGGCCCTGGCCCGGGCGATCCGGCACAGACGCGCAGCACGGGGCCTTTGATCATGGGAGCCGAGTTTGTCGCCCTGTCCCTGCCCCCGCTGTTGATCGGGACCCTTGCCGCGCTGGCCTGCGCCTTGCCCGGCAATTTCCTGCTGCTGCGGCGGCAAGCGCTGATGGGCGATGCGATCAGCCATGTGGTGCTGCCCGGGATCGTCGTGGCCTTTCTGTTGACCGGGCAGGTCAGCACCTGGCCGATGCTGTTGGGCGCCGCCGGGGCCGCGATCCTGGCCGCGCTGCTGATCGAGGCGGTGCGGCGGCTGGGGCGGTTGAACGCCGGCACGGCGATGGGGGTCGTTTTCACCGCGATGTTCGCCGGTGGCGTGTTGCTGCTGGAGCAATCCGACACGTCATCTGTGCACCTTGACGTACAGCACGCGCTGTATGGCAACCTGGAAAGCCTGATCTGGCTGGACGGGCTGGGCTGGTCTTCGCTGCTGGACCCCCGGGCCTTGCAAGGCCTGCCGCCGGAACTGGCGCGGATGGCGCTGTGCCTGCTGCTGGTGGCCGGGGCGATCTGGCTGTTCTGGCGGCCCCTGAAACTGTCCACCTTCGACGAAGAGTTTGCCCGTTCGCAGGGACTGCCGGTGGCACTGATCGGTTTCGGGCTGGTGGTGCTGGCGGCGATTGCGGCGGTCGCGGCATTCGATGCCGTGGGGTCGATCATCGTGATCGCCATGTTCATCTGCCCGCCCGCAGCCGCGCGGTTGATGACCAACAGCTTGCAGGCACAGGTGTGGTGGAGCCTTGGCTTTGCCGCGCTGGCGGCGGTTGCGGGGTACGTTCTGGCCGGGTACGGGCCGATCTGGCTGGGCTTCACGCAGTCGGTCAGCGCGGCGGGGATGATCGCGACGGTGTCGGGGCTGATCCTGACGCTGGCCGCGCTCTTCGCGCCGCATCGGACCAGCTGAGGCCTATTCCACCGGGCGGATAAGCTTGCGTTCCAGGACGCGCAGCACGGTCTTCAGGTCCTGTCCGCGTTTCAACACCTGGCCATCCATGCCGATCACCGCGTACATCCCCTGTTTCAGACGCAGCGCGGGGCGCTTTTCGATCTTGTAGAGCGGGTTTTCCGCCGTGCGCCGAAAGACGGAAAACACGGCCACGTCACGCAGGTTGGAAATACCGTAGTCACGCCATTCTCCGGCGGCGACCATCCGACCGTAAAGCGACAGGATGACCGAAAGCTCGGTCCGGTGGAAGGCGACCTGCGACGCGCTGGTGCCGCCGGGAAACGGGGTCAGGCTGTTCATTTCTCAACAGTTGCGCTGATTTTTCCACAAATCAAGAGAGTCCGCGCCCGCCGAAGCGTTTGGCGAAGGCCTCTGCCGCCGCAGGCATCGCTGCCATGTCGCCATCGCCACGGTCGAACCAGTGCTCGGCCCGCGGAGAAAGCGTGGCATAGCGCCTGGCAACCGCCGCGTGCAGGTCGCGCGGGGTGATCGCGTCGGGCATCAGTTCCGCCGGCAGTTCGGGCCAGCGCAGCACCAGGCGGCGCCAGCGGTGGATCAGCAGGATGCGAGCGGATGCGGCGGTCAGCGGGTCGGGGTTCGCGATCGCGCCAAGGTCGGACAGATCCGCGGCCAGCCGTTCCAGCGCGGTCAGGTGGTCCGGATCCAGCCCGTCGATCACCGCCTGCCGCGACGTGGGCGACAATTGGCCGGTGATCCGAAAACCCGCGCCCGAGGGTTGCGGGACATCTGCGGGACGCAGGGTGCCCCCGGCCACGGTCAGCCCCGGCAAGTCGGGCCCGGCATCGAACACCCAGTCCGTCACAGGCCCAAGGCGCGGCGGGGCATAGATGCGGGCAGTGGCGGGGCCGAATGTCTCGGACCCCTTGCGGGTCAGGCAGTAGGAACTGTTGCGCCCCTCGCGCCGCCCTTCGATCCAGCCGTCGCTGGCCAGCCGGGACAGGGCCGTGCGCAACGCGCTGTTGCCGATGCCGATCCGGCCCAGAAGCCGCGACAGCCGCGCGGTGGCGATACGCCCGCCGCGATGCTGCACGCTGTCACCGAAGACGGTGATGACCAATGACCAGACCCGCAGGCGGCCTTCGGCATGCAGGCGGGTGACAAGGGGCGCGAGCGGATCCATCGGGCCATGGTTAAGGGCTTTGCCCGGCAATGCAACGGCACGCGCGTGGTGCCGTTGCGTTCGAGTATTTATGGGAAAGATGAAAGGATCAGCGGCTGTAGCTGACCATGGTCAGCAGTTCGTATTCCGCCACCTGGTCCCTGTCCTGGTTGTAGAGCGTGGCGGTCCACGCGACCTCTCCGTAGCTGTCGGTTCGGCGGGTCTTGCGCTTGCAGGTCAGGCGGACGCGGATCGTGTCGCCGGGGCTGACCGGTTTCTGGAAGCTGAGTGCGTTCAGCCCGGTGTTGGCCAGCACCGGCCCCGGGTCGGGCTGGACGAAAAGCCCGGCAGCGAAGCTGAGCAAAAGGTAGCCATGGGCCACACGGCCGGGGAAGAACGGGTTCGCGCGCGCGGCGTCTTCGTCCATGTGGGCATAAAAGGTGTCGCCGGTGAAATGGGCGAAATGCTCGATATCCTCAAGCGTGACCTGGCGCTCTGCCGTCCACAGTGTCTGGCCGATGGCGAGATCGTGGAAGGTTTGCTGGAACGGGTGGACGGGGTCGCCGCGTTCGGCGCTGCCTGGCACCCATTGGCCGGTGACGGCGGTCAGCATGTCGGGTGAGCCCTGCACCGCGCAGCGTTGCATGTAGTGCAGAACGCCGCGGATACCGCCAAGCTCCTCGCCGCCGCCGGCGCGGCCCGGGCCACCGTGCAGCAGATGCGGCAGCGGGGAGCCATGGCCTGTCGCCTCTCCCATGCTGTCGCGGTCGGCGATGTAGAGCCGCCCGTGCCAGGCGGCGGTTTCCACCGCGACGCAGCGCGCCACCGCCGGGTCATGGGTGATGAGCGAGGCCACAAGCGAGCCGCCGCCGCGATTGGCAAGCTCTGCCGCGTGGGAGAGATCGCGGTAGGGCATCAGGGTCGAGACCGGGCCAAACGCTTCGCAGTCATGGACCGCGCGGGCGGCGTCGGGATCGTCGCAGCGCAGCAGGATGGGGGCGAGAAAGCCGGTGCCGGGGGCGTCGGGTACCGCGAGATCGCCCGTGGGGACGCGGGTGGTTTCGCCTGCCAGGCGATCGACCACCGCCAGGACGTCGGCCTTTTGCGCGGCAGACACCAGCGCGCCCATGCGCACATCGGTTTCCGGGTCGCCGATGGTGGTGGTGGCCAGCCGGGCCGACAGCGCCTCTGCCACGGTGCCGATGTGACGGTCCGGCACGATGATGCGGCGAATCGCCGTGCATTTCTGCCCGGCCTTGACGGTGCTTTCCTGCGCCGCCTGCTTGATGAACAGGTCGAATTCGGGCGTGCCCGGCGCGGCGTCAGGGCCAAGGATCGAGGCGTTCAGGCTGTCCTGTTCGGCAACAAACCGGGTGGAGTTGCGCAGCAGGGTCATGTTCGAGCGCAGCTTGAGCGCGGTGGCGGCAGAGCCGGTAAAGCTGACCACGTCCTGTGGACCGAGGTGATCCAGGAGGTTGCCGGTCCCGCCGACGATCAGCTGCACCGCACCTTCGGGCAGGATGCCCGACTCGACGATCATGCGGAAACAGGCCTCGGCTAGTGGATTGAATCCAACATTTGGAACCCTCGATTTCTTGCGGCGATGATGTCGTTGGGGTCTGCCCGCCAAAC